>JBNKYR010000555.1:0-501 GCA_050300995.1 Crocinitomicaceae bacterium | reverse complement strand
CGGACGCGACACACCTCTCTTATAACTCTACCAAGACCACATAGCTATTGAGCGGCTATTGACCCTCGGAACCGGGTTAGAAATCATAGTGGAAACACGAATCGATACTGGCAAGAATACGTGCAAGACTGATGATAAAACTCGGACCAAATACAAGTTCATGTCCTCACAGGCATTTCACTGAACATCTGATGGACGCGTTCAGGAAATCACCGCGGGAGTCCAATTTGAACTTAAAACCTCGAGCTTTTTGATCCGGTAGCTCAAGAATTACACCAGCTTCACCCTGCAATAATTCAATCACACACAAAATCTTATTTTGGAGACAAAATCAATGTAGCAGTATGAACCAAAACTGAGGAACCGCAACCAGGCAACAACAGGAACCAAAAAATCAGATTGATTCTGGCCACGCGAAGGAACGACGAGCATACGCCTGATAAATTCATCGCGCGGACAGGAACAAAAATCGATACGGGGAAAACAAATTCTGGCCGGTGG
>JBNKYR010000554.1:0-502 GCA_050300995.1 Crocinitomicaceae bacterium | reverse complement strand
TTTTTTCATCATTTTTGGCCACCATACGGACAACAGTCACGACTCGCACTGTGCGCTCTTTGAGGAAGAAGAAGGGGGTACAGTGTCCATCTACTTATATAGAGGCACAATAGTGACGGGTCTAGTCATCATCATCGTTGTCGTCGCCATCATCGGTGATCATCTTTCGCTTCTTTGGCGGTGCCTCCTCCACCTCCTCTTCGACATCATCAGCTACATACTTGCGCTTGTTGTCGTTGTCCTTGGAAGCCATCATCGTCGTCTTCCTCTCTTCTCAGTGATCGATTGATAGGTGATGTCATCTGAAGAGCCATCTCCGGTTTATATGGAGTCGTCGGCGTCCATTCTAAATAGGTGTGCACGATTGTTCAATGAAGAGGCGTACGACGTTCATATTCAAGCACAGTAGTGATGGGTATTTATTACGTCAGCATGGCCCATCGCTGCTATAGGCATCGTAGGGATGGGCATGCTGACATCATCATTGTCCATCGCTGCTATG
>JBNKYR010000553.1:0-504 GCA_050300995.1 Crocinitomicaceae bacterium | reverse complement strand
GGCCAAGTTGCCTCGGTAGCACTATCGCCAGCATGACTCAGCAGCACTGTCTCCAGCATGACTCACATCTAGGTCGTGCCATGACCAACGTCACCTCAGCAATGCCATTGCCAGCCCTACTCGACAACATCATTGCCAGCATGACTTGGTAGTGAAATCACGCAACAGCTTGATCGTCAACATCAACAACATATGACTTTAGCGACAATTAGACACACTGCTAGCTCATATCAGTACTATTCACCAGGCCCAATGCAAGCATCTCATTGTGCTGCTTGGCACCTCCATGATGCATCTACATTTCAAAGATTCACAATTGAAGACTCTAGACTCCTGAGTTAAATTCACTGAAAGATTTAATTCAAGACTCGGGGCTACACCAAATAGGTGCACCAATGCGGTTCACCTATTCGTTCAACTTGCATGCAAAAGCTCTCGGTCTCCGCGATTGAGCACTCGATGATTTCATATCAGAGTACCTGGTTCCTGAATTGAGTACTCAAC
>JBNKYR010000552.1:0-505 GCA_050300995.1 Crocinitomicaceae bacterium | reverse complement strand
AATCGAGGGTGGTGCGGGTGTGGGGAAGGTTTTGTGTTGATCGCCGCGCCGGTGCGAACCCATGAAGAGGTGGAGTGGAGTGGAGTGGAGCGACCTGCTGGTGGTGGAACCGACCGTGTGGCGGTGGCGGTGGCGGTGGCGGTGAGCCGGTGACCGTCTTCCGGGGAGAGGAAGGAAACCACGATTGGGTCCAATCGGTTTGTTGCTGACCTGCGGCTCTGATTGGTTTCAGCTCAAAAAAAACTCCATGCTCAAATTGAAAATGTTGAAAATTATACAATGGTAGTATATACATATGGGGTCTACCTTTGTTGTAACAACTATGAAAGGACATTGTGATGTAAGCATCGCATTTCAAAAATTGAAATTCAAACTTCCAACCACGGATGAATTATCGGCTGACAAGTGTGCGATAGATTGCCCCAACCCAGCCGATGAGCGCGCCTGCTTGTGTTGGAACCTCAACCCTCAAAGCTTCAAAGCACTAGATTCCTCCAACGCACTC
>JBNKYR010000551.1:0-505 GCA_050300995.1 Crocinitomicaceae bacterium | reverse complement strand
CGGAAAACGAGCTCAAGGATCTGGTCCGCTTTCACTACAACTCTCGCGAGGACATGTTTGACGCGGTTTCCTACAACAAGGGAGGGACCATTCTGCACATGCTGAGAAGCTACCTGGGTGACGAGGCCTTCCGAGAGGGTATCAGGCTGTACCTGAATGACAATCGATACGGTACGGCTGAGGCCCACCAGCTCAGGCTGGCCCTGGAAGAGATCAGCGGAAAAGACCTGAACTGGTTCTTCAACCAATGGTATTTCAACAACGGCCACCCGAAGATCGAGGTGAAGTACAGCTATGACGAAACGGCGAAGACAGTCACGGTGGATCTCAGGCAGACGCAAGCGGAATTGTTTGTGTTTCCTTTGGGGATAGAGGTGCATGAAGGGGAAAAGATCAAGAGGCACGACGTCTGGGTGGACCAGAAAGAAGCCCGGTTCACCTTCAATTACTCCAAAAGACCCGACCTGGTGAACGTGGATGCAGACCGAACCCTGCTCGCCGAATG
>JBNKYR010000550.1:0-506 GCA_050300995.1 Crocinitomicaceae bacterium | reverse complement strand
TGACAATATAGAGATCAAAGAAGGTGGAGACGTTGGTGTGATTGCGTATATCGAACCAAACGATCAGGGATGCTTGTTCAATGCCACGCAGAACGTAACAGTTGAAGTCTTTAATTTTGGTTGCCAGCCGATCAGCAATGTTCCGGTGACCTGCGACATCACCGGCGTGCTGAATACGACACTTGTGGGAACGGTTCCCGGCCCGATCCCTGCGACAGGTTCGGTGACGTATACTTTCCCGGTACAGATTGACATGACGCCGATTGGCGCGTATAATTTTACGACGTATACGGACCTTGCAACAGACATTGAGCAGTCGAACGATACCAGCTATCTCACAGTAAATGTCAATCAGGTAACGATCAATACATTCCCATACTTTGAAGATTTCAATTCCGGTCCGGCCTACTGGATTCCAACCGGAACCAACCCACCGCTGAACAATGGCCGTGAGTTTGTATTGGGAGCCTTGCCTTACCTCAATGGTCCGCAGGGATATGGAGACT
>JBNKYR010000549.1:0-506 GCA_050300995.1 Crocinitomicaceae bacterium | reverse complement strand
CATGTAGGATCATTCTTTCATGAACTAGAATGATTTATGGATATGATGTCATATCCTGAAATTTTCATTTCGGAATGTGAACCATTTTCTAAAAGAAACTCAAATTTTCTAAAGGATTTTGTTTATTTTCATTTGAAATGATTTTTATTTGAATTTATCTTTAATTTAAAATGAGTTTATCAAGTCAAAAATATTTATTTAGTGTTCAAAATTCATTTATTTGGATTGTGAATATTTTCAAACAAATTATTTATTTTTAATTCTCACAAAATCATTCAAAAAGATTTAAACTTTGTTTTGAAGTTCAAAACTTTACTTCAATTTGTTTGATTTAAATCCTTGGTTTAAATTTGAATCTTTGAACCAAATTGCAAGAGTTCTATTTTTGAAACGTCCCAAAATCTTGGTTTGATTTTACCGTCCTTTTTATTTTAATTCAAAAGTTATTTGAAACGGTTTAAAACTTGGATTTGGATTTTTAAATCCTTGAATCAAATTCAAAGACC
>JBNKYR010000548.1:0-507 GCA_050300995.1 Crocinitomicaceae bacterium | reverse complement strand
CCATTTTCTGACTCCTTCAAGTTATCGAGCATTTTTATTATATCTACTCTGAGTTTTCGCTTTGATGGCCTTTTACTAACAGTTCTTCCTTTCAGAAACGATCATCTGTCACCCCTGAATGGGTGATTCAATGGAATGAATCTTCGATGAGAATCAAAGAAAGTGGCATTCTTGTCGTACTCCAGCCTAAATGTATCAGAGTCATCCATACATATAGGATAATTCAATCGACTATGGATACACCAACCGATAAATTTGTCATATACCAAATAATCATGGATTGACCATAGATAGGCAGGACATAAGTTGAATCGATATTTTAGATGACTATCATATGCACCTACCCCTTGTCATAGTTCCTTCATCTCTTTCATCAACGGACATAAAAATACATTTGTTTAATTCTTCAGTTCCTTAGGACACAGAATGACAAGGGACATAAAATCTTGTTTCAAACATTTATTGGACAACAGATTGTAAGGCATGACGAAAATTGGCCAGCAAGAA
>JBNKYR010000547.1:0-507 GCA_050300995.1 Crocinitomicaceae bacterium | reverse complement strand
AGAATATCAATCAATCGTCAAAAAACTTGAAAAGAAAAAAGTTATTCAAAAATCTCTTGACGATTACAATTCTGAATTAAAGAATGATCCGAAATTTTCAAAGACAATAAAGTCAAATCAATACATTCCGACACAATTACTATAGAATGAAGTTTATAACATCAACTGAAAGCCACGGGCTGAACAACTACTCCCGATAGCTACCGGGACGAGAAGTCCGCGTCTCCTGGTTGAGAAACGCCATACACAATGAAACAAACACTCTCAATACTATTGGCAACATTTTGGTCAGGTATAAGCCTTTCGCAAATAAACCCCAATCCCAACGCGTCAGTAGATTCCTATATTCTAAATGAGATGAACCTGGAAAAATTTCCCGGTGTGTCTACGATAATTGTAAAAGACGGAGAAATTGTATGGTTGGAATCATATGGCTATGCGGACGTAGATAACCAGGTTGCCGTAGAAGATACGACGGTCTTTTTACTGGCATCTATGTCAAAATTA
>JBNKYR010000546.1:0-507 GCA_050300995.1 Crocinitomicaceae bacterium | reverse complement strand
AGGGATGACAATGAGAAAGTTGTTGTTCAAGATGCTTTGGAACACAACCTTCGTGTTAAACTCAATGTCACTGAGCTATACAACATGGTACTGTTTCTTTCCAAGATACATTGCTAATATTATGGAGAATAGTTTTTTGTTGATTTTCAGAAATCCAAATTTTATTGCATTGATAAACACATGGTTTGGGCAACTTGGGTCAGTAAATTTTTAGCAATGCTTATTAAATATTACTCCCTCTGTTCCCTTTTAATTTTCATTCTAGGATTCAAATTTTGTGCCCTAATAATTGCCATTCTCACTATCCAATACACCTTTCTCTCTTTCAAATACATCTCTACCTCCATCTCTCATCCTTGTTTGTTTCCTGTGCAACACACCTTTTTCACTTCTCCTTAATTCCCGTATCCAGAGCTAGAATGACAATTAAAAGCGAAAGAGGTAATACTTAACTCAATGTAGATGATTCTTCACAATCTTTAGTTTTTGATTTATACTGGAGGCTAC
>JBNKYR010000545.1:0-510 GCA_050300995.1 Crocinitomicaceae bacterium | reverse complement strand
AGGATTCTAATCTCGCTCTCTGATTCTATGCATGTCCTACACATAAATAGGAAGCATTCTACTAAGAATGCATATTTTTCTAAGCCTATTCAATTTACTACAATTTATTTACTGTGAAAATAGAAATTAAATCATAACAAATAATCTAAACAGAATATAAATATGAGCAATTTTGTACAAGCTACTGAGTATGATGTGAATATTTATGCAAAGTTTGGAGATTTTAATGTCTGTGCATTTTTGTAAATAAGTACTATAAGTTTTGATTTATAGGAATTTCCTAGGAGACCATATAGCTTAAAATGGAAAGTGGTCAGAACCACAGCCAAGACATACTCCCAAGGATTCAACAGAAATTTATTTTACATTTTTCTGAATTTTCTTTGAATTTATACCAATTTTGAAAGCTAGATTTTCACGGAATTTAAGCAAAGCCGAAATTTGAAAAAAGTAAGACTCTGCAATGGGCTGACTCGGGCCCATGGCATCAACCCAGCTGACCGCGTGGCC
>JBNKYR010000544.1:0-512 GCA_050300995.1 Crocinitomicaceae bacterium | reverse complement strand
GGGCGCGCAAAGGGGGAGGCGAGCACGGCGCGAGCCCGTCGGTGAGCACGACGCCACCGGCGACGTGGAGGCGCGGAGGAGGCAGGAGCACGGAGCCGGTGCGGCGGCGCGGCTCCGGACAAGGGCGCGGTGGAGGCGGCGCGCGGGAGGCGCGGGAGGCGCGGGCCGGTCGGTGCTTCGGACAGGGCGCGGTGGAGGCGGCGCGCGGGAGGCGCGGGGCGGTCGGCCGGTCGGACAGCGCGCGGTGGAGGCGGCGCGGCGCGGGGCGGTCGGCCGGTCGGACAGCGCGCGGTGGAGGCGGCGCGCGGGAGGCGCGGGGCGGTCGGCCGGTCGGACAGCGCGCGGTGGAGGCGGCGCGCGGGAGGCGCGGGCCGGTCGGCGCTTCGGACACGGCGCGGTGGAGGCGGCGCGCGGGAGGCGCGGGCCGGTCGGCGCTTCGGACAGGGCGCGGTGGAGGCGGCGCGGCAGAGGCGGGAGCGGTCGGCCGGTCGGAGCTTCGGACACGGCGGTCG
>JBNKYR010000543.1:0-514 GCA_050300995.1 Crocinitomicaceae bacterium | reverse complement strand
GTCATCGAGATGCAATTTTTTACCCTTCAGTGCCATCACCGTTAGATTGTCGTTAAATATTTCTTTAAATGCCCAAATTACCCTTGTGCCCAAATATTTCCTCAAAAATTGAATTCGAATAGATTTAAATTTTAACAAATGAAACAATGTCGTTTTTCAAATATTTCTTCACTAATCTGCTCAGAATTTGTTCTAGTCTTTTTACAATTTTTTCCGGATTTTTTTATTATCTAAAAACTAGAATTTGAATAGATTTGAATTTTAACCAATGAAACAATGTCTTTTTCAAAAAAAATCTTCACAAATCTGATTAGAATTTGTTCTAGTCTTTTTACAATTTTTTTCCTGATTTTTTTTGTTTCTCAAAAAATTTGAATTTGAATATATTTGAATTTTAAATAATAAAACAATGTCGTTTTCAAAAACCTTCTTCACCAATTTTCTCAGAATTTGTTCGAGTCTTTTTACAAAAAAATTCCTGATTTTTTTTTATTTTCTCAAAAAATTGAATTTG
>JBNKYR010000542.1:0-514 GCA_050300995.1 Crocinitomicaceae bacterium | reverse complement strand
AGGGACAGATTCCCGGATGCTTCTTTTCGAAGGAAGGCGAGGCGACATGGGATCGATCGCTCAGGAATCTTTGCAAGGATTGTAACGTTTGTTAACGCTTTAGTGGAGGCATCCCGACTGCTTGACTCGTTCCCCGGTTCAGGCATAATGCTCCGCTTAGCATTTGGATTTAAATATGATCAAGGTCAATGGGGTAACAAAGAAGTATCCATCGCGGTTGGCGGTGGATAATGTTTCGTTCGAGGTGGCTCGGGGTGAAATTGTTGGTTTTCTGGGGCCGAACGGCGCTGGTAAGACGACGACGATGCGCATGTTGGCGGGCTATCTGCCGATGGATGCGGGAAGCATCGAGATTGCTGGCTATGATATTTCGACCCATCCCCAGGACGTGCGGCGGCGTATTGGCTATCTGCCGGAAAGCTGTCCGCTCTATCCCGAAATGCGCGTGGACGAATACCTGCGTTTCCGGGCCGAGCTGAAAGGGGTGAAGCCGGCTGCACGCAAGGCCAAAATC
>JBNKYR010000541.1:0-515 GCA_050300995.1 Crocinitomicaceae bacterium | reverse complement strand
AGTCTGGCCTTGGCGTGTACCTGGATTTCGAAGAGGCCATCTCGAGGTTGGGTGAGCAGACGATTCGCGAAAAATACGGAAACCTCTTTCACATGTACGAGAAAATAACCGCTGAAAACCCCTATAAAACTCCAATGCGCATCTTTCCGGCTGTTCATTACACCATGGGAGGCCTCTGGGTGGATTACAATCTAATGAGCACGGTGGATGGTCTTTTCGTCATTGGAGAGGCCAACTTCTCCGATCACGGCGCCAACCGCCTCGGTGCTTCCGCCCTCATGCAGGGTCTGGCCGACGGTTATTTCATCCTGCCTTACACCATCGGCGGTTACCTGGCCGACGAAATCCCCGGTTCGGTCTCTTCCGAACACCCGGAATTCAAGAGCACCGAAACCACGGTAAAGGACAACATCCAAAAAATCATGTCTCTCCAAGGCAAGCGCACTATCAATGAGATTCATCGCGAGCTGGGATTGGCGATCTGGGATTATTGCGGGATGGCACGGAATGAAAAC
>JBNKYR010000540.1:0-517 GCA_050300995.1 Crocinitomicaceae bacterium | reverse complement strand
ATTCTGCCGTTACATTAGGTAGTGATGCATTATCCGCAACAGGGGCACTGACATCATCAATGATTACATTCTGTACTTGTGTGGATGTGTTCCCGTTTCCATCATCATACGTCCAGGTAACGACTGTTGTTCCCTGCGTGGTGATCGGCAAACTGGCGTTGTGCGTTCCGGTAATTGATCCGGCACAGTTATCAGTAGCCGTCGGGGCAGTCAGCGCTGTTACGGAACATTCCGAAGTAACATCCGATAATGTTGCTATATCTGCAACAGGAGCTGTATTATCAGCAACAATCACATTTTGTGTTTGAGTCGATGTGTTTCCATTGCCATCGTCATAGGTCCAGGTAACAACGGTGGTGCCTTGTGCAGTTATCGGCAGACTTGCGTTGTGCGTTCCGGTAATTGATCCGGCACAGTTGTCCGTAGCAGTTGGCGGGGTTAAACTTGTTACTTCACATGCGGAGATTACATCCGACAATGTTGCGACATTAGCAACAGGCACCACCGCATCCGTAAT
>JBNKYR010000539.1:0-517 GCA_050300995.1 Crocinitomicaceae bacterium | reverse complement strand
AAATTAAGCACTTAGAAAAAAGTTTATTTTTTTTTCAAAAAACAGTTGGAGGATTAAGGAAATTAGTATTACATTTGCCCACGCTTTAAACGAAAAGCATCACACAATTTCTAGCAAAGACTGACTGTTGTCAGTATCTCGAAGAGATTTAGAAAATTGGTTTGGTAGTTCAGTTGGTTAGAATACTTGCCTGTCACGCAAGGGGTCGCGGGTTCGAGTCCCGTCCAGACCGCAAACTGTTTAAAGTAGAAAATAAGCCTGTATGGCTGCAGGACTAGAAAACGTCAAGGAGTATCAATTTCCTTGGCGTTTTTGCTTTTTGGGAGGTTGTTTTTTTCGATTTGCCAGTTTTTTGCCAGTTTTTCAGTTTGAAACAAAAAAGCTTACTGAAAAGCCGGCAAGCCCGCGAATGCCATTAAAACAGGACTAATAAATTTTATCAAGACTCTTCCTGTACCTCTCAAGAAATTGCAAGATACTCGAACGACTGTACCGAATAATTCTTCCAAACTGACTG
>JBNKYR010000538.1:0-518 GCA_050300995.1 Crocinitomicaceae bacterium | reverse complement strand
GTCGGAGCAAGGGCTGGAGCACTCATGCCCTGAAGGCCTGTCTGCTGCTGCGGGACTAACCCGGTGTGAGTGAGAAGCTGCTGAACCATACCAAACATGGCAAACATGCCCTGCTACATCTGATGTATCTGTGCATCCTACCGCTGAGTGACTCGGTCAAGTAAGCCAGCAAACCTCTCATCTGCTGCGGCACGGTCACGAGCTGCTTCCTGCTGAAGCTGAGCAAATCGTGCCTCTGAAGCTCTGTGGGCCTCTGAAGCTGCAAGCCTGTCCTCTCTCTGCTGCTGTATCAGCTGCTGAAGTAAACCTGTGAGCTCGGACGGCTGGGTCACCTGTGCCTCTGAAACTGTAGGTGGAGGACTGGGCACAGATGACGGAACAGGTGGCTCTGACGATCCTCCCTCCGGATCGGGGAAGAAATCTGTGTCGTCCTCCTCTGAAGAGGTGGAGTCCGACCAGACTAGGTCCTCAGGCAGTCCTGCCTCGGCCTGCAAGAGAGCCTCGTCCTCCCCCTGAAC
>JBNKYR010000537.1:0-520 GCA_050300995.1 Crocinitomicaceae bacterium | reverse complement strand
AAGGAACTTATTGCAACTGTCCGTTCTGGGCAATCAACAAACCTGGGAGATATCCGACTTGGGGCTGCATCAATCGGCTTACAGGAAGTAGAAGTTATTGCATCTGTGGCCGTGGATCGGAAGACACCTGTAGCTGTTGCCACCATTAACGGAAAGAAAATCGAGCAGAAGCTTGGCAATCAGGAATTTCCAGAGATCTTAAAATCTACTCCTTCTGTGTATGTCACAAAACAAGGTGGTGGTTTTGGTGATTCTCGAATCAATGTTCGAGGATTTGATCAGAGAAATACTGCAGTAATGATCAATGGTATCCCTGTCAACGACATGGAAAATGGCTGGGTTTATTGGTCGAACTGGGCCGGTCTTTCTGATGTAACATCTAACATGCAGGTGCAAAGAGGACTTGGTGCCACAAAACTGGCGGTTCCAGCTGTTGGAGGTACTATCAACATTATTACCAATGCTGCAGAAATGAATAAAGGAGGCGCTGCAAGTGTCGCATTAGGTAATGATGGCTATC
>JBNKYR010000536.1:0-520 GCA_050300995.1 Crocinitomicaceae bacterium | reverse complement strand
CTAGAATTGATAGGTTTTGTGGTTTTCAAAATATTTGCTTCTTTTGGTCTTTGTGACCATGTCCACTCATTCATGGCTATAGTTCACATTGATGCTTGTTGGCTAGCCATGAGTGAAAAGGCACTTCTCTAGTTCTAAAATCTCAAATTCTATATCCCCCATCAATTCCTTGAATTTTCCTCGTGAAAATCTTCTATCTTTGAATATCTTCAATTCAAGTGTGATCGAGGCTTATTTGGAAAGATTCAATTATCATCGCCACATCAAAAGAGGAAATCCTTCAAAGTCCAAAGAAGCTTGAAATGGAAGGACTTCATGGCTACCATTTTGAGCCAAAATCTAAGATGGAATGGAGTTTATCTTGATAACTCCATCTTGAAATTCTTTGATGTCAAGGAATCTCTTCAATATCTCTTTTAGTCTTTTCTTTATCCAATCATTTCGAATTTGGTCGAAATTGATTTCTTGGTCAAATTTGGAACTCTTTCACTTCATTGTCATCAAATCTTTCCTAGGGAGA
>JBNKYR010000535.1:0-521 GCA_050300995.1 Crocinitomicaceae bacterium | reverse complement strand
GTGCATTCGGCACGCCCCTATCAAACAGATGGGCTACAAACCCGTCTATTTCTTCAGACGATAGAGCTACATCGTATAAAAGGATATATCAGATCAGAACAAGGTTGTTGTCAACAATGGGAAGAAAGGACAAAGAGACAACCCTCTGAAGGTTCACGGTAGGGATTGGCCATTCGTGGACATTTGAGTGCCAGTATCATCCGGCGACCGAGGGGGCGAATCCATCGAAAATAGAATTCTTCAATGTAGTGGCACGCCTCGAGGCTGGCCTGGCACAGTTCAGCAATGCGCTTGGTCAGCGCGGCTAAGCGATCGGTCATCGGTGGCTCCATCCGATTATTCTTGATAGCTGGAAGGAATAGAAGCTTGTTGACCCACGGGGGTTAGTCATACATGTCCACAAGAATCCACCTCTGATGGGCACCCTTCCAGTAGCTCTTGAAGGTAGCCTTGATGTATTCATCCCTGCGCTTGCGTCGCAAGAAAAGGCTGATTCCGCTGAAGATTGTCTTGGTGTATCG
>JBNKYR010000534.1:0-524 GCA_050300995.1 Crocinitomicaceae bacterium | reverse complement strand
CTTTAAGGTGTTACCTTCAGGTAGTATGAGTACAACACCAGCCCCAGCTCCTCTCAAGGTGTATGATCCATCGAAATACATTACCCAATGATCGGGTAACTCATCAATGCCTCGCAAACCTGAGTCAGTCCATTCTGCATTGAAGTCTGCGAGTGCCTGGGACTTGATTGCCCACCTGGGGACAAATTCAACATCATATTGGCCAATTTCTACGGCCCATTGCGCAACCCGTCCAGTCGCTTCTTTGCTTTGAAGTACTCGGGCTAATGGCCGATCGGACACCACCCGGACTGTGTGCGCCAAGAAGTAATGCTTCAGCTTCCTGGTCGTCATGATTACTGCGTACAGCAGTTTCTGCACCTGTGGGTACCTTACTTGGGCATCCTTCAAGATCTTGCTAACAAAGTACACGGGCTGTTGCTTGACTTCTGTTGTTGCCTCAGGCTGCTCCACAATGATTGCTGTGCTGACTACCATATCGGTTGCTGCTACGTACAGTAATAACACATCATCGGGTTTAGGAG
>JBNKYR010000533.1:0-526 GCA_050300995.1 Crocinitomicaceae bacterium | reverse complement strand
CCAGGTTTCTGACACCCCAACAGCTAGTTTTCCAGATTCTCTATAAAAGGCTCTCCACCCCCTCTCTCCTGGTGAGCTGGTTCCTGACCATTTGCATAACCTTTCGACAGCCTCTTGAGCTCTCCCCATCCTCTCTTTGTGAGGTCCAAGTTTTAGGTGCAAGATTCTTGAGTTGGGTGGAGAGATTTGTGTTGTGAGCACTAATCCTAAGCCTTGAGCACTTTGAGTTACGTCAAGCACTCATGAAACATTTTTTACTCTTGGAGGTGAAGCCTCCTAGATGGTTAGGCATCACCCTAGAGCTCCCAAGATTATGGTGAGCCGTGGAAAAATTTGTGAAAGTCCTTTTCGCATCCGTAATGAAAGAAGTAAGAGCTTAGTGGAGTGAGGAAAACAGTTGAAAGAGATCCGGCTTAGAGTTGGCTCTTGGTGGACAATTCAAGCTTCCTCAATGAAGATGTAGGGATCACGTGGTGGTGATTCCGAACTTGGACAAATAAATCACCATGCTCATCATTTTGTTTGC
>JBNKYR010000532.1:0-526 GCA_050300995.1 Crocinitomicaceae bacterium | reverse complement strand
CTTGTTTGTCAGCTTTGGGCCCCTGCCAGTTCCCATAGTCGTACTGGAGCTGGTCATCGCGAGTTGTGCGCGGCAACGTCGCAGAGAAACCGAACTTGGCAAGGGACATTGTGCTTTTTCGTAGATGATTTTGCGCCAACCACCCCTCCCCCACCCGTTCGTCCCTGTGTTGGTCGTGCAGTGACTACCCAACACCCAGGAAAAAAACAGCTTTTACCGGGGATTTTTTTTTTTCCCCGGCCACTTTCAGATTTTTTTTTTGGGGGGATTTTTTTTTTTTTCCCCTGTGTAGGAAAAACCCTGCAGGGAGGAGAGGGCAAAGGGAAGGAAGGGAAAGGGAAACATGCAGACTTGGCTGAAGTAGAAATGAGCACTTGTTTATCTTCTCCTTGATTACTATGCCGTGTTCTAGAGCTGTGGAGGGCCCACACCAGGTGTCCCGTAAGAACGTCCGCGTTCCCCTTTGTAACACTATCCAGTATTACGCTTCTTGGTGTCTCTTGCAAGATCATGGCCGAATGGTGGG
>JBNKYR010000531.1:0-528 GCA_050300995.1 Crocinitomicaceae bacterium | reverse complement strand
TCAAACAGTACCATAAGATGCTACTCGTCGCTACGAGCGTCTGAGCGTAAGAATCCAATCGGAGTTATGGTCAAGAAGTTACAAAGGTTTTAAGCTAATAGGTTAAATAGGGAATAAAATACATCGAATTAATTAAGAAAAGGACCTAATTGTAAATATAAAATTTATACAGGGACCTATATGTAAAATTACATGGACTAAAACATAATTTCAAAAAAGTTTGGGTTTTTTTTTGCAAAATGACCAGGCGCCGACTATTTTCTATAATTATCAAATTATTTTTCTACTGAAAATCATGTGGAATGTGTCCATGGTGCGGTGGACTGAGTCCACGACGCCGGCTCACAGGGTCCACGGGACTTCATTAAACATGGACCGTCCATTTGGTGATCTACGGCTTGGATTTAAATAAAACGAAGAGTTATTTTTGTTCTAATCTTGATCGTTCATCCAAGATCCGACGGCTCAGGACGTTCCTTCTTCCTCGGCTCGGCCCGGCCGAACAGAGCCATCGGGGCACCATGGTCG
>JBNKYR010000530.1:0-531 GCA_050300995.1 Crocinitomicaceae bacterium | reverse complement strand
GTCAGAGCCCACCACGTGCAATTGCTCAGCCACCAGTGCACGTGACGCGAACCCGGGCGTCGCGAGGATGTCGCTCATGCTGTGGAAGCAGAGCTATGACATCCCTAGTTTTTCATTGTAGCCATTTCTTTGTAATCTACAGTGGCTCATCTTGTAAGTTGCTGAGAATCATAAACCATGAAATTCGGCTCAAGTTTGAATTCAAATTCAAACCCTTTTTCTTTAATTTTTAAACCAAGTTATCAAGGTCATGTATGGAATCTTCAAATCTTGTCATGTAACCATGCCAATCTAAATTCATATTCTTGAAGATCACGTGAAGAGTGAATTTTGTGGAATTTCTGAGATTTTTACCAAAAGGTTTGAACACCTTTAATATTCAAGCAAGATTCAAAGTGGAATTGTTTATGAATTTTATAGTTCAAAATCAAGAGAGATTCTGGAGTTAGGACAAAAAGAAAGTTTGTTCTATTGGAAATTATTTATAATACTACCAAGTTTCATTATTTTTGGACATTAGGAAGATTGTGT
>JBNKYR010000529.1:0-531 GCA_050300995.1 Crocinitomicaceae bacterium | reverse complement strand
TCGCTTGTTTACGGCAGTCGTCACGTAGATAACTTAATGAGTTTAATAAGCTTAATTGTAACTAATGATGTGTTGCTTAATACATTTAATTGTTTGCAACTCTTGAATGATTAGAGTAGGATGCATTTTTCATTTGAAATGATTTGATTAGAGCTAAACTTGAAAATAAGGACTCACTCTTAGTGCGGGTTTGACATAGTATAGAACTTTCCCCCTTAAGCCTTGCATACTAGGAGTCGGTTGTTTATGACCACATTAACGGGTCAGTCTTATTGAGCTTTAGTTGCTCAGGCTTTGCCTTGATGTTGTTTTGCAGGTGTGTCTCTCTCTCCCTCCCGACGTGAGTAGTTTCTGAGGTCGGCACTTCTAGGGCAAGGTGTCATTCATGATCGATGAGTGATCGCTTTCACAATGTCTTTTATTCTCTACCTTCCGCTCAAAACTCTATAATCGAATTTGAAACTCCAGCTGTAAATAAAGTTTAACTTTCAGAGCATTTCATATGTTTAATTCTTATATGTGATGAGATCG
>JBNKYR010000528.1:0-533 GCA_050300995.1 Crocinitomicaceae bacterium | reverse complement strand
TTAACTCTATTTTAATGTTGTTGCATTTGAAAACAGTGCCAAGATGTACTATGTTGATAGGCTCAATAATGGCCAGCACACTAAGAGCAGGAAGAGGTTGGCAATTGGATATGACTTCAAGTGTGTCAACCAACCCTTGTGCTCTCTCCATTGTGCGTATTACATGTGCGAGCACCTGAGGATCACTGGACAATACATGATCAATCGTGAGAAAGTAAGTTACCATTGTGTCTTTTAGCTTCTTAATCTTTCTAGTAATATCTTCACATTCTGTGTTCTCGTAAATGTTCCTTTATGCTGTTGTTCATTGCTAATTAATAACCAAATTATGCTTTTTTCATCAGCATCGTAATTATCAGAAGGAATGTGCATATCTTTTTGATAAGGATATGCAAAAGAATGGAGTCGACCATGTTATATCCGACATGTGTATATTTTTGCGTCGTGAGATATTTATTTCACAAGGAAGATTCTTCGATCAGAATGGAACATTAACAGAGTTTCATCAATTATACAATTATGAAAGATTTGAT
>JBNKYR010000527.1:0-534 GCA_050300995.1 Crocinitomicaceae bacterium | reverse complement strand
CTACTTTTCCGCTGCTCAAAGTTTCTGGTGATCAGACATATCCGGCCCCAAATCGGACATATCCGACCTAGCCCAGACATATCCGACCTTAGGCAGGACATATCCGGCCCTGCTATTTTTTAACAGTTTAAATTAAGTGAGTTTCAAGTTTGATTGCCAATTCACCCTCCCCCTCTAGGCAACTTTCAGTGGTGATGATGATGCATGATCATTGAAGTACTTTGATGCCCTTCATGCCTCCGCTGTTTTATCTATTTCTGTTATGTCCTTGTAGTAGTACTAGGCTCCAAGTAGATTGTAATAGGAGTTCTCTTCAATCCTATATAATGAAATCTAGACCTTTTGATGAAAATACTCTTCCGTTGTTATCTTGACTTCGATGAAATGCTGAAGTCCCTTCGATATGAATTTCTGTACTCAGTTCTTATTAGTTTATCAGTCTGAGACAGATCGGCTTCATGATGAATGCTAACGAATATCGATGTTAACTGCCATAATCTTCACACCTTATGAGTCTTATTTTAATCAGGTACG
>JBNKYR010000526.1:0-536 GCA_050300995.1 Crocinitomicaceae bacterium | reverse complement strand
TCGATCAGGGGATTCTTGACAAGCGAAAATGCACAAACACACATATGAAGCATATAAAGATATGATTAAAGTAGAAATTAAATTATTACAACTTCTGTAAAGATTACAAGGCTTTGAAGCAACAAGTACTTAAAAAGATAGAACATTTGTGAAAGTGAACATTTTAGCGGAAGCGTACAACTCGATGTCGCAAGAGTATTCACCTCACCCTAGAAGTGAAAATCTTCTTCGACAACTCTACACTAACGACGGGCTCCAGTACGGAATCCAGCACACAAGCCTAGACTTCCTAGTGACGACTGTCAACGGCATCGCCAGAAGAGAGAGAGAGAAACCTGCACACAACAGTTAAAGAAAAGCTTGAGCGACTACGCTCAGCAAGAATGACCCGACATGACCAAGCGGTCAGACTCCTAGACATGCCAAGGCTTCAAGTGGTAAAGACTCTAAAGCCTACAACAACTAGCTTTACACACTTTTTAATCAAGTTTTAGCCATGTTCAAAGTGATTAGAATAATATGTTTACATCTTATGC
>JBNKYR010000525.1:0-538 GCA_050300995.1 Crocinitomicaceae bacterium | reverse complement strand
CTGCTTCAGATACAGTTGTTCCAAGGTAATCCTCAGCCGTTGATTTCATTTTCTGTAAAATCATTGCCGATAATTCCTGGGGAGTATATAACCTGTCACCAATTCTTACCCTGATAGTGTCATTATTGCCTTTTTCAACTTTGTAAGACATGTTTTTTCTTTCCTCACTTACTTCAGTGTATTTTTTCCCCATAAATCTCTTTATGGAACTGACAGTATTTTGAGGATTTGTAATTGCCTGACGCTTAGCCGGATCACCTACTTTTCTTTCACCATTGCCATTATCAAGGAAAGCAACAATAGAAGGAGTAGTTCTCCTGCCTTCGCTGTTAGGAATTACAACCGGCTCGTTACCTTCCATCACTGCTACGCAGGAATTGGTTGTACCCAAATCTATTCCTATTATTTTTCCCATATTTTTTTATTTATTATGATTATTTTCAATTCTCTACAACCATCCTTATCAATGGTTATGCCAACTGGAGAATTGCGACACTTCGGTGCCATTATGTCAGGATAATAAAAAATGCTGCTTTAA
>JBNKYR010000524.1:0-539 GCA_050300995.1 Crocinitomicaceae bacterium | reverse complement strand
ATGTAATGGCACATCTAAACCTAGTGACTTATTGTACTTCTCTAAGGCACCCTACAGAGATGGGGAGTTGTAGAGTGAAGGGTCACCTAAATCCTTAGGTAAGCGCTTTAGCTTGCTAGCGGTGGCTTTGCTGAGCATGCTGAAGTCATCCTTTTGGTTATAGACCGCTAGGTGCAACTCGGTGACTTGCTCCTCTAAAGTAGTGATTTTCTAGTTTAGGGACGCCATGAGCTCGTTGGAGAGCTCCTCCTTCTCCTCCTCCATGTCATCGTTGGTGAACTCCAGCATTCCAGGTGGACCACAGATCTTTGGAGGAGGACGACGTCACTGCACCCTCGGTGTCGGGTTTGACGAGGCCGACTCAGTGCGACCCTTTCCCTTATAAGCGGGGTTAGGAATCAACACCTTGCCATACCTCACTCCAACCCGCTGCCCCAAGATGATGTAGGGCGGCTTACTCGGTGGAGGTGAATCTGACATGAGTGCCGGCTTCTGGGTGTAGCGGATCATCGCACCGCTGGGGTTCAGATCAACCCGGG
>JBNKYR010000523.1:0-539 GCA_050300995.1 Crocinitomicaceae bacterium | reverse complement strand
GAACGGAGCGCCTCGTAGCAGCGAGCTCCCGTGGTTGGACTGGGGAAGGAATGACGCAAGAGGGAGAGGGAGATGCGGGGAGCACTCTGAGCAAGGTCTCGATCGAAGGTGCTCACTGTAACACCCTGATTTTTTCAAAAAAAAATAATATTCTATATTATATATACCCAAATAAATATTTGATTGTTGCATTTCATGCCGATGCATAATTTTTCCTTGATTGGTGGAGTGCTCTTATATTTTTATTTTGTGAGTAGAAGTCGTTCAAACTTTGAATTTGATTTGAATTCAAATAAGTTTTCAAAATAGAAAACGATTGCAAATTTGGAAGGTTTTTATAATAGAAAACTGGCCATGGGCCAATTTCCCCAACGCCAGCCAATCTGGCCTAGCCGACCTCCCCTTTTCTTTTTCCCATGCAGCCCAACCAGCTGAGGCCCAATAGCAGCCCATCGGTAGAAGTTGGCCCAACAACCATAACCCAGGGGTTAACCACGCTTTACCGGCCTTAACTGTCTAACTCGACTGCCGCTCGCCGT
>JBNKYR010000522.1:0-540 GCA_050300995.1 Crocinitomicaceae bacterium | reverse complement strand
ATGAAGAATTCGTCATCTCAAGCAAAAGTTAAGCCTTGAATTTTTGAATGTTGGCACTTAGCCATTTTTTCATTTTCTTTTGAAACGAAGCATTCGCTATTTTGTGCAAAGGCTAGCCCCTTGTATTTTTTGATGCTTCTTTTTTCATCGGTGGTCTTTTGAGCCCCTTATATTTTTAGGGGTGCCTCTTTTTTTGTTGGAGATCTTTTGAGGCCCTTGTATGTTTAGGGGTGCTTCTTTTTTCATCGGAGGTCGTTTTGTTAACCCCCTTTGCGTTTTTGGAGGTGCCTCTTTTTTCATCGGAGGTCTTTCTTTTGAGCCGATGAACGAAAGCTGGAATAATGCTTTTTCGTTCATGGCACTGGCTTTATTTGGCGTAGTAGCCTTTTTCTAGAATACGGAGCTGGCATTGCCAGCAATTTTGACGATGGCAATGAATGTTTTGGGGAATGAATCTTATATTATTGCTGATGTGGACATCAACACCAGCGATACATCCACACCTACACATAATCAGATTTCTGGTCCGATTATTTGGGC
>JBNKYR010000521.1:0-542 GCA_050300995.1 Crocinitomicaceae bacterium | reverse complement strand
CACGAAACAAGCTCTTTCCATCAGACTACAAATCTTAGATAGTAGCACGTAAATCAGAACACTTAATTACAAACCTAGTAGTGTCCGAACTAAACCTAACATGCCTTTTTATTAAAATAAATGATACATACGATTACTCAGATCCACCGTCGCTTCCCATATCCACACCCCTCATTCTTGCTGCATGAATCTTGGCCTCATGGCGATCACATCTACGTAGATGTGCTTCATAAACGTCAAGTTGTCATACACGCTGATTAAGGTTGTACTCTTTCCATTGCATACGAGTACGTGAAATCAAATCCTCGCCTCTGTGCCTCTGTCGTGCCTGACGTTCAGCTTCATAGTTAATCTCTCTGTTCTTGTACTGCTCATCGTCTTCTAGTGTGGGAGTTGGGGTCCTCTTCACCTCTTCGATCCATTCAAAGAAACCACACCAAGAAGGCTGAAATTAGACCATATATATTAGTACAGTAATATAATTGGAACCATCAAATTATGAAATCGATATATAGAAGCCTACGTAGCCAATTGGGTCACTG
>JBNKYR010000520.1:0-542 GCA_050300995.1 Crocinitomicaceae bacterium | reverse complement strand
CATAGACAAGCAATAGTGGTAGATAGGAACCTCCCCGTCCTAGCCAAGATGGAGGAGTGTATCGTAGAGCACACGTGGGAACCCTACGCAATTCTAGACCGTGGAACAAAGTCTCCCATCTTTGGTGAGGAAGAAGTGGCGGTAGTCATCCATGTTCATCTGAAACCACAGCAATGAAAACATTACTAACCCCAAATGAATCACTTCGGAAGAATAGAAACTGAAATCTGTATAAAAGCAAACAGTAGTAAGGAAAAAGCCAAAACAGGATGGTTCGGATAGGATTCTATCCCGGAGCTGAACACCAAAAACTTGCGAAACTCTCCCAGTTTCCTATACATTACTCATACGACTCTGTCCGCTAAACGGTTTAGGAGTTACAGAATTTTGACCATCGAGGTCGCTGCTTTCTGATGGTCCATCAAACGGCTCCAAACGGTTAGCGATATGCGAGTTACGGCAGTGAGAAACTCAACCGGTCACCGAATTAGCATTTCTGGCAGATCTGTAACACCCACATTTTGCAAGAATAAGAATTTTTG
>JBNKYR010000519.1:0-542 GCA_050300995.1 Crocinitomicaceae bacterium | reverse complement strand
GTGATGAAAACGGTGTTGTTGGACATGGTTTGGGTAAATCCAAAGAAGTTGCCACTGCCATCGCAAAGGCCATCGAGGATGCCAAGAAGAATTTGGTACGTATTCCTTTGAACAAAGGAACCCTTCCACACGAACAAAAAGGAAAATTTGGAGGTGCCAGGGTTTATATCCAGCCAGCTTCACACGGTACCGGAGTAATCGCCGGTGGTGCTGTTAGGGCGGTATTGGAAGCCGTAGGTGTGCACGATGTATTGTCGAAGTCACAAGGTTCTTCCAACCCTCACAACGTGGTAAAAGCAACTTTCGATGCCCTTTTGCAATTGAGAAGCGCGGATACCGTAGCAAAACAAAGAGGAGTTTCTTTGGAAAAAGTCTTTAAAGGATAAACAAAGGATAGTATGTCAAAGATTAAGGTAAAACAGGAAGAGAGTGCCATCAAAAGGCCAGAGAACCAAAAAAGAACATTGGAGGCACTTGGATTGCGTAAAATCGGACAGGTTGTTGAGCATGATGCAACACCCAGTATCCTTGGAATGATTAGT
>JBNKYR010000518.1:0-544 GCA_050300995.1 Crocinitomicaceae bacterium | reverse complement strand
TAACGGGCTAAAACGTGTTTTACGATAGCAGAAGCAAGTTTCTTTAAACTCATTCTACTCCTCTGCTATTTCGTGCGCGTGATACAAGGAGTCGAGTTTTCACCAAGAGAGACGAGGTCTTGTTTCATTTCCAAGGATTAGCTAGGAGAATTAAGGAAAAGAAGAATCGATGAAACAAAAACAATATAAAAGCCTCCTGTTTTTTTGGGGATCATTTTTCCTCAAATTATATTTTTCTATAAAATTAAACTGATGTCTATGAATTTTTTGTAAAATTTATACTCTCTCCGTTCCCAAATATTTGTCGTCTTTGATTTTTTAACCAACTTTGACCATTCATCTTATTAAAAAATTAAAGTTATAAAAAATTAAATATATAGTTAAACTACATTATATAGTAATAAATCATATTATAATAAAAATATACAATAATTATAATTTTTTGAATAAGATGAGTGATCAAAATTAATATAAAAAATCAAACAATAAATATTTTAGAATGGAGGAAGTACAACAATAGACAACCTAGGAGCACGAGCTAGAT
>JBNKYR010000517.1:0-544 GCA_050300995.1 Crocinitomicaceae bacterium | reverse complement strand
ACAACGGTTCTTACGCTAACATCTTGGCTATATGTTTTGTATTCATCAGCTATTGCAATTAGCTGTGTTTCTTGATCTTGAATACTATTAAAGACAAATCCGAATGCAAGGAATGAGAAAAACAATAATAAGAATGGTCGACTTTTAAGACGTTTCATACTCTAATTTTAATTACCGATAACGTTTCTCAACTAGGAGACGCGGGCTTCTCGGTTATGGTTGTTCAGCCCGTGACTTTTAGTTGATGTTATAAACATTCAGGATCAATATTCTCCTTAATCGGTTTGCTTTTGGCGATTAGAAATAGCGCAGTTGTCCCTATTACCAAAAGGTAAAATCCAGATAGAATTGTTCCACCGACTGGAACTGCTGCCCACCCCGTGCTTTGAATTCCTAAGTAAGACAGTAATATGATCACATAATAACTGATCACCAATGGAATTAACAGTAGTTTATGCCATTTTTTCCGTGTTAATAAAATTACAATTGAAGTGAGAATTACAATTACTACTGTTATTAAACCACTAGGATGTTCAAAGGCTGA
>JBNKYR010000516.1:0-545 GCA_050300995.1 Crocinitomicaceae bacterium | reverse complement strand
CGATAGTCCACTTTCACCATGGAAGACTTGGATGCTAAACAAGACATTTCTTATCAAGAGTACCCTATCAAGATTTTAGAAAGTGTTACCTGGAACAAGAGGACCAAGATGTACAAGGTGCAATGGAGCCATCGTATTGAGGAAGAAGCTACTTGGGAGAGAGAATAAGCGTTGAAAGCCGTGTTTCCATGTTTCATTTTTGATCCATCCGAATCTTGGGGATGAGATTCATTTTAAGGGGGGTAGGTTCGTAACGCCCTCATTTTCAAAAAAATAGAATTCTCTAAGGTTATATATTTAAATAAATAATTATTTGTTGCATTCATGCCGTTGCATATTTTATTGTGTGATGAAGTGCTCCCGTATATTATTTTTCGTATAGAAGTCATTCAAAGTTTAAATTTGAATTTGGATCAAAAGGATTTGAATTCATAAAAAGAGTTTAAGGTTTACCCAATGCTGCCTAACTCGTCTAACCCGACCCTGGTTAAGGGATAAGGCTAACCCGGCCGGGGTTAACCCGCCGTATCGTAAAAAACCTAGAA
>JBNKYR010000515.1:0-547 GCA_050300995.1 Crocinitomicaceae bacterium | reverse complement strand
TCCGTCGCTAAACTTTTGAATGACAACTTCACCCAATGGTTTACCGTATTCAAGGGCAATTTTCTTGGCTAAGTATTGAGAGTTGGTTCCCGAGAAAAGTTTGACCTTCGACATTGGGTAATAGTAATTGATTTTAAAATAAAATTCCCGAATAAATATCCGGGATTTTTGTTGTCCCACTAGGGCTCGAACCTAGACTCTTCTGAACCAAAATCAGACGTGTTGCCAGTTACACCATGGGACAAATTCGAGCGTCTCGATTTTCGAGGTACAAAGGTATGATTTAATTTTTAAAATTTACAAAGGGTCTTAAAATTTTGTCTTAAAAATTTCAATAGACTTTGAAACGATTTGGTTTGCCATGAGCTTTAGATCACTTCCTATTCGTAACTTCCTTATTATTAAGTAAAACAAGGTGGCAGTAAGTGCGCTGTCCAAAACAACATCAATAATGAAATTTGGAGGATTAGGAATAAGAGTGACAATCAGATAGATGATGGCTGAGATAAGGAGCACCAGGATGTACTGAAAATTATAAGGATTGAGT
>JBNKYR010000514.1:0-548 GCA_050300995.1 Crocinitomicaceae bacterium | reverse complement strand
CATGGGTGAAAGTTGCCTAGATGGGAGTGAATAGGCAAAACCTGAAATTTACACACTTTAAAAGCAGTTAGTCAGTCAAGACCGGTCTACAATACCGGTCTGACCGATGAAGCGAATTCAAACAGATTTCCCTCAATAAGCAGTCTAGTTCACAGAATATATGTGATGAGCTCTTAGAGATATTCAGAGATGGATATACACAATATCTACTAAGCAATAGAGCACACCACAAGATATAACGCGGAAGCACAATAGAACTAGAAGGTAAAGCGAAAAGTAAACCAAGGGAGACATAATGATTTGTTTACCGAAGTTCAGAATCACCAACCCCGTGATTCCTATGTCTTCATTGAGGAAGCTTGAGTTGCTCACAAGGCCAACTCCAAGCCGGGTCTCTTTCAACCACTTTTCCCGATTCACTAACTTGCTTCTTCCTTTCGGAGGTGAAGTCAACCTTCACAAACTTTCCCAAGACTCACAACACACTTGAGAGCTCTAGGGTGACGCCTAGCTGTCTAGGGGCCTTCACCTCTAATATTAACAAATGC
>JBNKYR010000513.1:0-548 GCA_050300995.1 Crocinitomicaceae bacterium | reverse complement strand
TTAATCTAACTGAGAAGATTGTAGGGCATCATGAAGACTAGCCAGCAAGAGTACGGATGATTATCGGTGCTGTGAGGTTGGAAACCAACCATCGACAAACCAAGACGAACACACCTTGGGTCCCATGCAAATTCTGGATCAAAACGATCAAGAGTCTGCCAAGCCTCGCTATCCGTAGGATGGGACATAATATCGGGGTCTTTGCTTTCACGTTTCCCTTCATGATGCTACCTCATTTGCTTCGCTGTTTCTTCGAACAGGAACAACCATTTCAGCCTTGGCGTGATAGGTATGTAATGAAGTTGTTTGACTGCCACTTTTGTGGTGACAGATGCTCCATCTTCGTTTATCACCTTCATGTATCTGGACCTACCGCAATGCATACATTTGGTGTTGTCCTTGTGCTCCTTCCAAAACAACATGCAATTTTTTCACAGCATCAATCTTCTCGTAGATCATACCAAGACCGGACACAGTCTTCTTGGACTGGTATAAGTCTTTTGGCATGTTATGCTTCGCTAGGATGAGATCAATAATCAACTTGAATC
>JBNKYR010000512.1:0-552 GCA_050300995.1 Crocinitomicaceae bacterium | reverse complement strand
CTAAAGTGTACCAGGGAGGACCTGCTGCACGGGGTTTCGACCCACGTGCTCGGTGGTGCTGCAGGGCCACGGGCTTCACGTCAAGTGACTACCAACTCTCCCGAAAAGAGCGTGGCGAGCGTGGCAAACTCGCCAGGCTCCGCGCTTTGCGCGAAACAAACGCCCGTAGGAACAGTCGAGAGGGGCGAAGGGCTCGGCTGCCCCTGGGAGAGGACCCGTTTTCTTCTTTTCTTCTTTCGTTCGGGCGGGATGGCGTGCTCGGTCGCGCCTGCACCCGAAGGAGTACCACCCCTTCCTGGACGAAGTCCGTAGAAGCAGTACAGAGACGAGAACTGCCACGCCCTCTATTGACGGCGACCTTTTTCTTTTTCTCTTTTTCATTCCTGGAGGAACGTATGGGGCAGCAGTCAGATTTTACTGGTATTGTGGCAAAATATCTGATAGGTGAGTAGCGCCACCTCCCCTAGCGAGCGACCTAAAGTGTACCAGGGAGGACCTGCTGCACGGGGTTTCGACCCACGTGCTCGGTGGTGCTGCAGGGCCACGGGCTTC
>JBNKYR010000511.1:0-556 GCA_050300995.1 Crocinitomicaceae bacterium | reverse complement strand
CATCGCTACGAACTCGTGAGCGTAAGAATCACCTAAATCGGAGCTACGGTTTGAAAGTTATGAAGATTTTAAGTACTAAGGACTAATCTGTAATTAAATAAAAATTATATAGGGACCTATTTGTAAAATTCGGATGAAGCTCAAGGTAGAAGACAACAATGGAGTCTGCTCGCCGGAACTTCACCGGAAGTTCGCCGGAAAGTGCTATAACTTGAGCTATAGACCTCCAATTTTGGATTCGTAAAGTCCGGGAGTGAGGGTACGGCAAGGGGAACTCACCGGTAACATCGGATTGACTTCAAGTTCGCCAGAAAAGTCGCAGCCCGATGAGAAACAACGGTAAGATTTCAGTGATAGATTGCGGAGGCTACAGATCGAGTTTTGACGTGATTCTTTTTTCTATGATTAGGTCCTTGGCTTCTCACGACTGGCACATGGTTTAATTTGAAAGGATGGCTTCGGAATATAGGTTGCGGCGACGACGTGCAGCGGCAACGGTGGTGGAACTCGGGTGGCCGCTAGAGTTCGGTTTTGAGGGGAAATTAGCATGGGGATG
>JBNKYR010000510.1:0-557 GCA_050300995.1 Crocinitomicaceae bacterium | reverse complement strand
TCACTTGCCCTTCTCCATCACATCTAGTACCTCAACATCAAGACCCTCGCTTGCTCTTCTTCAATGTATGTTTCATCGTAATCAAGTCCTTGTTAATCCTTCTTCAACTACTATCATGATTCACACATATCTTCATATTCTTGATAAGCTCACATTTGTAACTCTTTGTTATGTTGATATAGATGAATACGTCTTCATGTCTTGAAATATATTTAAGGTGCCAATTGACATGAGACATAGATGATCAACTTTATTTCTTCTTTTTCATTTGATGACTTCTTCTTGTCATATGGCATACACAAATATGTAATCATCATAGCCATAACATATGTCTTGAACAACGAATGATCTCAATGTAATTTATAAGACATTTTTCCTGTTTCACACTTAGCAAAAGTCATTAGCTCTTTAATCATTTTATCATTCAAACACCAAAACCCACTAGGGGGCCTAGATGCACTTTCAAAAGGCACACTTCTCACAGCATCCCTAATTAGTAAGCAAGCCGTTCCATACCGGACACATGGCGGCACCTATTGTCCTGGGGTGACAACTCC
>JBNKYR010000509.1:0-560 GCA_050300995.1 Crocinitomicaceae bacterium | reverse complement strand
TACCTCTCAGAAGATCGGGACTCGTCCTACTGTCAAGTGGTATCATATTTTGGCTTTCCCGTGAGGTATACTTGTGTGTCTTTTAGTTTGTTTACTGTTTGCATACAGAGATCCAGCGAAAAAGCCAAAGAAAAAAATTCATATCTTCCACTGTCCTATAACACTTAGAGCCATAAATTTTTGATTCAGTTACTTTGCTGAGTTTGTATCCATTGTGGTTGTGTCTTGTTGTTTCATGTTAGTGTAATTTTGTGTATATTCATATTGTTTCATTGTATCTTGTCACTTGATTACACTTGTTCTTTTAGGCACCCCACGTTTTGTAAAATTGTACAAATGAGCTCTCACATGCGTCTTAGTATGAATTGTGTGCTTGTTCAATCCATGCATATCTTTAGGGGGGCTCCTTGTACAAATTTGGAAAACAAAACTCTATGATGTTTAACTATTGAAAAACTCTAAGTGCTATCATCAATCACCAAAAAGGGGGGAGATTGAAAGTTCATATAGGCCCCCGTGTGGATTTTGGAGGATTTATGACCAACAAATAGAGGTCTAAC
>JBNKYR010000508.1:0-560 GCA_050300995.1 Crocinitomicaceae bacterium | reverse complement strand
GTAAAGACATTCCATAATTGAGTTCCCAAATTTGTTCAATGTACCCATAATAAGCATTTTTTCTCCATGCTATCTTCTGCATCTACTCTGACTCCACTATTTTGGCACTGGATCCTACAGTCTTTTGCCTTGGTATAGAATGTGAAGCCATTTATGTCATACGCTTGCCATGATTTAACCACACTATGTGGACCAGCAGCCAACAAATAAATTATTTTTTCTTCTTGTGTTTCACCAACAGGAAGGTTTAGGTCCTTCAACCATGCTGTGAAATGAAGCTTATGTTGTTTCATAATTAAAGCTTCATCTTGAATTTTCTCGCGAAGCTCTTGCAAATGCTTCTCAACGTATGGTTTCATAACCACTAACTGATCCATGATGCTAAAATGTGCCTCACACACTCTTTCATAAGTAACATCAATGATTGATTTCACTTCTTTGGTTTCTTTACCAGAGAGTTTACCATGGTGTCATGAAACTGGAACACCTATCGGTTTTCCATCTTTGCTGTAATCTGCATAGCACTCAATGATCTCCTCGGTTGTGTAGCTCTCTATCAT
>JBNKYR010000507.1:0-561 GCA_050300995.1 Crocinitomicaceae bacterium | reverse complement strand
TGTCAGAAGTTTTAATGCAAGACGAAGGCTCGAGCACAACCAGTGTAGCTAATCGGCCCATCATGGCCCCTTCAGCGGTGGGGCATCGACATTGTCAACAAGTTAACCCCCACACATGTCAATTTCACCTTCGCTTTGGTGGAAGTTGAATATTTCACAAAATGGGTGGAGGTGAAGCCCCTAACCAATGTGACCTCTGCATAAATTAGAAAGTTCTTTTGGCAAAACATCATCTATCGCTACAGAGTTCCTCAGCAGATCACTGTCAATAATGCTAAATATTTTGATAGTGCCATGTTCAAGGATTTCTGTCACTAGGTCAGGATGAAGGTTTCTTTTGCATCTGTATATCATCCGTAGTCCAATGGAGTAGTTGAGCGAGCTAACGCCTTGATTTTTGAGGCAATCAAGAAAACACTCAAAGGCGAGAAGAAGGGCAAATGGGCAGACGTCATGCCAAGGGTAATATAGAGTCACAACACTATGGTTTGCAGAGCCACCAACTTCACCCTATTTCGGTTATTATTCGGAACCAAAGCAGTACTACCAGAAGAAATCAAG
>JBNKYR010000506.1:0-561 GCA_050300995.1 Crocinitomicaceae bacterium | reverse complement strand
ATCTCAAAGTTCCGGGGTGTTTGTCGTACCCAGTCGTGCGACCCTCCGCGTGGTTTAGAGATCATTTGAGAAAAATAATATCCAATACGGTGATCTCAAAGCTCTCAGGTGTTTGCAGTGCCCAGTTGTGCGATCCTCCGCGTCATCTAGAGATCATTTGAGAAATTAAAATGAGTAAATTGTTGAACTTGATTGCTTATTCCTTGCTTATTTACTCACTTGTACAAATTGAATTCTTAGTTGCATATGTGAGCATTTGGCAAAGCGCTATCCCGAACTATTGTTGCTATTTTTGAGATGATGTCTAACGAGCCTATATGCTTGTCTTGATTGAGATAGGAGTCTTATGCTTGTGGTGGTTTGCTTAACTTGCTTATTCACTTCATGCTTATCTTAGCTCATGGCTTCTTGCTTGTTATTCTGTATTGATCTCTTTATGAGGATTCACTCTTGTTATTCTGTATAATTGCTGAAATACTTACTTGTATGCCTTGTGAAGCACCATAATTTTGGATCTCTTGCATAGCATCTCGTTCTTCTCTCGGTTTGTGTTTGATGAGT
>JBNKYR010000505.1:0-563 GCA_050300995.1 Crocinitomicaceae bacterium | reverse complement strand
CTCAAGTCAAAATTGAGGCCCTTGCTTGGGCAGTTGGTGACCTAAAGAAAATGGTAGATAAATTCACCGCCCAGGTACCTGCATTAGAAGAAAAGGTCCTGGATGGGCTTAACAAACTCTGCGCCAAAGAATTATCTTTGGAAGGAACTACCAAAGCCAATAAAGACTACAAGAGTTTAAATTCCTGACTGACTAAGAAACTAGAAAGTAAGCTGTCGTCCCCTTTGCCGCCTGTGTCTTGTATTTTTACTTAATATATATATACTACTAACCCCGATTCGAATCGCAGAATCTGATGCCGAGCTTAACACCTTGAAGGCAATGGTAAAGAAAGTGGTATCATTCTTCTACCCAAGGACTCCTCTTCAGATGCTTGAGCCCCTCAACTTCTAGATGGCCTGCTGAATCAGTGCCGGGAGGTAATTCTTGCCAACATGAAGCAGGCAGCGAGTTTAACCCTCAGGATTCTCAAGTCCCTCTACCCCTAAGCTGACTTGGACGTAGCGGGTGATGGCTTTACGGTGACCTGTACCAGTGAGGAGGCCTTAAAGCTCATGGAGGAC
>JBNKYR010000504.1:0-564 GCA_050300995.1 Crocinitomicaceae bacterium | reverse complement strand
ATGCAGCAACAAGGATTGTCTCCCGCTCATCTTTTCCCACTTTTTCCATATCACAAATCTGATTGGCATATTTAACTGTTTTATTTATGTAGCCAATGTTGTGGAATAGAAGTAGTTCATTCTTATTGTTTAAAAACAATTCTTTTACATAATCTTTTGCTTCCGTAATAAGATCCATAGTTGCAGTTTAGGTAATTAGGCCGTGATTAAAATAACAGGAATTCTAATCATATCCAAAATTCGTAAATTATTTTTTAATTAAGCACTTGCAAAACAGAAAAAGCAAATTATCTTTGCAAAAGTTCTTTAAATAGCTCTTATCAAGAAAGGTGGAGGGACAGGCCCTGTGAAACCTTAGCAACCGTAGTTTTATATTACAAGGTGCTAATTCCAACCCGTTTAGGGAAAGATAAGTTAGGATAATCTGAGAAATCAAAACAAAATATATAGAAATCTCTCCTGGCTTGTCGGGAGAGATTTTTTTTATTCCTCCCGGCTAAATAGATCCAAAGCTTTTCGCGATAAGCAATTTTCTAAACATTTTTTAATTAAAAAGACAATAAT
>JBNKYR010000503.1:0-564 GCA_050300995.1 Crocinitomicaceae bacterium | reverse complement strand
CATATTGATCACTAACTTGCTTGGAGAGTACAAGTGACTCATCATGCTCCTTGAGCAATACATTGTACTTTGCAAGCAAGTCATCGTGAGATGACTCAAGTGAGGCATGTGCACTCTCAAGCTTCTTGACCTTGCTTTTCTCCCTCTTAATGATGCAAGTGTACTCATGAATGAGGTTAGAGAATTCATTTGGGTCAAGCTCATCATCACTTTCACCATCGTTTACCTTTGAGTTACCTTTAGCCATGAGGCACATAAGCGGTGGTGGAAGTGGAGTTTCATGGTTCGTGATGGCGACACCGACAATGTCTTCATTTTCACTTGAGGAGACATCGGTGACCCATTCTTGAGTTCCAACCACAAAGCTTCTCTTGATATTACTCTTCTTCTTTGCAAAGTGCTTGGACTTCTTGTTATAACTTTACTTCCTTTCAAAGCTCTTGTTCTTGCCCTTATGATTGTTCTCCTTATCATCACTTGATTCTTGTATTTGCTTATTCTTCGAGGATGATCTTCTCTTTACGGCCTTAGAGTAATTTGGAGAGATATGTCTATTCTCACCAT
>JBNKYR010000502.1:0-564 GCA_050300995.1 Crocinitomicaceae bacterium | reverse complement strand
GTGATAACTCTTTGTCATGTCAAGTTTTTGCCATGAACACCTCTAGTAACCATTCTAAACCCTGAGAGCACCCTCATGCCATGTCTTAGTGAAGCCCGACCTTGTTACCTTTCAAACCTCGCTTAAGCTTAAGTCAAGGTAGTTAAGATTCTTTCTTCGGTAATTGCTTAAATCATGCATTTCATTCCGCATTAGGGTTGTCTACGATGTCGAGGAAATGCCAAGTCAAAGCTTATGGGGGTCAGCATTTGTAAAGCGCAAGAAACTAACTTCTTTTATTCCTAAGCAAAGGCAAGCACCGGTGCATATCACCCCTCTAAGGATTTTACTTTATAATTGTCCTTAAGTTATTATTTGATTTGTGCATTTATGTTATAGAAGTTGAATGAAACCCTATAATGCATTATATCCTTTGTTTATCACCTTGCTCCTATCGTAGTGAAAAAATCCGTTAGTAACGCTATGCTTAGTGGATAGAATTCTGGTAGAAGTTGAGTGGCAGACTCCACTCGCGAGATTTAGGGCTTTTATACCCTGGTTCGTGAAGTGGAATGTTGAGAACTT
>JBNKYR010000501.1:0-568 GCA_050300995.1 Crocinitomicaceae bacterium | reverse complement strand
TTTTAGGTCGGTGAGCAAGACCGTCTCCATACCTGAAGATTTAGGTCACTGGTGCAACTGGAGAACTTGTCATAGCAGGTGTGGAAGTCTTGACGCATCGAGAAAATCTCGTAGAAAAATTCTCGGCTGCGCTCGACATCTTATCCTTACTGACTCCTCCCAGAGATTCTACAGTAGATTTTGGGGCATTTTCCTTGAACACAGTGAAGATGGACCTCACACTCTCTTGAATGGGGGTCTTAGAAGAATCCCCATTACTTTGACTTGGAATTGCTGCAGAGATTTGTTGAATCTGAGTCTCCAACATCTTATTGAAGCTCAGCTAGTTCTGTGTAGCCACTGTGAAGTTGTCCATCTTGGCATTGATGTTCTATAGGAGCTTGTCAGTGGCATACATTTTTTTGCCAACTTTATCATTTATTCTTACCTGACGTCTGATGATATCTCTGAGAGAGGGCTCATTTCTGGGGAAACTCCGCCCCATACCAACTTGTTGGCAGTTGTTGAATGGGAAACTGGGTTTTATTCCACTGAACATTGAAGCCTTGATTAGGACGAAATCCATTGT
>JBNKYR010000500.1:0-577 GCA_050300995.1 Crocinitomicaceae bacterium | reverse complement strand
ACCTAAACATATTACTCATAAAAGTTATTTTACTAATTTATTTCTAAGTTTTTCCATTTATTAACAAAGCAACTAGGCATTAGAAAACTAATAACATGCATTCTATGAGTCTAAACAAATTCCCTGATCTTATACAGGTTCTATACAGTATAAGGAAGCATTATACCAAGAATGAATATTTTCCTATGCATACTCTATTTACTACAATTTATCTATTGCAGGATAGAAATTAATTCATATAAATTATTTTGGGCAGGACATAAATATGACCCATTTTGTAAAAGCTACTGAGAATAATGTGCACATGTATGCAAAGTTTAAATATTTATATGTCCATAGATTTTTGTAATTAAACCCTTCAAGACATGAGTTATAAGAATTTTATGTGAGGCAATAAGGAAATAAAAGTGAATTTGGTCAAGTCCAATGTATAGATCTATTAAAGAGGATTCCCATGAAATTTATTTTGTATTTTTCTGAGTCTTATTGTATTTCTATAGATTTTTGAAGTTTCTATGATTTTCTAGAAATGTAAAAGAAAATGGAAAAATGAAAACCGGGTGCACAGTGTGAGGCC
>JBNKYR010000499.1:0-551 GCA_050300995.1 Crocinitomicaceae bacterium | reverse complement strand
CCTATGTGTGGAATCGTGCCCACCTGGAGGGTTCTATTATGGAAGGTTACAGGTTATACAACATAAGAGGTGGTTGAGTGTTGCGCAGATTACATAAAAGATGGAAAAAGGATAGGCTTGCCGATACCACTACACGAGGGTAGAATAAGAGGAAGAGAAAGAATGAGTCAGAAAAGTTTTATCGATGGAGATTACAATTCAGTGAGGCATATTTCAGTGTACTACAACAACTCGAGATTGCTGCACCGTATATCGAGGAATAGTCGTTGGAGCTTTGTAGAGATAACATAGGCCGAACAGAAGCATGGATCATGAAAGAGCATCGAAGTGTTTTCACCACATCGTTGATGGATAAAGAGATACCTATAGAAGATATGACGATGAAGATGATGGCTTCTCGCTCATCAAGTTGTGTAACATCATGTCAAGCATATGACATTAATGCATAGACTTATTACACTAAAGAAAAAGACAAGAAGGGTGTTGCCCAAAATAGTGATATTCACATCGAGGCTATTGATCCACAAGGACTGAAAACCACGTGCTATGAG
>JBNKYR010000498.1:0-587 GCA_050300995.1 Crocinitomicaceae bacterium | reverse complement strand
GCCACCAAGTTGTGTCACGCTTCCTTCCCATAGAGCCAAGATGAGCTCGCTGCCTCTTCTTCTTCTTTCGGCAATGCTTCTTCCCGTCGCTTCTCCCCTTGAGCTGAAACCAAAGCATTGAATCCACGCCACCACCACTGGCCATCCTCCCTGAACAGTCTGAGTCCCACCCTCTAATGCTATAAAAAGATCATCTCAATCTTGACCACTCCCTCCACCACCCAACCACGTCTTCATTTTGCCTCCTCTCTAGGCAGAGCACCACACCATTAAAAGCTCCACCCACCGCAATCGCTCTCTTTCACCATTGTCTCACATCCATCATCCCTCCGCACAACGACACCCACGGTGACAAACTAGCTGACCCTCTTTCACTTCTCGAATAACTTATCGGCATATGAATTCACGTAAAAAAATATTTTGAAATCCCGCAGTTTCGCACGGGTTTATCAACTAGTGTATTATATATCTCACACATGGTAGTAGTAATACACATTATGGTTAGGTCATATTTATATGCTATCTATAATTATACTGTAATAGAGCCCTGATATTGTATTTGTTCGATTAAACAAATGCTAGGACAG
>JBNKYR010000497.1:0-588 GCA_050300995.1 Crocinitomicaceae bacterium | reverse complement strand
AGGTTGAATATATAACTTATTGAGTGCATGTCTGAACCTTCGAAGGTTCCTCCCTATGGCAAGAATGGTAGCCCTTTTGCCACGTTCTTCATGTTCAGATGGAAAGACATAATGTTCCTTGATCAATTCCCATAAGACATCATTCCCATTTACTTGAACAGTGCCCCAATCAATCCAGATGATCCTACATTTCTCCCTCGCAAGAACACCGTAGTCATTGTGCCATTCAATGGGTGACCCATCTGGGAACTACACCATTACCTTAATAATCCCTTCCTGCATCTTGTTCAAGGATCGTATCCCCTTGTTCTGCTTAGGCTTTTGGGGACCAGGTTCTTGCTCCAGTGTTGCTAGAGTTGTTTCATCCTGAGGAGGAAATAAATATACAATATAGCCTTATGGGCTCAGGGAGGACGACGGTGTTGTGGGCTCAGGGACGGCTTGAGTTCAACGGTGTGGCAGGCTCTGGGACGTCGCGGGCTCGGGGAGGATGACGAAGCTACAGGCCTGGGGATGACGCAGGTCGATGGCATCGCGAGCTCAGGAATGGCATGGGGTGCACAACTTCACGGGCTTGGGGAGGACGAC
>JBNKYR010000496.1:0-588 GCA_050300995.1 Crocinitomicaceae bacterium | reverse complement strand
ATAAGCTTGCATGCCATTAGTTTCCTACACATGCAGAGTACTTTATGTACTCACACTTGCCATATTTCCTGTATATTGCTGCTATGCTCTGCTGCTCAGAAGATGAAGAGTTCTTTGATGAAGACTTCTTCTAGGCGTGTGGGCCCCTGGTCATCTGCCTGTGGTGTGGTGTTTTGCTGTTTAGACCTCTTGATCTTGTAATAAGTTTTATAATAAGACTCGATGTAATAAACACTGGTTATATTGTTTATTTCACTATTTGTCACTTTATGTGAGAAACTTGCTCCTGGCACATATAATGGTAATGCATTCAGTTTTGGCCTTAAAACTGGGTGTGACAAAAGTGTAATCAGAGCCGTGTTGACCGTAGGACGCAAGCCTAGAGTAGACTAGACATTTTTAAGGACATATAGTTTACAAACCTATTTTTCAAATCTTTAGTTTTGTCCTTGTCTTTATTTCATTGATTTTATTTAAACCGTTATCTTATTCTCTCATGTTTCCAAATTTTAGGTGGTTCGTCCTCATCATACAGCCCAGAAGAGCAATGGATGTCAGCCCACTGGACAATTATCACCTAGGGATGTA
>JBNKYR010000495.1:0-588 GCA_050300995.1 Crocinitomicaceae bacterium | reverse complement strand
ACCCTCTTCAAGTCATGGGAAAAGCCTTGACTCCTCCTATATTGTGCCCTCCTTTAGGAGAATGCTGTCGGTGAGGTTGGTCATAATAGGGACCATAGTAGTCATAATCCCTCTCTTTATGTCGCTCATGTTCAAGGCGCTCGCGCTCCTGACGCCAGTTTTTGATCCGGTTGTGTGCATCTTTGTTGCGGATGACATCGCACAAGTCTCAGTCATCCCGGTCTCGCCTTCAGCCACGTTCCTCCGGTGGAGTGAGACTGCTTACTAAGTCCCCGTACGGACTCTGTCGGTGGTCATGATCATGACCTTGTGCCTCATCATCACGGTTGAGTGTCGGGTCCACCACGGTTGCTTCGTCCAGCATCGCCTAGAGTCGCATCACGTGAGCAGTAACTTCTTGATTGCCTTTTGGCAGGTGGGGGTTAGCTGATCGACGAGCATCCTTGAGGCTAAAGTGTTTTGCGCTGAAGTGCGGTAGACCTACTCCCCCTGGTACTTGATCTGACCCATCTCCTCTTGGATTGATCATGACCGGTTCTAAAGTCGATCCCGGTTTGCTGGATGTCATGAATCAAACTTCGGGTGGTG
>JBNKYR010000494.1:0-592 GCA_050300995.1 Crocinitomicaceae bacterium | reverse complement strand
AACCGGGGCAACATGTGTCATACGCCATTCCGAGAAAGCAGAAACGAAGCCTCCATACATGTGCCCAAGATGTTCAAATCACACATACAACAGGAATATGATAAACAGGTGCCATGTTCGATAGTACAGAGTAATTATCTCTTACATAATGACCCATGGGTCCAAAGAAAAATACATCACTGCAGCGGAGAACTAAGCGTAGCATGAGCCTTCATAGGCGTCGACCGATGGAGAGGTCCGCCTAACAATCGTCTTCAGGATTATGTGGAAACTCCTAACTCCAATTCTTGAATCCATCTAAACAATGATACAGGCAAGTTTGAGTAGACTTATGGTTGCTACTCAGCAACTGTGGGAAAAGATGACATGAGCGCTATTCAACAAGGAAGGCTTGATGTGGGTTTGACTTGTAGACAACTATGGTTATGGCCTATGCCAAAAGCAGCTATGACTCATTCTAAGCTACAAGCTCTTCTCCTCAAAATGTGACATCGAACCTACCTTGGAGTCCACTACGATGGTTCAAACTAAAAGAACAAACTGACCAACCATCCCAACATTCCAACCATACCAAACCAGGTTTCTATAATCG
>JBNKYR010000493.1:0-594 GCA_050300995.1 Crocinitomicaceae bacterium | reverse complement strand
CTTCCCCCTATCTGGCGCACCTCTGTCAACGTCTGGTTCAGGCCCTCGCGTGGACTAATAGCCCTACATCCAGTATTGATGTATTATGCTATTCAGATTTGTTCTTCTCTCTTTTTTTCAGGATCTTTCGGGTGTTTTCCCCGGGATTTTTAGGATTTTCGGGGATGTCTTTGATGTGGATCTATCCTCTCTATTTATAGTCAGGGAACCGCCTCATAGAGTTTAGCTGGATCCTGACTCTAACTCTAAAAGATAGAAACTCCTGATCCTAATCCTACTAGAAGTTATCTTAAAGTTACGACATAACTCTTGATATGTTACTTGTTGGACCCAACCTCTTTATGGGCTGATCTGTCTGTCTGATCTTTGATATTCAGTGGCCCTTAGTTCGGGTGAAAATTGAGGTGTCGTCACTAGCCCATGAACACGTCATCAAAACTAGCGAACTTCAGTTCTCGATCGGGCTACCGATGGACTGGAAATCACCGATCGGACGCCTCCGTTTGAACCAACCTGATCAACTGTTTTTGATAGAATAGTTGTTTCATCTTCATGTGTGGCTTCCTTCTTCACTGATGTCGTAGGGTTGGTGAT
>JBNKYR010000492.1:0-595 GCA_050300995.1 Crocinitomicaceae bacterium | reverse complement strand
GATTTCCTGAATTTCCAGTCTTTGGTAATCTTGCATGTTCCTCATGTCATTTTGCACCTTTATGATGGTATAAACTACCCTGTGGCAGATGGTGCGAACTCGCTTAGGAAAGGTTGTGTATGATGATGTCCCTGAGTCCTCAACCCGTTACCGTGGGGCATTCCGTCCACTTGTGCCTCCACCCTCTCCACCGGCCCCTCTAGCAAGCTTTGAGCAACTGTTGGCACTGCTGAATGCCATCATGCAAAGGTTGGCAGCGATCGATGAGCGTTAGGTAGGACGATCACAGCAACATCAACAGCCTCAAAATTTCTCCTACTTTGACTTCTTGGCAACCCAATCTCCAGAGTTCGCTGAGACGACAGACCCGCTTGAAGCTAATCACTGGCTTCATATGACTGAGTCAAAGTTTGTATTGCTTCACTATTCTGAGTTTCAAAAAACTCTATTTGCAGCACAACAGCTCCGTGGTTCCGCAAGTGCTTGGTGGGCCACTTATACTGCCTCTATTCAAGACAATCACCAAGTGTCGTGGGATGACTTCTGCAAAGCATTTCGGAGGCACCACCTTCCAGAGGGAACTGTGCACCGCAAC
>JBNKYR010000491.1:0-598 GCA_050300995.1 Crocinitomicaceae bacterium | reverse complement strand
TGCAGATTCAATGTTTTGGTTTCGGCTCGAGGGGAAGAGATGACGGGATGAAGCGTTACCGGAAGACGAACACGAGGCAACAAGCTCGTCTTGGCTCTATAGAAAGGAAGCGTGACACGGCGCGACAGCGTGGTAATGTTGATCGGAGGAGAGGCAGCATCAGAGAGGGGAAAGGAAAGAGACGACACCAGTTGGGTTGACACGGATCTTATTGAGCCAAAAAATGAAGAAAATTCATGCGGTCGATTCAATTGTTATAAATGGACGGTGAAGATTTAAAGCAACGAGTTAATTTATTTTTTAAAAAACATATGCAAGTGAGATATAATTTTGTTCATCTCGTCGCGTAGAACACAACAATGAAAATGGAATTTTAAATGAATATCATATGAGTGAGATAAATCATTTTAAAATTTTGTTATGATGTGAAATGATGTGACAGATGATGTTGAATGGATACTGATGTGACATGATTTAATTGGATGCCGATGTGGATATCTTACATGTCGAGAGAATTAACTTAAATGATTTTTAGTGGGTCTTATCTATATAGTTATGGAGGATACTCCTCCATTTTTATTTTGTGAAGTCAAGAAAA
>JBNKYR010000490.1:0-599 GCA_050300995.1 Crocinitomicaceae bacterium | reverse complement strand
TGATTTTTATTAAAAGTTTTTTATTTTGTAATCGTCTGTAGTGTTGGTGAATATGTAATTAAAAGATCGGATTGAGGATGTATGGATTAAAATATAGCTAGCACTGTTTGGATATTGGAATTAAAACGCATATATTTGCAATCGCAAAAAAGGAAACTTATTTAGTTAAAGATATATTGCGGGGTGGAGCAGTTGGTAGCTCGTTGGGCTCATAACCCAAAGGTCGTCAGTTCGAGTCTGGCCCCCGCTACTATAAAACCGATAAGAGCTAATCTTTCGGTTTTTTTATGAGACTAAGAGTGATTTTAAATCATAAAAGATATATTGCGGGATGGAGCAGTTGGTAGCTCGTTGGGCTCATAACCCAAAGGTCGTCAGTTCGAGTCTGGCTCCCGCTACTAAAAAGCCGATAAGATTTTTATCTTTTCGGCTTTTTTTATGCGGTAAAAAGTCGTTTTATAATGCAAAGATATATTGGGTGATGGAGCGGATGATAGCTCGTTGGACCCATTTAGACATCTGGTATATGTTAAAATATAGGATTGTATCATACCTCAATTATTGCCATAGAAAAAGAGAAATACTAACATTAAGGATGC
>JBNKYR010000489.1:0-600 GCA_050300995.1 Crocinitomicaceae bacterium | reverse complement strand
CACATGGATGCCAGGAGTGTTTTTTCACACCCGTAGTCCATCTTATAGGCCTAGAGTACAGAGGTGTGCTTGGAATTTGGGGTCTAGTATACATAACTAGGAAGGTAGCATACACCAACAACACTGAAATTTCATGGACTCAGGCATACCTTTCTCCATGGGCCTGACTTAGATGAACTTTGAATTTGGGGTCCAGTCTGCAAAATATTGAATTGTTATAATTGGGTGCAGGAAACACAACATACATACTCCCTCCATTCTTTTTTTATTGTTGTCATTGATTTTTTATTATGTTTGAATCTTATTCAAAATATTTGTTAAAATATATAATATTATAAGTTGTTTTAACTTTATTTAGTAATAAAATAAATTATAATAAAATATATAATAATTTTATAAAAAAAATAAATAAGATGAATGGTCAAACATAACTCAAAAAATCAATAGTTTATGTCTCTTACTCGATCTGGTCAGGGATAACAGCCCTATACGTCTTGTCTGTGAAGAAGTTGCTTTTAGCAGATGAACAAGCTGCTAGCCAAGAGACCGATTAGTGTTGACTTTCTCGCTAGTAGGTTTCACAAAACTGGTCGGGTTTTG
>JBNKYR010000488.1:0-602 GCA_050300995.1 Crocinitomicaceae bacterium | reverse complement strand
GAATTTCGCTTTCATCCACGATGGATGGCTGGAAAAGTTGTGGGTGTGAGGTAGCAATCGTGGGGAACAAAGATCACAGTAGCACAAAATTGGAGCTAGCATGAAGGAGAAGATCATGAGAAATGGCGATCGAGGAAGGAGGGATGTGGTTTAGGACCTGATCCCCTTTTTAAGGCGACAGCAATGAGGGGCATAATTCTTATTCTCATGCTACTAATGATTGCAATGTTTTCCATCGTCAGATTGAATTGGCCATAAACGAAAAATGATTGAAATTTGCAGAGAGTCCCAAAATGAAGCTCGACAAAGATCTGTTCCCGGATAAAATGAACATGGTCAACCTCAATGGAAAGAAGGTCCTGGTTCAGCCATCTCAAGCTGAGTCTACCAAAGGTAAAGAGGTTGTCATAGGAGAAGAGAGACAGCCGAGGATGATCAGGCCCAAAAATATGGAAATCAGTCGATGGAAGAAGAACGAGAGAAGCAGGTCATGATCTCATCCAAAAGCCACATTTGACATCCTCATGGCTAAATACAAAGATGGCAAGAATGACATTAGGGGTCACAAAAACCAAACCATTCGATTTCCCTGGATTAGGCCA
>JBNKYR010000487.1:0-604 GCA_050300995.1 Crocinitomicaceae bacterium | reverse complement strand
AAAAGCGTATACTTTATTTGAAAAGGATACCGAGTATGTGGTAATGGATAATAAAGTGAAGATTGTAGATGAACAAACAGGTCGTATAATGGACGGCCGTAGATACTCAGATGGTCTTCATCAGGCCATTGAAGCCAAAGAAAATGTAAAGGTAGAAGCAGCTACTCAAACGTATGCCACCATTACATTACAGAACTACTTTAGAATGTACAATAAACTGTCAGGTATGACAGGTACAGCTCAAACAGAAGCTGGTGAGTTGTGGGATATTTACGAACTGGATGTAGTGGTAATCCCTACAAATAAACCAATTGCCAGAGACGACAGAGAAGATAAAGTTTATAAAACCAATCGCGAAAAATATAATGCTGTTATTGAAGAGATTGTTGAATTAGTTAAAGCAGGACGTCCTGTTTTGGTTGGTACTACTTCAGTTGAAATTTCCGAACTATTAAGCCGGATGCTTAAAATCAGAGGAATTAAGCATAATGTGTTAAATGCCAAGCTCCACCAACGTGAGGCTGATATTGTTGCTGAAGCTGGGGGTAAAGGTGTTGTTACCATTGCAACAAACATGGCTGGTCGTGGTACTGATATCAAGCTT
>JBNKYR010000486.1:0-605 GCA_050300995.1 Crocinitomicaceae bacterium | reverse complement strand
ACTATGAAAGCTTAGGTAACCAATTAATGCATGCGGCTAGTGTATACTAGAGAGAGAAAGCATATTGGAACAAAATGGTCAAGGGTCACTTGCCTTGCTCTCCCGCTGGCTGCTGCTCAAAGTCTTGGAAGTGAAGTTCTTGAAGATTCCCAAAGTCGTTGGCGCCTAACGATAGCGACCAAAAACAAGCAATTGCAAACAAATAAATAAATAGTACACCAAATAGTACCTAAATTCTAATCAAACAGTACCAAAAGATTCTACTCGATGCTACGAATGCGTGAGCACAAGAATCACCTAAATCAGAGCTACGGTTAAGAAGTTATGGAGGGTTTAAGTTAATAGATCGAATAGGTAATGAAAATAAATAAGATTAATTAAGGCAGGGACCTAATCATAATTATAAAAAGTTAAATAGGGACCTAAATGTAAAATTATAGGGACTAAAATATAATTTTGGAAAAGTTTAGGAGTGTTTTGCAAAATTCTGAGGTGCCAGCGATTTTCGGGATTTACAGATTTATTTTCCTTAAGAGAAATCCGTAGAATATGTCCACGGGACTGTGGACCGGGTCCATCGGCGTTGGCTCACAGGTCCGCGGGCT
>JBNKYR010000485.1:0-607 GCA_050300995.1 Crocinitomicaceae bacterium | reverse complement strand
CGGGCTACGACTATGTTAGTGTCGGCAAAGGTGGGTTTGTTCTGATAAGTGTAAAGCTGACAATCGGTGCGACACGGCTAGCTCATGATCTTATATAGATGGCGATGGCTACCATGGATCTTGAGTGGTTAAGTAGGTGGACAGCGGAGTATCGTTCATCCAAGGACGATGCCATGGGCATGGTGGAGGACTTAGATGAGTTAGGAAAGCTTGGTCGAGGTTTTTCCTCTATGGATGAGCTCGAAAAGTTAGGTATAGGTGATGGGGTCATTCCTCGGCCAACATATGTAAGTGTGCGTCTAAATACGGGCCAAAAATAGGAAATTATCAAGTTGTTGGAGGCGTACACGTGCTATTTTGCTTGATATTACACCGAGATGTCCGGGTTAAGTAGGAAGCTCGTCGAACATCGGCTACCGATTAAATCCGGTTTTAGACCATTTAAACAGGGAGCTCGGAACTTCAAACCAGAAATCAATGAAAGGGTGAAGGAGGAGGTGGATCAGTTGCTGCAGGCTAGGTTCATACAGCCATGTCGCTATGCAGATTGGGTTTCTAACATCGTCCCGATAGAGAAAAAGAACACGGGGAAGATATGGATATGCGC
>JBNKYR010000484.1:0-608 GCA_050300995.1 Crocinitomicaceae bacterium | reverse complement strand
AAGCCAAAGAAGGGACTTTCATTAGCCAAACAAAGTACACGTGTGATATCAAATCCTTATCACTCCTTGTCCCAACTTTGATCCTATTTACCAAGTGATTTTCCAAGAAAATTCCAATGAATGGAATCTCTCCCCAGCAAAAAGAATGATCATCAGAAAAAAGGGCAGCAAGGATTAAAAAGAAAAAGAGGAGAAACCTCAGTTGAAAAGATCTGTGTTTTGAGAAGAGAAAAGAAAAAGAGGATGAGATCTACAAGCTATTGGGAGAGATTCTATTGAAAGAAAGAAAGATCACATTTACTTATAGTGCAAAATGCGATGTGTGGCCTCATCAATACCCACACATCATTTGCATTTGCACTACCTTCTATTCCTTGACTTTTCCCTTTCTTACCCCCATTCACTACACCATTCTCCATCAACCATGATTATTTGTCACACAAACTCTTTAGAATTTTCCTTTTCTTTTACAATATACAAGGTGTAGCATAGGCGCCTCTTGAGAGTGAACCACCACAAAAATATTAGCCGAGAGGAAAAGAGTGACTGGGAGGATGAGTGATTGAGTGATAAAGCTTGAGAAAAGGGGAGGTAAGGTAAACCATATG
>JBNKYR010000483.1:0-613 GCA_050300995.1 Crocinitomicaceae bacterium | reverse complement strand
GCTAGCAACGGGTGGTCAGAGAATAGTTTCTCGACTCTCTTAGAATTGCTAAGTAAGGTATTGCCAAAACCAAATGGTTTGCCCACTAGCACCTACCTAGCAAAGAAGATCATTTCTCTGTTTACATTTGGTGTAGAAAAAAAATCCATGCTTACCTGAACCATTGTATCTTATACCAAAAAGAACACGAATTCAAAGATAAGTGTCCAAGGTGCAATGCTAGTCGGTACAAATGAAATGATAATAATGAGGAGGTTGAGGATGAGTCCAATAAAAGAGTAAAAAAAAGGCAAGGACGAAAGAGGAAGAATGCCACTCCTGATGAGGACATTGAAGGCTCTAAAGAGAGAAAAATTATGCTCTTGTGATGTGGTACCTACCTATGATCGACCGCTTGAAGCGTATGTTCTCAAACCCAAGGGATGTTAAGCTGTTGCTTTGGCATGTGAATCACAAGACGGATGGAAAGATTCGACACCCTGCAAATGGTAGACAGTGGAGAAATTTTGATCTTGCTCATCAGGAGGACTTCTTTAATGATCCAAGAAATATCATGTTTGTACTTAGCACGGATGGAATGAATCCATTCGGAGAGATGAGGAACCCACATAGT
>JBNKYR010000482.1:0-619 GCA_050300995.1 Crocinitomicaceae bacterium | reverse complement strand
GTGCCTGCGGGGCCGGTGCCCCTCCGGAGCCGCGTGATCGGGGTCGGGTGCGGGCCCCGCGCCGCGGGGGCGGCGGCGGCTGGCGGTCCCGTACACGCGGGGTGTTTGAGGTGGCCTTCCGGTTCTTCTTGCCCCGAATAACCTTTCTTTTTTAATACAAGCCTCAAGCTTGTGTGGAAATCAATGGAAACATCTGTAGAAACCCAAACCAACGGCCTTCAATACATCCAGGTGCTTGAAGAGCGAACAACGAGAAAGCTGCTGCTACTTCTCGGTTTGGAGACTGCAGACTCTTTTGATTTTACCAAACATGCAATGTTGGAGGAAATGCGCAACGCGCCACACGCACCCCCGGCGTCACACTTGCACCCTGGTACCACTGAACCAACGTCCAGGGCAAAGCGTTCAACGAAAAACGACTTCCTCCCAGCGTCATTTTTTGCTGTTTTAGCCCAGTGTGCACGCGATCAGCCGGTTTGCCGGCTGAGTAAATTTCGAAGCGATCTTTTTTTTTTTTTTACCGGCTGATTTTCAAAAAATCAGCCGGGTCGTCAGTGCAATTTTTGACTGTGTCGCCCGTCTAGCGAAGCCCGGCCGGTTCGGTTTGCCCTTTCAGTCG
>JBNKYR010000481.1:0-575 GCA_050300995.1 Crocinitomicaceae bacterium | reverse complement strand
CCGCCGAGGGCGCCTCCACAGGTGCTACCCTCGGCACGTCCTCGCGCTCCGGCTTGAGTGTAACACCCAATGTCTCTAATCCACATGATTATGTTAATCACATGTTTAAGAGACCATAAGTGTTGAAGAATTTCTAAATCTAGAGTTAAATTCGAAGTCTTCCAAACTCTAAAAAGTGTGGACCATTAAGCTCAGTCGTCGATTTTTCAGAATTAATTGGAGCAGAATTAGACCACACTCCCAAAAGGTAAAGTGTTCCTCATAACTTGTTCCACAGGTGTGTAAATTTGTAAAAATTCTTGAGCTCGGGAAGTATTTGTTTCAAGGGTCCAAATAGGGCTAATCGAGCCAGTTTCCATCAGTTTTTCCTCAGACTTGCTTAACGATTAGCTATCTTTCAAATTCAATAACTTCTTTAATCTTGGGACTTGGCTTGTGCATGTAATCCAGATTGTAGATCAAGGTTTGTACATAACATTGGAACACTCCTTATCCCATTTTGATCCCTGGAGAAATTGTGATAGTGGTCTAAATCTCCCCAAGTGATCAGTTTCTAGGTTTTCCCTAGGAATTTC
>JBNKYR010000480.1:0-632 GCA_050300995.1 Crocinitomicaceae bacterium | reverse complement strand
ATCCTCCTTTGCTTAAGATTAGTTGCAACTACTAGTGCGTGGCCCTTGTTTTGATAAGCCGAATTGATTAATGTGGTTATGCCTTGGTAGACACAAAATCTCATGTGAGCAAAAATTCAAACGTAACCATGTCTAGGCTGTTGGGAGGTGTGATATCTGAGTTAGTGTTAATCTTGCTGAACCTTGATTTTGAGATTGATCAAAGTTGAATGAATTTAGCAAGGTTCCTCAATGACATACACATTCCTACTAGAGCCAAATATTATCCACATAGCAACTCTTGTTTGTATTGATCTTTGTTAAGGGATGTGTCCATTTGAGTTTTGAAGATTTTTCGAAAAAGATTTGCAAATTAAAAATATCGGCGTGCATACCTCCACTCTGGAATATGCGTCTACCGTCAATATATCCACAACTCCATCATCTCCATGATAATGGTTTAGACATATTGACGTGCATAACTCCATTCTGGAATATGCGTCCACCGCCAATATATCCACAGTTATGACCATACCATTTCATTTGAAAAGAATTTTTTGAAGAAGTGATTTTCTCCTCAAATATCATCAAAACCCCCAAGAGACGGAGCATAGAAAAAGAGATAAATGTACTGAAAAAAGAAAAAAAACAAG
>JBNKYR010000479.1:0-639 GCA_050300995.1 Crocinitomicaceae bacterium | reverse complement strand
TCTTCTGGCAACCTTGTTTGTGGCATTTCTCGCATTGAGAAGGTTTTTCAAGCTGATTTCTCATTTGCTCAATCTTCTGTGAAGGGCTTGATCTCTCAATCTTCATCTGAGCTTTGGAAGTAGCATAGGAGATTAGGTCATCTGCGCTTCGACTTGTTATATAGACTCAGTGGCTTAGGCCTACTCTGAGGATTTCCCTTGCTCAAGTTTGAGAGTAACCTTGTTTGTGGTCTAGAAAAAAGAAATCAAAACCCTTCCCCACCATACGAACAAATCATGATTTTATACATTTTCTCTCTCCTGTTTCTAACTCGAGTACTTAAAAACTACTAATACTTCATCAAAAACTCCTTAAATACATGTATAGATTGAAGAATATAAAGGGGCTCCTCGATCCACACAAATACACTGAATAAACAACTAAACGAAACATGTACTTGATGCCAAAAAGTTTATGAAACTGGTAAATCCAAAATGGAGCTTCTTTATTAAATATGAATACTGGTATCATTTTCTGAAACAGGCAAAAAAAAGTAATAGCAAGGTTTTCCTTATTTCCGGTATTTTCAGAGAAAAACAGTTATTCTTTAAATCGTATGGCTCGTGGTACCGAAAAATGCTCAAGCAATTTGATTATTT
>JBNKYR010000478.1:0-650 GCA_050300995.1 Crocinitomicaceae bacterium | reverse complement strand
AATAGTGCGTCGAAGTTTCACACTCCGGATGCACAGGAATGCACTACGTGACCCGCATATCCCACAGGATGCAAAAATACAATATCGGGGTAACATGTCCCGGCATGCTTTTTATGCAAACCGCACCGGACCCACCTAAGCATGAAAAATAGTGTGTCAAAGTTTCGTGCCTCGGATGCACCAGAAGGCACTACGTGACCCGCTGATCCCACCAGATGCAAAAACAAAAATTTCATCGTAACGTGTCCCGGTGCGCTTTTTATGGAAACCGCACCAGGCCCACCGGAGCATGGAAAATAGTGTGTCGATGTTTCGAAGCCCGGAAGAACCAGAATGCACTACGTGACTAGGAGATTCCACTGAATGAAAAACCACAAGTTTAGTGTAATGTGTCCCAACGCGCTTTTTACGGATACCGCACTAGGCCCACATTAGCATGAAAAAAATAGTGCGCGGTCATTTCACGCCCAGACGCAATGGAATGCACTACGTGACCCACAGATCCCACCGGATGCAAAAACAGAAGTTCGGCGTAACGTGTCCCGCCACGCTTTTTATGGAAAGCGCACCGGTCCCACCCGAGCATGAAAAATAGTGTGTCGATGTTTTGTGCCCCGGACGCACTGGAATGCACTGTGACTCGCAGATCC
>JBNKYR010000477.1:0-653 GCA_050300995.1 Crocinitomicaceae bacterium | reverse complement strand
GAAAATCTCGGACAATGTCTGACTGAGATTTTTAGTCTGACGTTCATTCACGATTTTGGCCATATCTTGCTAACCGGATGTCCAATTGATCCCATTCTTTTTTGTTGCATTCGTAACTTTGAGGGAATCATTTTTACGTTGTTGGTTGGTATGTTCATCACCTTATTACAGTGTTTTGGCTTTGAGGATTGAACTTGGGACATAGGCCGGTTCTTACAAAAGAATTTGATTAGGCTCCCGTTCACGCCCCCCCTCTAGTCACCACCCTCAGTCCTTCACTTATTAATTGGAGTTGCCACCGCAATTGTCTGATATGCACGATGTATTCCATGTCTCTCAGTTGAAAAACTGTCTGCGTGTGCCGGAAGTGCAAATCCTCAAGGAAGACTTGGGTGCTAGTGAAGTTCTTTCTTATCAAGAGTACCCTGTCAAGATTTCAGAGACGACCGAGAGAGTTACACGAAATAAGAGGGTCAAGATGTGCAAGGTGCAATGGAGTCACCATACCAAAGAAGAAGCTACATGGGAAATAGAGGAAGAGTTGAAGGCAGAGTTTCTAGGTTTCTTTTCTGATCCATCCGAATCTTGGGGACGAGATTCATTTTATGTGGGGTTCATTTGTAACGCCCTGATTTTCACAAAGGAAATAAAAC
>JBNKYR010000476.1:0-654 GCA_050300995.1 Crocinitomicaceae bacterium | reverse complement strand
GAAAAAGAAAAAGAATTTCTTAATTGAAAATCGGCTTCGGGTCGAATTCGACGCGGCCCAGCCGGCCACCGCGCACGCAGCCTGCGAGTTAACCCGATCGTTCGAAACCGCGTTTATCCCCTTCCCAATTTCTTTCGAATCTTCACGAGATAGAGTTCGATGCAAACTAGAAAAGTGTTGGAGTCCTTGCCGACTACGATCCTATCTAAAAACCCCTATATATAGCACCACATATAGTGCGAATTTTCGGCCGCAAGTCAAGAACCCGCCGAACCCTAGGTAGCCAGCAAATTCGAGTTTTTCTGCTGCCGTTCAGAGCAACTGATCGGTCGAGAAGCTAGAAGGGAGCTCGAGGAAGCCTTGGCGCACATCCTTGGAGCCGAAGCTTTACTAAAGGCCGCCCACACCGTCAACAAGCATCGGGCGGGCCACCTCACCGTTGCCGCCCTTCGTCGATTAAGGTTAGCATAAACACGTTCCCCTCGTCGCTGTGATCCCGTAGGAGCAAACCACATCGAAAACCGACCACCGTAGCTCAAGAAAACTCGAACTCCGGCAAGCCGCCGCGCTTGGCCACGATGCGCCGCAGTCAGTGCGAGCCCGCGCCGCCCTCGGCCGAAACCAGCCGTCTCAGTCGTCGGATCGGTGATTAAC
>JBNKYR010000475.1:0-657 GCA_050300995.1 Crocinitomicaceae bacterium | reverse complement strand
GAGAGAAACCAAGTTTGGACCTTAGTTGTTCCCCCGAGAGATGTGAATGTCATAGGAACCAAATGGGTTTTTAAGAACAAACAGGGGGAGGATGGTGAGGTTGTGAGGAACAAGGCTCACCTTGTTGCTCAACGGTACAGTCAGGTGGAAGGTCTAGACTTTGGGGAGACTTTTGCTCCTGTTGCTCGTCTTGAGGCCATTAGGATTTTGTTAGCATTTGTCGCGTCCAAGGGATTCAAACTCTATCAAATGGAAATGAAAAGTGATTTCCTAAATGGTGTCATACAGGAGGAGGTGTATGTTAGGCCGCCCCCATGTTTCGAGAGTCCCAAATACCCAGATAGAGTGTATATGCTTTCAAAGGCTTTGTACAGGCTTAAGTAAGCACCACGTGCATGGTATACTAGGCTTAAGGCTTTCTTGCTAGAGTATGGGTATGTGATGGGGAGTGTAGATAAGACTCTTTTTACTTTGAATCATGGCAATGACTTCTTACTTGTGTCATACCCCGGTTCTAAAAAGCAGAACCAAAGCCTCTATATGTGTGCTCTGGATGTTTAATCACACGCATAGCAACAATATGATAAACAGATGAAATGTTTTGATTAAATAGAGTAATATTTCTTACATAATGACCCAGGGGTCTAAAAAGAGTAG
>JBNKYR010000474.1:0-674 GCA_050300995.1 Crocinitomicaceae bacterium | reverse complement strand
TGTCTAGGAGTGCTGCTGCCACGGCCATGTTCTGGCTGGCCCTGATGAAGGTAGGGCATGGCACTCCCTCACGATTGATGGCAGCGACGATGGCCCTGGCCCGAGCCCAGGCTTTGGTGAGGTCAACTGTTACAACACGCTCTATCTCGAGTGCGGACTTGTGATGGTGTAGTTCGGTCAGCTTGGCTTCAATGGCTGCTCGCTCGCCTTGCCATTGGGCGGCCCTGCGCTCGACATCCACCTGTCGAGCATGGGCTCATGCTTGTTGCTCCTCTTAATCGGCTTGTTGTTGCTCAAGAAGGAGCCCAATGGCTGGTTACGGTGCGGTGGTCCACAGCGGGACCATTGAGATGGTAAGAAGCACCAGAGTGCTCTCTGGTGGCAGCGTGGTGAAGATGGAGACAGTCATGATCACCATGTTGCACCCTCGAGGGTCGGGGAGTCTAGAGCTTCCCCATCCGCTTGAGCAAGTGTCACCCTTGTCAGAGGATTCCCTGAGGACGGTGTGCAAGGATGGTGACCCATTGTGCACCATACCTATGAACACGACGTCTGAGTCATTCCCCTCAGGAGAAAAACTCATGTGGCCGAAGTGGTCGATGGTGAACTCCAAGCTCCCAAAGCAAATGGTCTCACCTGGGGCGAGTCCAACGTTGATCAGGTTGTTGCCATTG
>JBNKYR010000473.1:0-675 GCA_050300995.1 Crocinitomicaceae bacterium | reverse complement strand
CCACCACTGGAACAAGATCTACCACCACCATCTCCTTACAAAACAATCCACCAGGATCTAGGCCTCTATGAGCCAATTACTCGTTCGGACCCAACGGAAAAGTTTTTTGAGGGAATAAAGAAGAAAAAGATGTCTGCAATGTCTGCACCGGCACAACATTCAAAGTCATATTTGACGGCATCAGAAATTGGTTCATACGAAGAAGATGGTGAAGTTTATAATCGAGACAAACTATTAGTGAGACCACATGATCCGATCATCATGAAGGAACATGTTCCTGAAAAGTTTGTGTTTGGTAAGCCATTCTTAACGACCGCACAACTTTCGAAAAGACCTTTTCCACTCATGTGACTCCATAACTGGTACATGACAGCGAGTTCATTGGGCATCACGAACATCACATTTGAAATCCCGGGAAACACCTTCTATAGTGGAGCTAGAATTGGATCTATCAATTTTAAAGACTTGTGGTTCATGTTCCACCAAAAGTGGCTCGACATGAACCTCTTAGTCATCTTCTACTTGTAACTTTATTCTTTCTCTTTTAACTTGCTCAATACATCACTTGTTTTTCTATCTTAATACATTTTCTTGGTATGATATCTTGTTACGTAGGATGCAATTCCTGGACAATGTGAAATTAGGGGACAAGAGCACGATTAGAATCCTTGACCC
>JBNKYR010000472.1:0-686 GCA_050300995.1 Crocinitomicaceae bacterium | reverse complement strand
CTATGGCTAGCTGCTACTAGTCATATAGTAGCAATGGGTGAGTTGATGTTAGCTCACCCATCGCTGCTGGATAGGATAGTATTCATGCACACAATTCATCAAAAATTTAGTCCAAATCACATTCCGGCACATATTTCATTAAACATCACACAAATGTATAACAATATGACAATAATAGAAGTTCATACACCAATCTATATATGGCAATAATAGAAGTCCTTACATCTAACATTGATCGAGGTAGTGCTCAAAATGGTCATGAATAATACGCAGTGTGCCTTGTCCACCACCGGCCCAATCGCATAGGGCAACATTATCAGACATGTGGCCATGGTGTGGGTGATACCTGCCTTTGGGCGATATAAACTCATCCATCATGAAGCGACAAAGTCTTTTTAAAATTGTAATGAGTTCGGTATCTGGGAGATGGTCATTACTTGACGGGTCAGGGTTCTGAGCAGAAATCAAAACATCAAATTATGCAATGAATCAGCTTTCTCATAACTGATAAGTCAAGGTTGTTATACTTATGACATCAATACCATGTTCAATGAGACTTTTTAAGTACTTCCCCTCGATGTTGACATGTAAGTAGTAGCACACGTAATAACCATAATGAATAATGCATGGAGCCTGCCTTTTACACTTTAATAAAAAATAAATATGTTAGTACATATGGCAATGCA
>JBNKYR010000471.1:0-691 GCA_050300995.1 Crocinitomicaceae bacterium | reverse complement strand
CTGCTAAGCTGCAAGTAGGGTCTTTTGATTCTCTGTACAGTTGAGGATGTCGAACTTGGACTCAATGGAGTGGAGCCAATGGTCGGCTTCCAGTAGCTCGCTTGCTTCAGTGAAAGTTAGCGGTTGAGTGGCTAGGAATTCTGTAACACCCCGTGTCTCTAAACCCCATGATTATGTTAATCACATGTTTATGAGACTCTAAGTGTTGATCAAATTCGAAATCTAGAATCAAATTTGAAGTTTGCAATTTCTGGATTAGTGTGGACCATTAGGCTCGGTTGTGGATTTTTCATAATTAATCTGGACCGAGTTAGTCTCCACTTCCAAAAGAGAATTTGTTCCTGATGTCATGACCTACAAGCGTGCAAATTTGCATAAATTTTGGAGCTGGGGAGACAATTGTTTCAAGTGCCCAAAGACAGCTACTTAACCCAGATTCCAGACTTAGCACATTTTCGCGGAATCTGCTTATCGCTTAGCCACTTTGTAAATGGTATAACTTCTTGGATATTAGGAGTTAGCTTGTGGATGTCAATAAGATCATAGTGCAATGTCGGTAGATCACCATGGAGCACACCTCATCCCGACCGCCGCTGCCCGAGCCGCCGTCGCCCGGTCTGAAGCCGTGGACGCCGCCGTCTTCACCGTCCATGCGCCGGTGAGTGCGGCCGCGCCGCCACGTTTCTCGCGC
>JBNKYR010000470.1:0-692 GCA_050300995.1 Crocinitomicaceae bacterium | reverse complement strand
ATTGCATTGCAAAAATAGGTAACCGTTAAGCCAGACTCAGTCAAATCATCTGTCTAGAAATTGATCCATGAAGCTCAATTTCAACACTTGAAATAATTACTTCCTGAGCTTAAGAATTTTTGAAGGTTTGCACACATGTAGATCATGTTATAGAGAACACTTTCTCTTTTGGGAGTGTGGCCTAATTCAATTCCAATAAATTAAGAAAAATTGCAGACTGAGCTTAATGGTCTACACTATACCAAACTTGATAACTTCGAAATTTAAATTCTGATTTTAAATTCCAACAATTCATAGTGTCTCTTAAACATGTGATCAACTTAGTCATGTGGATTAGAGACACGGGGTGTCACAAATCTTCTTGAGTGGATCTATACGGTGGGCTTGACCAAATCTTTATTTGTGCATTATTGCCTTGTAGGAAATTCCAGAAAATCAAATCTTGAAGTAATTAATTACAAAAATCCATACAAAATTAAATCTCCAAACTTTGCATGCATGTTCATATCATGTTCAGTAGCTTATTCAAAATATATCATGTTTATTTCTTGTTTAAAATAATTGTTATGCTTTAATCTCTATTTTATAGTAAATAAATCATAGTAAATTGAATATGCTTAGGAAAATAATTATCTTTGGTTGGGTAGCTCCTCTTGTTGTTTAGAACCTGTATAAAATTAGAGAACATTGTT
>JBNKYR010000469.1:0-688 GCA_050300995.1 Crocinitomicaceae bacterium | reverse complement strand
CCATGTAAGCATCCCATCAGTTGGCTGCAGGATCAGAAAGTTGGTGAGAGGCTAGCAGCACCTGCTCATGATTGTTGCACTGCACCACTTGCAACTTCTTCTCAATAGACTTGAGCCAATCATCAGCATCCATCGGCTCCACAGCATGAGAAAAGGTAGGCGGCTTAGTGCGCTAAAAATCTCCAAGCCTATCCATCGGTGGCGGTGGCGGTGGCGGTGCTTGAGGTTGAGTAGCTTGCATGTTGACCATGGTCTGCTGCATAGTCTGAAGCATTTGTGCTTGCATAGCCAGCACTTGCTCAAGAGTAGGCAGAGGGGGTGGCAGCGGATTGACATTTTGGTTGTTCTCTCCGTTGTTGTCCCCATTGTTGTTGTTGCGGTTCCTTGTGTTGGCCATCTGAAGTGTAAGCGTTGATGAGATAAAGAATACCCAAGAAGAACGACAGCAGGGGCAAAGGAAATATGGAAAAATCCATAGAGATAGGGGAATACTAAATGATTTTTTATACTAACTTTTATTAATAGAAAATAGTTGATTAAACTGTAATTGTGAGATAGGCCTCACAACACACCAGCACTCAATCAAAGAACCGAATCACACATATGCACCACAATCAAAGCAAATGAACCTCACTAACGAATACTCTAAATTACAACTCGATTAACTAAGCGAATCCTAGGGGCTTAT
>JBNKYR010000468.1:0-731 GCA_050300995.1 Crocinitomicaceae bacterium | reverse complement strand
TGAAGGGCTGCTTCCTCACTTTCTTGTGCTGCATCAGATGAGGAGGAGGACCCTGGCACCGAGGATTGGCTATTTAGAGGCCATTCCTGCTTATGAGAGGAACTTGCTAGATGCTCTCATGAAGCCGGTGCGCTTTGATGTCTTCGAGTACATTGTGGACGAGATATGGAACATAGCCATCAACCCTCTCAGATCATGTGACTTTGCTCCATACATTCAGTTTATGATTGAGTCTGTGGCGCAGGAGAAGTTCTACAAGGATGTGCGTCATGACTCTCTTCGTCTTGCAGTGCCCAAGGATCCAAGGGCTTCTAGTGCTGGTTCTTCTGCTGCTCTTTCTCACACTATCCACAGTGGTGGTGCCCCCTCCGCTCCTGCTTCCAACTCTGACATCTTGAAGATCCCCCTCCGCACTGGATGTGATGGATCAGCACCTTCAGATTATGCGGCGTAACCAGGAGATCATTCATAGCCAGCAAGATGAGCCGCTCCAGGAGTTCCCCGACATTCCCGTCTTCCCACCCGTCCCTGACCCCTATGCCTCACTGACTCCTGCTGAGTTAGCCACCTTTGGCGTATGCCCCTCTTATGCTCTTGCCGGTAGCAACAACGACAATGATGATGATGACTCCTCATCAACTGATGACTATTCATCAAAGTTGGAGGAGGAGGAAATGAACCTCCCGACCGGCTTCAAAGAGGAGCTTTTGATCCGATGAGGCCGCTCCGAC
>JBNKYR010000467.1:0-732 GCA_050300995.1 Crocinitomicaceae bacterium | reverse complement strand
TCTTGCACATTTCGGAATGCATCAATTTACAAAAGTAGCTGCATGGGATTTAATTTTATGTGCAGGAGGTGCGTGGTATATGATGGCTGCAATTATTATCAATGATCTAGCAGGCAAGACCGTTATTCCGACTGGGAAAAAATTATTAAAATAAGATTACTAAAATTAACACAATATAAAGCTGTTTTGACAATAGGTTCAGAACAGCTTTTTTTTTATTTTCTAAAGTCATTGAAACTATTATAAAACAAAAAAGACCATAAGAAATAAATCTTACAGTCTTTTAAGTGGTACCACCTGGGATCGAACCAGGGACACATGGATTTTCAGTCCATTGCTCTACCTACTGAGCTATGGTACCCTGAATTTTACGGGTAGTATTAAATACATACTTTATATTTTGAATGTGGTACCACCTGGGATCGAACCAGGGACACATGGATTTTCAGTCCATTGCTCTACCTACTGAGCTATGGTACCAGCATATTTTTATCTGTGCAACTTTTTGCAGAGATACCTTTTCTGTAAGGCGGTGCAAATATAATCAAAGATTTTTTATCGCAAAATCATTTTTCAAATTTATCTGGTAAAAAAACATTCACAAGCATTAAAATCAACTGTTCTTTAGTACTTTTGCACTCCAATATTTTTATACATGGAATTTTTAACACATACTTTAAAAAACGGAATTCGTATTATCCATAAACCTGAGCAATCAGAAGTTGGGTACTG
>JBNKYR010000466.1:0-736 GCA_050300995.1 Crocinitomicaceae bacterium | reverse complement strand
TTTGGCAATTCGGCACCATCAAGGGTTTCGGCATTGTTAAAGTCGTTATATATTGAAGCAATTCCGCAATTGTCCAGAATATCCTTTGGATCCAATTCGGTTCCACTTACAAGATAGAAGTTGTTACTGTTTACTAATTTGGTAACATCCTCAATGCAGACAATAGTTGGCGCATGCGTATCTTCTATCACAATATTTTGTGTTTGTGTACTTATATTTCCATTTCCATCATCATACGTCCAGGTTACAACAGTGGTTCCTTGTTCGGTTATTGGCAAGCTGATGTTATGTGTACCAGTTATTTCTCCGGTGCAATTATCAATAGCTTTTGGGGAAATCAGACTTGATATTTCACATTCATCCTTTACATCCGGCAGGGATGTAATTGTAGCCAGAGGCGCTGTAACATCATCAATAATTACATTTTGAGTTTGGGTAGCAGAATTTCCACTACCATCGGTGTACGTCCATGTAATTGTGGTTGAACTTGAAATAGGTAAAGTAGCATCGTGTGTTCCTGTAATGGTTCCCTCGCAATTATCAGTTGCTGTTGGAGCGGTAAGTTCCGTTACTTCACATTCTGCTGTTACATCACTTAATGTTGTTACATCTGCAACCGGAGCAGTTACATCTTCTATCACCACATTTTGAGTTTGTGTGCTTGTGTTTCCATGTCCATCATCGTATGTCCAGGTTACAACTGTTGTTCCCTGAGTGGTTATTGGTAATGTAGCAT
>JBNKYR010000465.1:0-754 GCA_050300995.1 Crocinitomicaceae bacterium | reverse complement strand
GGAGTCGGGAGCACTTTTTCTCGAGTGTAGTAGTATCCATCTGACTATGTTGATCCAACATGAAAGGTTTTCGCATACGGCCTATCATGAGCATGCACATGTTGTGTGTATCAGGTTTCTCCTACAGGATGTAAATTGATCCAAATTGGCATGACTCTCAGATATGAGTAACCACTTATTGGTGGCCGTCAACATGTAATTAATTGATGGAATATTGATTATTAATGAATCATGATTATGCTTTACTATAATTACTTGTTTGAAAACTCTTGCTTGATTAGTTCAAATGACTACTTTAGTTAAAATGATTTGAATATAGCTGGATCATGAAAATAAGAAATGACATTAACTTGATTAGAGGTAAAACTTGAAAATAAGGATTTACTCTTAGCACGGGTTTGGCATAGAGGTATGACTTATCTTTTTAAGCTTTGCATGGTAGAACTCGGATATTTATGACCATGTTGATGGGTTAGTCTTGCTGAGCTTTAATTGCTTAGGCTTTACTTTGATGTTATTTTGCAGTTGTTTCTATCTCTCCTCCTGGCGTGAGCCATTTTGAGATTGGCATCCTAGGGAAAGGTGTCATTAATGTTCATCGAGTTATCACTTTCGCAAATATCTTTTATTTTTAATATTCCACTTAAAACTCAGTAATCAAATTTAAAACTCTATTTATAATAAAATTTAACTTTTAAAGTATTTCATTTATATAATTTTTATATGTGATATATTATATGTTATTATTTCGATA
>JBNKYR010000464.1:0-737 GCA_050300995.1 Crocinitomicaceae bacterium | reverse complement strand
CCCACTAGGTTCATTCTCTACACATGTAAGCTATCCATCAGCAGCCTAATCATCGTCACATCACCACTAAATAATATAAAACTTTAAAATGATTAATCTGACTCATATGATATTTATTTTAAATTCTATTTTACTGTTGTGGTCTACGTGATTGAGATGAACAAAATAAGATCTCACTTACATAATTTTTTAAGAATTTTTAAATCAACTTAATTTGCTATATATTTGCAATAGATTTTAAATTCTGTTTTCACCACCACTAAATAATGTAAAACTTTAAAATAATTAATCTAACTCATATGATATCTATTTTAAATTTCATTTTTACCGTTGTGTTATACGAGATGAACAAAACTATAACTATATAAACAATGAAACCAATTAAGAGCAATTCTCTACGCATGCAAGCTATCCAACATAGCAGCCTAATGATCACCACTAAATAATATAAATTTTAAAATAATTAATCTAACTCATATGATATCCATTTTAAATTACATTTTCACCGTTGTGTTCTACCCAACGAGATAAACAAAACTAGATCACACTTATATATATTTTAAAGAATTTTTAAACCAACTTAATTTACTCTACAAATATAGAATGATTATATATGCATGTTTGATGACCCAGAAAAAACCTTCAGTCATAATTTTCTGCAAATATGGATATCATATGGTTGCAAGATTGATAAAAACAATTTATAGGATGTATAAATTATAATATTTTAAATTTCA
>JBNKYR010000463.1:0-775 GCA_050300995.1 Crocinitomicaceae bacterium | reverse complement strand
TTGATTATGTTACCAAAATATGAATCTAATTTGATTATGTTACATTGAATTTAAGTAAATTAGTCTAAATTTGACTTAATTTGATTATGTTACATTAAGTTTGAGTGAAAATTGATTATGTTGCTACAATTTGATTATGTTACTAAATTTTCAATGCATTTGATTATGTTATATTTTCTGTATAATTCATCATATCATTATTATATGTGGAGTTAGCGGATGAAAGTCGTATTTTATAGTATTTCATATCTATAAAGTAGGTGTAGTGTTCATGTCACCTAGTGAACCTATGTTTCACCCGTTTGGGAATGATGCACCTCACTCATTCCGGAATTGTACAACATATTTTGGATAGGCTAAAAATGGCAACCAGCGTGTATTATCTGGTTACGCTAGCTCTTGTGTATCTTTTGTTCATGGTTTCGGCAGCGTAACATGTTGTTCTCCATCACACTGATATTGAGCGTGTGATCAGAGAACAGTGGGGTGATGCTATCGAAATCATGAATGAAAGATACATGAGAGCTAGTGTAACTAGATAACACACGGCAGTCACCATTCTTGGGTGGGTTTAGGACATATCCATCCTAATAGGGTTTATCCTTGTAACCTATCTTTCCTGATGACGTTATGCTTTCGTTTTTAGTATCGAAAATGGCTGACGAACGACAGGCAATGTATGATGGATTCAGTGACACTGGTAAACACTCTACCAGATGGGTTCAGATCACTAAGGAGTTCTTAAGGTTAGCTTTTGCTGGTGGCCGTCGTGAAG
>JBNKYR010000462.1:0-776 GCA_050300995.1 Crocinitomicaceae bacterium | reverse complement strand
AGAAGAAGCCTTATGGTCAAGCTCCTATTGGCCAAGAATGGAACTCAAGTGATGAAAGTTTTGAATTAGAAAGTGATGACTTGGCAACCATAGCCATCAAGGACAAAGCTTCATCATGCAAGTCACTCTTCCCCAAGCTCTCAAAGCATGCATGCCTCATGGCAAAGGAAGTCAAGAAGAAGGTAAAATCCAATACTCCTTCCTCTCCCAAATATGTCACTAGTGATGAAGATACTCTTTCTAGTGATAATTATGATTCTAATGATGATGATAACTCTCTTTCTAGTAAACTTGTGAAAAATCCTAACACTATGATCAAATGTCTTATGAGGTAAGTTGGAGCTAGTGATGAGCTACTTGAGCAACAAGAAGAATTGCTTGTTCAAGAGAGAAAAATCAGTGAAGAACTCAAGAAGCTCCTAGCTCTTGAAAAAGGAAAGGTGGAGAAGCTTGATCAAGAACTTGCTCAAAGTAAAGAGACTACATGTAGTCTCAAGAGCTCAATTGGTGCTCTTCAAGATCAACATGATGTCTTGCAAAAGACACATCAATATCTTAAAGTGCAATTTGATGCTCTTTGGTCAAGCACCTCAAAGCCTTCAAACAACAATGAAACCTCCACAAGTCAAGTGAATGTGGAAACATGTGATGAAGAAATTGATCAAAAAATGATCACTTGAAGCTAGAGGTGAAGAGGCTTGAGCAAGTGGTAAGTGAGTTGGTGAAGCAAGCCAAAGTAAGACCTCCTCAAGATAACCGCAGAAATATGGTGAATA
>JBNKYR010000461.1:0-791 GCA_050300995.1 Crocinitomicaceae bacterium | reverse complement strand
GGTTCACCGTAGACTAGGCTTGCTCCCTGGCCACTCCACCACTGGCGCCGATGGGAGAGAAAACCTCCCCTGTTTTTAACATGGGCCGCAAGGGCCAAGTGGGCTAGGCCGAGCACCTCTATGGGCTCAGCCAACTGCAATAGTGGCATTTCTCTTTTATCATTCGAATTATTCAAATTAAATTCCAAAATTAGTTTAAATTTCAGGAATTCATAGGGATTCGAATAAATTCAATTCCATAATTTGAATTTAAACTCAATCTCTGAAATAAAATTATAAAATAATTTTATTTAATTATTTATTCTAGTTTAATAGTTAATCTTTGATAATTAGTTATTAATTCATAATTAATTATCTATAGCTCCAAAATTCATGAAAATTGAACCAAAATTAGTTCTAAACTGTCCAACCTTAGAAAACTTGTTAGAACCCTTTGTTCATGAGTTATGACCTTAGAAATCTCTATTTTTGCACTTGTTAAGTAGAACCTTATGTAATTAAGGTTTATTTTTCGAAACTTAACGAGGTTTCACCATGAACACTTAGTGCTAATCCTAAAGCATAAGAGCACCTCATGGTTAGTCATGTGTGGTGTTAGGAAGTATCAAAACCCCTTAAGCTATGTTCTTATGTATAGTTAGCTAATAGGAATTAATCAAGGAAATGAAAAAGATAAAATGTTAATCACTCTTACCATCCCTACCTTTGTACCTTACATAACTTCATGCATTACACCACATAGGTTTTGACCCCGCTGGTTTGGAGAACGCGCCAAGCTTCAACGAAGCTAA
>JBNKYR010000460.1:0-799 GCA_050300995.1 Crocinitomicaceae bacterium | reverse complement strand
AAGGGCAAGGGATAGAGATATAAAGGAATGAGATAGTAATATAACATATTTCCATGCTGTGGCAAACAAGAGATGTAGAAAAAAGAGGATTGAGTGTTTGTAGGAACCCAATGGTTTGGTATATGACACCCCTGAAATTCTTAAGATAGCTGCTAATTATTATAAAGAGTTCTTTAAAAAAGAGGATAGAGAGGTTGTGAAGGACCGGAGAAGGTGACCAGATGAGGGGTGAATGAAAGTTAATTAAAAATTCCTTCAGAAACTTGACCTATGTCTAAAAATCAGTCCAACGTCCCTCTCTTCTAACTCGGCCAAGACCGCCTACCTATAGACAATCTATCGGCCCTCAGAACCGGGCTAGGAACCGTAGCGGAAACACAGAATGGTGCTAGCAAGACCTCGTTCGAGATCGACGATAGAAATCAACTTGAAAAACAGTTTATATCCTCACAGTCATTTCACCAAACAACTGGTAGACGCGTTCAGAAAATCACTACAGAAGAACGATTTGAACTACGAATCCTCAAGTCTTTTGATCCGGTGACTCAAAAATAATACTGAGCTTCACCTACAACCATTCACACACAAGAACACGAAAGAAAAAAATTAAAACTTGACTAGAACCAAGGCTGGCTGAAATCTTCATAGTTTAGAACCGGAATGCCACTGTGTGAAACCGAATCAAGTGAAGAGCTGGACACGAGAATCCACAAAAGAGTGAAGCAGCAATGGTCTGTCTTCCACCGCAGGGAGCAAGCAAAAGGAGAAGGAAAAAAACAACCTCCACAGGCGGGTGGAT
>JBNKYR010000459.1:0-799 GCA_050300995.1 Crocinitomicaceae bacterium | reverse complement strand
CTGAAGTGATTGTAGCGTTTCCTGATCCATCGAGGTAAACCGTAACGTTCTGACAAACTAATGTTGGCGATGTCGTATCCGCAATCGTTACAACAGCTGTACATGATGAAGTGTTTCCGCTACCATCCGTAACGGTAAGGGTTACTGTATTTGCACCTACATCCGCACAGGTAAATGAGGTCTGACTGGCTGAAAGTGAAACACCTCCACAGTTATCGGTTGATCCTCCGTCTACATCACTCGCTGTGATCGTAGCATTCCCCGATCCGTCAAGGTAAGCTGTGATATTCTGACAAACGGCTGTCGGAGAGGTCGAGTCCGCAACCGTTACAATTGCCGTGCAAGATGAGCTATTTCCATTCACGTCCGTGATGGTGAGCGTTACGTTATTTGCACCAATATTCGCACATGTAAAAGAAGATAGATCAATTGTTGAAGTTGCAATGCCGCAGTTATCGGTTGATCCTCCGTCTACATCACTCGCTGTGATGGAAGCACTGCCTGTTCCATCCAGGTAAACCGTAATATTCTGGCAAACTGCCGTTGGAGACACTGTATCGACTACCGTTACTATTGCTGAACAGGCATCAGTATTTCCTCCGGCATCCGTTACTGTCAACGTTACGCTGTTTGATCCGATATCCGCACATGTAAATGAAGTAATATCCGCGGAAAAAGTTGGTGTGCTACAGTTATCGGTTGAACCTCCATCCAAATCACTGCCACTGATCGTTGCAGTGCCAGAACCATCCAGATACACTGTAATATTCTGGCAAACTGCCGTTGGAGATGTCGTATC
>JBNKYR010000458.1:0-808 GCA_050300995.1 Crocinitomicaceae bacterium | reverse complement strand
ATGCGCCGGAACACCAGGGGATTGATCATCCCTGCGGCAATCAGTGAGCTGAAATTACTTCCCGAATCCAGCAGTGTTACACGAGCACCCTTTTGCAGCAGTTGCCAGGAAACGCATGTGCCGGCCAAACCGGCACCAACAACGAGTATGTGTTTTTGCGAGGACATCCTGTTGACAAAGGTAGAAGACTTTTGGTTTGCAGCAGGGAGCTGTTACCCTTTCTTTTCTGTCAGGCAATGGCCAGAGTGATCACACTTACCGACAGGTCAGGGTGCTGCTTTAACAATGATCGGATGAGTGATTCGAGGGTGGAGCCGGTGGTGATTACGTCATCTACGAGGATTACATGACGGTATTGCCGAATCCGAGGACTGACTTTGAAGATCTCAGTGACGTTGTCCCAGCGTTGAAAACGCGACTTTTTGGTTTGTGAAGAAGAATGCCGGGTGCGTGAAACCAGTCGGTCGTTTACCGGGATCTGCAGGTTTTCGGAAATCCCCCTGGCAAGCGCAGCGCTTTGGTTATAGCCGCGAATAAATTCTTTTCTTGGATGCAGCGGAACAGGAATGAGTGCATCAGCTTGTGAAAAGCCCGTGTTGTTGAGTTGATTTCCAATGATTCTTCCGAAATGAACGCCAAGGTTAGCGTTGTTCTTATATTTCAGGGAAAACAGGACGTGCTGAACCGCCTTGTTCTTTTCAAAAAAGACATGCGCATAGGTGTGTCGCACGGGCACCCTTCCCCAGAAGAGCTCATCCATGGGTGTGGGATCCGGACTGTTGTGAAATCGCGTGGGGCTGAGGTTGGA
>JBNKYR010000457.1:0-813 GCA_050300995.1 Crocinitomicaceae bacterium | reverse complement strand
CGGTAAAGCTGAGATATCTGAGGTGTCCGGATAAGTGATTATTGGCTCATCCTCAGAAATTAGCGGAGCTTTGATTTATAGATCTTCAAGCAGAGTGATCGAGAGGATTCTATCCAAGATCGACTTCCCTTCTTCAACTGTGCAATGAACAAAGACTCCCCTAGAAGTCATATCCAGATATTCAGTGGATTTTGTACCCAACCTGTGCACTAAATGCTGCATAAACATAGCATCTGGAATAGATAACTCTGGACCCAACAAAGCAAGTTGATTGTATCTGGACTAGGCTGCTCCCAAACTCTCTCCTTCATTCTTAGCAAAATTAAGAACTTTATTGCGAAGATCTATAATCTTGGACAATGAGAAGAAAGTGAAACTGAACTGATCTTTTAAGATAACCCAACTGCCATGACAACTGCTGACATGGAGCTTGTACCATTGCTTTGCCCATCCCATTAGCGAGAACGAAAATGCTTTCCACTTAAGTGTCTCATGATTCACTCCTGATATCATAAGGGTGGCACATATCTCCTCAAAATCTTTCGGATGCTTGTACGGATTTTCATCCAAACCTCTAGCAAAATTCAACTCTCTGACCAAGGATATGAAATCCGGGTGAATCTCATACCCCTCAGCTTCGATAGGGTGTAATGAAGTAGCTGGCTCCAGATACTTCCCGTCTAGAGCTAAAAAACTATAGATGGGGGTGCAAACCATATCTATTCTACTACAACTAGTTTTTATTTTTATTTTTTAGGTATAAAAGATGGATTAAGATAAAAATACTAATCTAACATAGATGTCTCCGGCAAC
>JBNKYR010000456.1:0-799 GCA_050300995.1 Crocinitomicaceae bacterium | reverse complement strand
GCGGAGCTACATAAGAAATGTCAACAAGCATTTCTGGTGCCATTGTTGAGGAGGAAGCCAGTATCTTTTATCTGTCTATAGATTGCACAGGATAATTCTAGCGAGTATTATTAGTCTTGCAGATTTATCTGCTTCCCTGTGTTTGTGTGTGGTCTCCACCGACAATCCACCATTCCTTCCGGAGGTTTACATCAAGATTCTTCTCGATAGAACTTCTGGGAGCTCTCATCCGACAAGTTCACAAGAAGAGCAACCACAGAAATCCGAGGATGAGCTTCAAGCAACTTGCGGGTGAATCCATTGCTAAAGCATAGGAGCGCTATCACCTCTTCGTGGCAGACCTCCCAGTTGCTGAAATGGAAGATTGGGATTTTACCCAAGGGTTCTATTATGGGTTGTCTCAAGAAGCCAAGGAACACATAGATAACCTTGTTGGAGGAACTTTCTTCTTACTCAAGACTCAAGAGGCTCGAGCTCTGTTTGAGAAGATAACCGCTAGTTAGAGGGAGAGTGAGGAGTATGATTCTAAGGAGAATTCCCGTGCCACTAAGATTGATCCTCTCACACAGAAGTTTTGGGGTCTAGCTCTTAACTAGACATCAGCACGTGAGGAGCATCGAGCGGAACAGGAATTCCAAGCAAAGCCATCCGATGGGAAGAAAAGATCCCTGTCTCCCCACGGTTTCTTGCATCTTAGGGCCCTTCAAAGTCCATCATGCACTCTACGATTGGGGGGCTAGTATGAACATCTTGCCCAAGATGGTCTATGACTGCTTGGATGAAGACCCATTGGTCCCTA
>JBNKYR010000455.1:0-849 GCA_050300995.1 Crocinitomicaceae bacterium | reverse complement strand
GATTTCTTTAAATTCAATGTAGCATATATGCAACAAATTTATGAAGATCAGCCCGGGTCAAACGAAGGTATGTGGAACCGATTAGAGTACAGGCCATTAGAAGGATTCGTATTTGCCATCACACCATTTAACTTTACATCCATTGCAGCAAACTTATGTGCTGCTCCAGCCATGATGGGTAACGTAGTAGTCTGGAAACCAGCTGAAACTCAAATGTATTCGGCACAGGTAATCATGGAACTGTTTGCTGAAGCGGGAGTGCCAGATGGAGTTATCAACATGATTTCGGTAGACGGACCTGTTGCTGGAGATGTAGTTTTCAACCACAAAGATTTTGCTGGTCTGCACTTTACAGGATCAACAGGAGTTTTCCGCCATCTATGGAAAGAGATCGGAGCCAATATCGCGAAATACAGAAGTTACCCACGAATCGTTGGTGAAACTGGAGGAAAAGACTTCGTAATGGTTCATAAATCAGCCAACGCTGAACAAGTAGCTACTGCATGTACACGAGGAGCGTTTGAATTCCAAGGACAAAAGTGTTCTGCAGCTTCAAGAGCATACATTCCATCAAACCTTTGGGAAGGAGTGAAAGCAGAAATCATTCGTCAAGTATCTGACTTCAAAATGGGTTCTCCTGAGGATACGTCTAATTTCATAAACGCAGTAATCGACGAAAAGGCATTCGACAAAATTGCTGGATATATCGATTACATCAAAACTCAATCTGATTCGGAAATCATCGTTGGAGGAAATTATGACAAATCTGTAGGGTATTTCATTGAGCCAACAGTTGTTGTAACGACAAATCCAAAATTCCGCACCATGTGTGAAGAGATTTTCGGACCT
>JBNKYR010000454.1:0-875 GCA_050300995.1 Crocinitomicaceae bacterium | reverse complement strand
GGGAACAACAGTCGTTACCTGGACCTACGATGATGGCAACGGGAACACATCTACGCAAACACAGAATGTGGTCATTGATGATATGACCAGCCCGACACCTGATCAGGTATCCTTGCCTGCGATCACTTCAAACTGTGGTCAGCCTGTAACATCGTTGGTGGCGCCAACGGCAACAGACAACTGTTCAGGCAGTATTACCGGGACGCACAATGCTACATTGCCAATCACGTCAAATACGACCATTACATGGACCTACGATGACAGCAATGGAAACAGTGCCACCCAAACACAAAACGTGATCATCAATGCGGATAATACTGCACCGGTTGCAGATGTTGCAAGTCTGTCGCCGGTAACTGCTCAGTGCCAGGTGAACAGTATTGCACCTCCAACGGCTACAGACGATTGTGCAGGTACGGTGTTTGGTACTCCGAATGTTTCATTTCCGATCACGACGCAGGGCACGTTCACGATTACCTGGATCTACAATGATGGAAATGGCAACACATCCACACAAACGCAAAGTGTAACCATCGATGATATTATAGCTCCGGTAGCCGATAACGCGATTTTATCGAACATTACGGCAGAATGTTCGGTTACCTCATTGACAGCGCCAACGGCTACGGATAACTGCGCCGGATCAATCATCGGAACGCACAATGCTTCACTACCAATCACCACACTGGGAACGACAGTGGTCACCTGGACGTACGACGATGGAAACGGAAACACATCCACGCAAACGCAGAATGTAGTGATCAATGATGTTACAGCACCGGTACCTGATGTCACAAGTCTGGCGGATATCAACAGTGAATGTGAGGTAACTCCAACTGCGCCAACGGCTACTGACAATTGCTCCGGTGCAATTG
>JBNKYR010000453.1:0-957 GCA_050300995.1 Crocinitomicaceae bacterium | reverse complement strand
TAGGCTGAGATCAGCACCTGGTTTTAAGCCACCATATAGTTCCTGCAAATCTTGGGCCCTCATATTTTTTTGGAGTTTTTCAATTTGATCAAGCTGATAACAGGGCACATCAGCTGTGTGTGTTAAAATATTTACCTGGTAAATAAGTCAACTTTCACAGTTAATCACAGCCATGATAGACTTCTTAAGGATATAGGAGTAGTGTTAGATTATGACTCTAATTGTAGAGTCCTAGTCTAGTTTAGTCATGAGCCTCATATATATATAACCCCTTGGGGACTGTTATTCATCAATCAATTCAACCATCTATTATTCCTAACATGGTATTAGAGCTCTATGTTTTTTTAGATCCACCACTACGCTTCCCCTGGGAGGATCGATCTCTACTCTCGGGGCGGTAATTTTTTTATCTCATTTAAATTTATAAGTTCGTTTTAGTTCTTTCACTGCGTCTATACCATATTTATCTCTTTTATGTTTGTCTATGTCATGAGAGTCCACATTTATCAGTATCATATTTTTTTAGCTAAATTCTTTTTATTTGGTTAATCACATCAATGTCATACTGCATGTAGATCTTGTGGTAGTATTTTTTGTCGATTTTGTTTATCGACTTGACTATTCATTTTTTTATCTAGGGCATTTTGTCTTCTTCGTAGCTTTAGTGACAACTTTGTTTGTTGTCTCTCACTACTTGATCAACGACATTCTTTTGACACTCATCTATCATCACATCATCTTATTCCACTACTTGCCATTTGCGGTAGTGCATCACATCATCTCTTCGGCTTGACTCGACGATCAGGACTTTATTCTATGACGATTTTGAAGAGTTAGATTTTGGGTGTAATTTTTCTTTTCATGTAATAAATTTTAGTTCATGTAATCTCCTTCAAATGCAATGCTATTGCATATGCCTTGCATTTAGGAGAGGGGTGTTAAAAATATAGAAGTAGT
>JBNKYR010000452.1:0-970 GCA_050300995.1 Crocinitomicaceae bacterium | reverse complement strand
GTGTGTGGTGATGCTGGATTGCGCTATATGGGTCGGTAAGTCATGGTAATGATTTAAAACTTCTCAAATTTTCAATTTTTGAAGTATTTTCTTATTATCCATGTCTTTACTTTATTTTATCCATGATCACCTTGTGCTAAACATTTAAAACTCTGTTTAATGTGACTTATCTTGATGAAAACCATGCTAGCCTACATTGCTCTTGAATTTTGAATCCAACTTTGCAATTTTGTATCTTGGGCAAAAATATTAGGGAATGTCTTGCCTAGATGTTGACGATCTGATATAACCTTGTTCACATCACCTTTCAAATCATGTTGCTTGCTAGTTATTCACATGTCGGGCTTGCCTTTCCCTAATCTCAAGCTTACCTATACACCACCCAAAGCCAAATATGAATGAAAAGATTTACTTTAGCATGCTTACACTTTTGTTGAGTGTTTACAAATGTTAATTCTCTAGAATTTCTGGCAAAATCCCAGTTGATTATTCCTTCATTAAACTTTGTTTTCTAGCCTACATTCACTCATGCTTGGTAATGCCCTATTCTAATTGAAGAAGGCATAATTCACCAAGCATTCCACAAACTCCATATCAAACCCTTATCATTCCTTGTCCCAACTTTGATCCTATTTACCAAGTGATTCTCCTAGAAAATTCCAATGAGTAGAATCTCTCCCCAGCAAAAAGAAGGATCCTCAAAAAAAGAAGAAAAAGAAAAAGGAGCAAGGATTGAAAAGAAAAAGAGGTGAAACCTCAGTTGAAAAGCTCCATGTTTCAAAAGGAGAAAAGAAAAAGAGGATGAGATTTACAAGCTGCTGGGAGAGATTCTATTGAAAGAAAGCAGGAGGGAGATCACACTTTCCTATAGTGCAAAATCCGATATGTGGCCTCATCCATACCCACATATCATTTGCATTTGCACTATCTTCAATTCCATGACTTTTTCCTTTCTTACCCCCATTACCAC
>JBNKYR010000451.1:0-985 GCA_050300995.1 Crocinitomicaceae bacterium | reverse complement strand
GTCTCATACTTGCATATTTACAATAGACCACGTGGAGCAAGGATGCGAAGAACCGCCGGAGCCAGAACCAGTCGAGGCCGGTAAGTACGAGCAAGACCAAGGCAAGCCCCGGTGCATCTAACCACCATCCTTGAGTTTATTTTATCCTTTTATATCTTAATTATGATTCTTGGATGTGCATTAGGTATAAGAGTTGAATTGGTACCCTAATTACATTATGATAACTTCCAATCTATCCTTGTGATCCCTATTGCTGGAGCTAGGTCGTTAGCTATGGCTAGGTGTAGATGCATGCTACGGTAGATGGCTGAGTGGTTGTCACACCTCTAGTGTCAATGTAGCAGCTACAGTTCCTGAATGGTAACTCACTAGGTAATTTGGAAGATTGATGAAAATCCTTGTAAGTTTGTGTTGTATATCAAATATTGTACGGTTTAAATTTCAAATTCAAACTCTTTTATTTTATTCAAACCACGCCGTTTGGCACTTGTGTGGTAACTCAATTTCTTGCATACAAGTGAGCCCAACTAAATTCAGTTTTGTGAAGATCACGTCAAGAAGGAATTTTGGAGAATTTATCGGATTTTTTAGAAGGTTTAAATCCCTTTTAAAATTCATCAAAAATTCAAATATTGAATCTGTTCCAAGATGTTTAACTTTGTTTCTGTTTGGAATTTCAAGTCCACACAATTGCGAAAGTTGTTCACAATACTCAAATCTATCCTCATGCAAAAATTGGGAATTTTTGGAGCAAGGTAAAGCATCCATTTTGATTTTACAATTTGGAACCGATTTTGGATAATCTGAAAAAATATTAAACTGTGTGGGGCTCACCTGACCGCTCTGTCTGAACGATGGCGCCCAGACTGCACACGGCGCAAAGACTACGGCGGCACCACCATTTCCCCGCCCACAGTTTCCACGCCGATGACCACCGCCTCCAGCCTCTATTTAAGCGTAGGGGCGAGGGCAACTCCCCTTTTTC
>JBNKYR010000450.1:0-991 GCA_050300995.1 Crocinitomicaceae bacterium | reverse complement strand
TTTCATCTTTGTAAGTATTCTCCTCAATCAAGTACCACGACATAGATGGGCAAGCCCCATTGTATCCCAGCACTCAAGGGTTACCTGGATTATGGTTAGCATCCATTTCACATCGTCAAAAGTTTCATTTGTTTTTTTTCAAAAGTTTGGAGGTCCGCAGCGATTGCACGCCAAGGACCACTAAAGTTCTCAAGGCTGCAATGCTCGGCAGGACTGACAAACACAAAAACAAAAGGTAACTCGAGGTGACTGTATCTGGACCTTGCAAAAAACATTTTATTTTCCTAGGTTTACCTTACTTACATAAGAGCAAAAGAAAAATGACGCAATCTACCACCACTACTACTCCCCTGTGACACCAGGAGGGCCGCGAGCAACCGATGGAGGGACGTACGACACCAGCAAGTCAGAGGTCGGGCACACCTGAGTCCAGAGGGCATCCACCTGATCCTCTGTCAGGTCTGCATTGTGCCCGGATCCAAGCAGCTCGAGCTCAGCCCCTGACTCTGAGAAATGTGACAGGGCGGTAGCCAATGCCGACTGGGTACACCAGTGGACCCCATTCGCAGCTACGGCATCAATACAGCCCTCAAGCAGTCCCGCTGTCAAGGAAAGCGACGTCGCCAAGGAAGACGACCTGTTGGCTTGTTCCAACACCAAGTCCCGGACCTGGGCGGCGGAGCTCCGTAGGGCCTCCAGCATGACGTACGCCTCCCATCATACAGCATGTTCCGCCACAAGCCTCCCAGCAGCCTCCTCTAGTCGGTGGTCAGCCAGGTCCGGCCAGAGGGCGGTCCAAGGAGCAGGTCGTAGACTCGCACGCCGGGCTTCTCAAGGCGTGACTACTGCTCCTCCTACTTCTAGAACTCGGCCACCAACTCATCCACAACTTCTACCTGAAAGGCTTCGGTGGACGAGCGCCCAAGCACAAACTCCTCGGTGGAAGACACCGATGCCCGAAGCATGTCAAGCTCCTCGTCCATCTCAGCAT
>JBNKYR010000449.1:0-1076 GCA_050300995.1 Crocinitomicaceae bacterium | reverse complement strand
GGAAGAAGACTGTGAGAGCAAACACCTCAAGGAAGACTGAGCAAGTGAGAAATTAGCCTGAAAGATATTTCCAATCCGAGAAACACCACAAACCAAATTGCCAGCTGAATTAAGAACTCGAGAATCAAACTTTTGAAAAAGCACATGCAAATCAGCATCCACAAGCTGAGAGATAGAAAGTAGGTTGTATCTCAACCTATCCACAAGAGCGACATCATTCAAGGTGAAGTGGTCATTTATCTTAACGACGCTGGTACCAAGCACCTTACCGTTCTTATCATCCCCAAAACTCGCATACTCCTTGTGTGACAGGGGTGTGAGGCTGGAGAACCATTGCTTGTTTCCGGTCATGTGTCATGAGCAACCAGAATCCATGAGCCACTTGTCCTCCAGGCCTCCGTCCAGCACCTACAAGGGACGAGAAAAGGTCGATGACTCAGTGCTGGGGTTAGTGAGATAAATCTTAGAAATCCAGCACTTAACCATGCGACCAGAGGAGGTTTTCACAATCCTTTGCACCTCACCACTTGGCCGAGTGGGACGTGAACCACGATGGGGAAAGCGTGGACCGTCCAGATGTCTCGACTCAAAGTGGGGAAAGGACCTTCCAGTGGGAAAACCAGGCCTACGTGGGAAACGGTCACCACGATGAGGACGTGGGTCATAACCAAAGCGTCTCGGCTCAAAGCGGTTCTCTCGTGGACCAAAACTATATGAGCGATGGTTGGGTCCATGAGCGAACTGAGGCAAAGCATCAGAAGAAGTGCGAGGCAAAGCACGAGGATAAGAACAAGGCAGAAAATCAATGAACTCATCTCGATATGAGTTTCTAGCATAGTCAAAGCGCCTCTTCTCAATTCTCTTGCGACGGAAGCAAAACTCATCCAAGTGACCAGCACGGCCACAAAACATGCACACAAAAGCTTCTCTCTCGGCTTATGAATTTCTTTCCTTGCTTCTCTCTTTGGATTGAAGGCTAGCTTTGAGTTGGATGGATAGTGAGCTTTGGTGGATTTGATTGTTGCTTCCTCTTTGTGGTAGGAGGAGCTGAGAATAAACTTGGGAGCACTCTTCTC
>JBNKYR010000448.1:0-1152 GCA_050300995.1 Crocinitomicaceae bacterium | reverse complement strand
GGTCCTCCATTACAAGCAACTGCTGGCACAACTTCTCGAACATCCCAATCAGGAAATCGGTCAACTGGATTATCTGTTGGCAGAAGAGAAGGGAGAGCTACTTCGCTTGTTCAATGATACAAAGGCGGATTATCCTGAGGATCAAACCTTGCTGGATCTGTTCGAATCACGGGTCAATGAATCGTCGGATAAAGTAGCGTTGGTCTTTGAGGGAAGGAAGTTTACATATGCTGAGTTGAATGCAAAAGCAAATCAACTGGGTGCACACCTGAGGGAGAAGTACAATATATCATCAGATGATTTGGTGGCCATCAAGCTGGGGCGCTCCGAAGCGATGATTATTTCGATCCTTGGGGTGTTGAAGTCAGGAGGTGCTTATGTGCCGATCGATCCGCAATATCCACAGGAGCGAATTGACTACATTTTGGAAGACAGTCAATGCATGGTGTTGATAGATGAGGCAGAGTTCTCAAACTTCCAGTCTAGACAGGACAACTACCCGACGGAAAACCTAAAGAAGGTGTCAGGTCCGGAGAATCTTGCATATGTGATCTACACATCGGGAAGTACGGGAAAACCGAAGGGAGTGCTGATCGAACATGGTGCAGTGATCAACACCATTTTTGCACAGATGGAGTTGTTTGAAATTACAGCTGCCAGTAGAGCATTGCAGTTTGCATCATTCTCTTTTGATGCTTCCGTTTCGGAGCTGTTTACGAGTTTACTTTCAGGTGCTGCTTTGTATATGGCGGGAGATGTTGAGCGTGCAGATCCTGCTTTGCTTGAATCATTTATTTCAGATAATGAAGTTGAAATTGCAACCATTTCCCCCGCCCTTTTAAGGCAAATGAATATTCAAAATCTGGATTCTATCAAGGTATTGATCACTGCCGGTGAAGCTGCTGTTTATGAAAAAGCAAAGGAGTTCATAGAGACGGGAGGTAAGTATATAAATGCGTATGGTCCGACTGAAACAAGTATTTGTGCTACAGCCTATAAAACCGATAGTGAGCAGGGTGAATTACCGGTCAATGTTCCGATCGGACGTCCGATCTCTAATACACAGGTGTACATTCTGGATGAAAACCGGCGATTGGTACCTCAGGGAATTCCCGGAGAGATTTGTATCAGTGGTTCGGGGTTAGCGCGAGG
>JBNKYR010000447.1:0-1158 GCA_050300995.1 Crocinitomicaceae bacterium | reverse complement strand
ATTTGCAGGGTAACTTAAACACCGGCTTATGGACATTACGGATCGTGAAACGGAAGTGCTAGCACTCATCAGTGAGGGACTTTCCAACAAGGAGATCAGCAAGCGTTTGGGCATCTCGGAGAATACCGTCAAGTTTCACCTGAACAACCTCTACCGTAAACTGGAGGTTTCCAACCGGACGCAGGCTTCGGCCATGTTGCTTCGCTACAATCCCTTTGCCGGAGATCAAAACTGCAATTAGTCAATAACACCATAAATCCATAACAATGAAAAACAACCGTACACATTTACTGCTTTTACTGGCACTTGGACTTTGCTTCGGCACACGGGCACAACAACTTGATTGGGCTTACAGCGTAATGAACAGCGACGTGCAGGACGTTGCAGAGGTCATTGCTTCCAACGGTACCGATTTCGCGATCTGCGGAAGAGTTGCCAATGATGTCAGCTACGACCTGATCAATCAGAGCCCGGCATATCAGGGTGCCGAAAAATTTGTTGCCCGATACGGGAGTGATGCTTCCATCGATTGGATGGTCTCGCAACCCACGGGTTCAACAACCGGAATGAGCGCAATGTTGATGGACGTTGCCGGAAACCTGTTTACCACTGGTGCGTTCTCGGGCACCATCGATCTTGATCCGACTTCGGGATCCCTTAACGTAACGGCAGGTTATTACGACGCCTACCTGCAGAAGTTCGATGCAGCAGGAAACCTCGTGTGGGGAAGCCATGGCGGAGTGGGTGGACAGCCCAAAAAAATGGCAATGAAAAGCAACGGAAACATCGTGATGATTGGTCGCAGCCAGGATACGATTACTGCATACCTGACAAACGGAAGTTTCGTGTTGCTGGCCAGGGGCGTCTGGATCGCAGAGTTCGATGCTGCCGGGAACGAGATCGGTGTGTATTCTATTGCTACTCCGGATTGCTATAGCGACGGTATGGCATTGACCATTGATGAGAACGACAACGTGTACATCGGTACGGAGGTCGACGGAAGTATGAACCTGGACCTGAACGGCGGCAGTATCATGGATGCCTCCAATTCAGCGTACGACGTTCTTTTTGTGAAATACGACAACAACTGGAACCACGTATGGCACAAAGTGTTCGGAGATATTCCGCAGGGACAGCCAGGAGGCTGGGATTTCATGA
>JBNKYR010000446.1:0-1558 GCA_050300995.1 Crocinitomicaceae bacterium | reverse complement strand
ACCACCCAGATATCTACGTGGTGAAATATTCGGGCAACCAGGAGTGTAACCAATGTCGCAACGCTGACGATGGCACTACCCCCCAGTAAAATGGTTACGGGTTGTAGATTCTTCAAACTTCGTTAAACGTGTATCCTACACCTTTGATAGTGCGAATATAGTTATTACCAAGTTTTTCTCTTAGTTTACGGATGTGAACATCAATCGTTCGGGCGCCGACAATGGCCTGATCTCCCCATACAAGGCTGAGTATCTGATCGCGTGTAAAGACTTTCCCCGGCTTGCTTGCAAGGAGTTCCAGAAGTTCAAATTCCTTTTTAGGGAGCGCCAGTTTATCACCTTTGACTTCTACCAGAAATTTTTCACGATCAATACGAATATCCGATTCTGCCTGCTCCACTTCCGTGATCGAAAGGCGACGCAGCAAGGATTCGATTTTACTTAAAAGGAGGCGTGGACGAATTGGTTTTCCGATGTAGTCATCTGCTCCGGCTTTGTAACCGGCAATCTGAGAATAGTCCTCCGCACGAGAGGTCAGAAATGCGATGATCGTGTTTTTTAATCCGACTTCTTCACGCAGGATCTGACAGGCTTCGATACCGTCCATGTTTGGCATCATTACGTCGAGTAATATAAGCGAAGGTTGGATTTCGCGGGCCAGTTGGATACCGTCCGGCGCATTGTCTGCAGAGAATACACGGAAGCCTTCCTTTTGAAGATTATAGGTAAGGAAATCAAGGATGTCCTGTTCGTCGTCAACCAGTAAAATGCTGTAGTTTTTATTCGCTAATGCCATATTCAGTTCTTTACTCCAAAACTAGATAGTACAGTAAACATTGGAGTTTCAGGACCTTTACACTTAGGTTATTAATTCGATCGAAATGTTAAGTCAATCTTAACCTGCAGGATACAGCGTAGTTGTTTTGTCTTGGTTTTTGGTTTGTAATTGATTAACACGTTAACATAGGGTTAAACTAATCATGACGTAAACATAAGTCTGAGAAAAAGTTGAAATGAAAAGAACACCTCAACTTTGTGCCAACGAAAAAAACTAAAAAAAGAGATGAAAGTAAATCGTATGAAACTCGGGATGATGCTGGTAGCTGCATCACTGACTATGGGAACTGTTTCCTGTAAAAAAGAAGGATGTACAGATCCGGAAGCTAACAACTATGATGAGAAAGCAAAGAAAGATGATGGATCTTGTACGTATGATGAGACTCCAACAACAGGTGTGACTACCATCAACAAAACGGGAGCTATCACTGCTAACGAAACATGGACTGCGGATAACGTTTACATCCTCAACCAGAAAGTAGTTGTAAATTCAGGTGTGACACTGACAATCGAGCCAGGTACTATTATTAAAGGATCTGAAGGACAAGGATCACTTGCTTCTGCATTGGTAGTTGCACAAGGAGGTACAATCAACGCTGTAGGTACTGCTTCACAGCCGATCATCTTCACTTCAGTTCTTGACAACATTCAGCCAGGACAGTTGACAGGAACAAACCTTGATGAAAACGATAAAGGTTTGTGGGGTGGTGTACTCGTACTC
>JBNKYR010000445.1:0-1566 GCA_050300995.1 Crocinitomicaceae bacterium | reverse complement strand
CAGGATAATACTCAACACAACCATCAGCGCGCCGATCCAGGCAAGTTTGATGTCGGCCGGATTGCTGAGAACGAGTTCTCCCAGTTCGGTGATCGAAAGAAAACCGCGATCGCTCTGGATCGGGATGATCTGTGTGCCGCCGATCACAAAGATCAGGAAAGCAACCAGGTGTACCAATCCGAAAGCAATGAGTGCAAATCCAACAATTGATGAGAGAACGCGTGCTCCGCGGGAAACACGTCGACGGTGATTGTCTCTCTTCAATTTGCGGGCAAAGGATCGCGAACCTTCCTTGATGCGTTCAGCGGCATCTTCTACTTCGGTCCGGACATTTTCCACGGTAATCGGACGGCCTTTCATGCGTAGACGATCGATGGTATTCCGGGTTCTTGGTACCACGATCCAAAGAATGATGTACAGCATGAATCCGAAACCGGTAAAGAGAAACAATAAGAAGATGATCCGAACAATGATGACATCAATGTTGAAGTAATTTGCGATCCCGGCACAGACCCCACCGATGGCCGCATGTTCTTCATCCCGGAACAAGTGCTTTTCCGAGTGAGTACTATGTGTGTGCTGGTGACTTTGCCGTGGTTCGTCTTCATCTTCTTCCACAAAATCCTCAGGATTTCCGAGCGTGGCAAGAATGGCTTCAACGTCTTTCAACTCAACAACGGTCTTGTTTTCGTTCAGGCGATCTCCAAAAAGTTCGGCAATCCGAATCTCGATGTCCTCAAGAATTTCGTTGCTGCCATCCTGATCTCCCAATGTGTCTTTCAGGCGGTCGAGATAGTCCTGCAGAAGGTCATAGGCATCTTCTTCAATCGTGAAGTTCAGGCCTTTGATATTGATGGAAATGGTCTTTTTCATTGTTCGTTGTTTTTAGTAATTCGGTTAACAGCCGTGTTGAGTTCATCCCAGGTGAGAGAGAGTTCGTCCAGGAATGCTTTGCCCATTTTAGTGAGCGAGTAATACTTTCTCGGAGGGCCCGATGGTGATTCTTCCCATCTGTACGTCAGCAGCTCGCCATTCTTGAGGCGGGTCAGCAGCGGGTAAAGCGTTCCTTCCACAACGATCAGTTTTGCATCTTTCAATGCCTCAAGGATCTCGGACGGATAGGCTTCCTTTTTGTCCAGAATGGCAAGAATACACAGTTCCAGAATGCCCTTGCGTAATTGTGCTTTGGTGTTTTCCAATTTCATACCTGCGGATTTATGCCTTTTGTTCATGCAATGCTTCCAATAGCATTTGTTATTGCAAAGATATATGTAAAATAATGTACTATGCAATACATAGTACTATAAAAATTTTAATTCAACGCTAAGGATGATGCCTTAATCCCTTTTATAATAAGGGATTGGCGCAATTGTTAAAAAAGGTAAAAAAAAATCAGGAACCGGTTGCGCGAAGGAAATTTCGACGGGCTACCACATAAGCGGCGGTCTTTCCCGGAGCGTGCAATTCGATAATTTCCCGGATTTCGGGAAGTAGCTCGGGGTAGCGTTTGACGAACTGGATGAGTACATAGATCGAATAGACATGCAGGGCGACTTTATTATCGCT
>JBNKYR010000444.1:0-1595 GCA_050300995.1 Crocinitomicaceae bacterium | reverse complement strand
CGGTCCAAAAGGGAAGTCGTTTGTGTCTTTTCTCTAAGTTTCCAACTTCTAACCTCCAATATCCATTATCTAACCTCTGATCCCTAATTCCTAACCCCTGATTCACCAATAAACTCTATCTTGTCCCCCAACCATTATTTCACTGAAGTATGCAAACTCCCGGCGTTTATATTGATGAGATCAATCCATTTCCCAACTCCGTTGTACCTGTAGCCACCGCTGTTCCGGCGTTTATCGGTTATACGCCGCAGGCCTGTTATGAAGGAAAATCGTATTACAACGTGCCGCAGAAGATCACCTCATTTGCAGAGTTCCAGGCCATTTATTGCCTTCCGGATCCTGCGCCACCGGCCGCTCCGGCGAAACAATATGCTCCGCAATATTATCTGGAAGAACAAAAAAGTCAGCCGGAGAAAGGAGACTACCTGTTGATTGATGGCAGTTATTATTCAGTGGTACCCGACCCAAACACGATCTATTATCTCTACAACAGTATCCGTCTCTTTTACGAGAACGGTGGCGGAGATGCGTACATCGTTGCGGTAGGTGGATACGGTGCTCATTCCGGTAAGCCTGTTGCTCCGGGAGATCAGATCGTGAATCCGAATGTGGAACTGAACGATCTGTTGAAGGGCCTGGCTTTGCTGAAAAATGAAGTGGAGCCAACCATGTACATCTGTCCCGAGGCAACCTTGTTGTCGGTGGATAACAACGGCACACTGATGCAGGAAATGTTGTTGCAGGCAGAGGAAATGCAAACCGCAATCTGCATTTTTGATGTCATTGGTGGAAGGGCCCCGGATCCCATATTGTACATGAATGACATCGAAACCTTTCGCAACAATACAGGAACAAACGGATTGAGTTACGGAACGGTGTACTATCCGTTCGTCGGCACTACGATCATGCAGTCGACTGACCTTGACTATACCAATCTTTTCGGGGGAGACCTCTCGCAACTGGAACCTTTGATCAACCCGACCGATCATCCGAATGCTACCGTGGCTGCAATTCTGGCGGACATCCGTTCTGGTAAGTTATCGGTACAGCAAGGGAATAACGCATTGATCAACGCCAGCAAGGTATACGCTACGATCATGAAGCACGTACTGACGCAGGCGAACATCTTGCCTCCGAGCGGGGGAATGGCAGGTGTCATGACCACGATTGATAATGAGAATGGGGTATGGAAGGCACCGGCAAACACAAGTATTGTCGGAGCGGAATCGCTGACGATTCGGTTGTCAGAAACGCAGCAAGCAGATCTTAATGTAGATGCCGTAAGTGGAAAATCGATCAATGCTATACGCGATTTCAACGGAATGGGCATTCTGGTTTGGGGAGCGCGAACACTGGATGGGAACAGTCTCGATTGGAAGTACGTCAATGTGCGACGAACCATGATCTTCCTGGAACAAAGCATAAAACTGGCGGCGAAGGCCTATGTATTTGCGCCCAATGACAAAAATACCTGGGAGGCCGTGAAGGCCATGATCACGTCTTTCCTAACGTCTGTTTGGAAACAAGGCGGACTTCAGGGAACAACGGCAAGTGCTGCTTTTGGTGTCGATTGTGGGTTGGGAACCACCATGACT
>JBNKYR010000443.1:0-1598 GCA_050300995.1 Crocinitomicaceae bacterium | reverse complement strand
TTATCTATATTCTCGCCATTATTTTTTAATGGATCTGAAAATAAATCGTTGATTCCGATTTGTAGTTTGGCGGAATTGTCCAATCCCATAGCAATTATAGTATAGCCTTTTCTGCTATTGCCATTACTAAGGTCATTGTGATATGCAAGTTTGAAAAAAACCGAAACGGTATTAACCTGTCCGATTATGGCATCAATTTTTGATTTGGTGAAAATGAAGTTCTTTAACAGTACGCCCCCGCTGAGTTCGGTGTAAACATGTTTTGACGTGGCTCTGGTGTAGTTGTCAATCATATCATACGCGTTCATTGGCGGAGTAATTTCACATGGACGATAAACTCTGTAGCTCTTGTTTGGTAAATTCATAATGGTTCGTAATTAATTTGAAAGCAAAGTATTTAAATCTTTGTAGGGTAACAAAATGCTTGACAACTATCAGGAATAATCCTAATGACTGCACAGGATTATTCCTTGCTGATATAGTCATTCACCCCAAAACTACCCATCCGGGTAGGTCTCATCGCACTGGCATTCCTGAATTTTGGGCTAATCAATAACCCATAAAACCCAACAACATGAAAAAAGCAGGAATGATCATCGTATGCAGTGTAGCATTTGTATTTACCGGATGCTTCAAGGAGAAGAAAAAGACCTGTGAATGCACCACAACCTACAACGACCCATCGTACTCGCCGGTAACTGAAACAATTGAAACATCACAGGATTGTTCGTTCTATGACGATGCGTATTCCGCAGGCGGAAGTTTGTCAGCCGTGAAAACCTGCGAGGAAATCTGAGTATCCCTACCCGTTGAGCCATGATCCGGTCCGCTTGTTGAGGTGAGCACGACCGCTTTTCCGTGCATTTCGGAATTGTTACATTTGGGAACAGTTTACCCCGAAAACAATTCGAATGAACGGAATGAATCCACAAGTTGATCAGTACCTTGAGGAAGGCTGCGGTCGTTGCTCACTGCACGGAACCCCGGAATGCAAGGTGCATACCTGGCCGGAAGAACTTCGTCGGCTGAGAGCCATTGTGCAGGATTGCATGCTCACCGAAGAAGTGAAGTGGGGTGTTCCGTGTTATACCCTGAATGGGAAGAATGTGTTGATGATCTACGCTTTCAAGGAGTGTTGCGCCCTGAGCTTTTTCAAAGGAGCTTTACTGAAAGACGAAGCGGAAATTCTGGAAAAACCGGGAGAGAACTCCCAGGCGGCACGTTTCATTCGCTTTACGGACGTACAACGAATCAATGATCTGGAATCGATACTGAAAGCCTACATTTTCGAGGCCATTGAAGTGGAAAAGGCCGGTCTGAAAGTAGCATTCAAAAAGGAAGCGGAGCCGATGCCGGAAGAACTGGTGCAGCGGCTGGATAACGATCCGAAATTGAAAGCAGCTTTTGAAGCGTTAACTCCAGGGCGACAACGAGGATACATCCTGTTCTTTTCGGCGCCCAAACAATCCAAAACACGTGAGTCGCGTATCGAGAAGTATGTTCCGTGGATCATGGTCGGGAAGGGGATGCATGACCGTTAATGCGGGGGCTGTAACGGATGGGAGAAAAAGATTTCATACTTTAGTGCTTAGAAAATA
>JBNKYR010000442.1:0-1614 GCA_050300995.1 Crocinitomicaceae bacterium | reverse complement strand
GAGACAGTATTGCAGAATTAAACTACCTGATCCGATACATCGACGCTAACCTGGCTTACGAGAAGCAGACAAATTCGGATAAAATGTTGACGCTCTCGGAGGTCTACGAACGGGACAAGCTGACGCAAGAGGTTGCCAACGAAAAGCTCAAGGGACAACAGAAAGCCCGCGAACTTGCTGACGCCAATACTTTCCGGAACCGGCTCATGTTCTATCTTGTTCTGGCGCTGGGACTCGCTGTTGTAATTGTTCTGTTGTTTCTTAGAGAACGGAGAATCAAACACAAGATCAACGTGATCAACGAGGAACTGAACCGCGCCAACGAGCGTTACCAATTGCTGGTCGTGGAAAGCAATCACCGGATCAAGAACAACTTGCAGATGATTACGGCCATGCTGGAATATACGGGAAAGGGCGTCGATCCCTCCAACAAAAAAGTGTTGAACTCCATTTCGGGGAAGATCAACGCGATCAGCGCACTGCACAAGCATCTCTACGTAGATGTGCACAACGAATTTATTCCCGTTTCAACGTACTTCAGGGAATTGATCAAGCTCTACGAAGGCATCTCAGGCGAAGGGTTCAAAGTGGATCTGAATGTAGGAGACACGGAGATCCGCAGTGAACGCATCCTTTATTTCGGGCTAATATTTAATGAGATGCTTTCCAACACCTTAGAGCACTCCCCTTCAACTATCGGTCAAATAAAAATGTACATCACTCCTGTTGACGGAGCTCACCGGTTTGTATACGAGGATGCTTCCAAGCGTTCGAAGGATTTCAGAGAAGGAACCGGAAGTGAATTGATCCGGAGTTTGATCTCACGTGTTGGAGGAAAAAACATGGAGTTCGATCCGAAAACCGGTCGCTACACGTTCACATTTACCGTCAAACGCTCCGATTGACCATCTATAGTTGATCCTTGTAACTTCGCGACAAAGGAAGTTTTGTTCCCTTCACAATTACCTGGGAAGCATTGCGTGATTCGATAAATGCGCTGTTCACTGCGTAAGACCGATGGATTCGAATGAATGTATCCGGTAGTTCTTCAAGCAGTTCCTTCAGTAATTTGCGCTGCACCACCTTTCCATCCTTGTGGTAAATCTCCACATAGCCGCCATCGCCTTTGACATAATAGATCGCATTCGGACTGATCTCTTCAACGCCATTGGAGGTTCGGATATTGATGTTCGATACCAGACCGGCACGAATAATCTCAAATGCAGCAACCACATCGATCTTCTGAAAGGGTTTGGTGAGATAAGTCTTCGGGGACAGGCGGGCGGCTTCTTTCAGGGTTTGTTCATCCTGATTAGCTGTCAAAAACAGAAACGGGATCTTCCGGTTACTGAGTTCTTTGCCTACATCCAGCCCCGTCAATGAGCGTGATAAAAAGATATCGACTACTGCCACATCAAATTCCCAGTCCGTTTCTTCGAAAAAATCCTCTCCCGAATGATAGATCCCAGTAACCTTATATCCGAGGCCTGTGATCAGATCACTCAGCTGATTCGCTACAAAGAATTCATCCTCTATGATTGCTACTTTGATCATTCCGTCAATATCGTGCATTCAAAAGTAAAAATTAAAGATTCCGGCATTCCGCTTTTGTAA
>JBNKYR010000441.1:0-1661 GCA_050300995.1 Crocinitomicaceae bacterium | reverse complement strand
CTAAGCACCTAAACAAAGCAAAACGTATGCAAAAAAGATGGCTCGTTAAAGTACCGGAGGATGGTACAGTAGTAGAGGAATTTCGTTCAACACTAAAAGTTGATCGGATTGTGGCGGAGTTATTATTGAAGAGAGGCATCGGAAATTATGAGGAAGCCGAGCAATTTTTCCGTCCGAAACTGGAAAGCCTGCATGATCCTTTCCTGATGAAGGACATGGATCAGGCGGTAGAGCGTTTACAGGAAGCTATAGACGGGCAGCAGCGCGTCCTGTTATTCGGCGACTACGATGTGGATGGCACTTCAGCGGTTGCGCTTCTCTATTCCTTTCTCAAGGAAACGGTTCCGGTGGAATTTTATATCCCGGATCGTTACATGGAAGGGTACGGCTTGAGTATGCGTGGAATTAATCTCGCACATGAACACAATGTGGACCTGATCATCACGCTGGATTGTGGAATTAAATCCATCGACAAAGTGGCATATGCCCGGTCGAAGGGAATGGACGTGATCATCTGCGATCATCATACACCGGGAGATGAATTGCCGGATGCCATTGTACTCGATCCCAAACGGAAGGATTGCAATTATCCTTTCAGTGAGCTTTCAGGGTGTGGTGTAGGCTTTAAATTGCTGCAAGCGCTGTGTGAACACAATGGTTGGTCACCGGATAGACTTTACGACTACCTCGATCTTGTTGCAGTGAGTATCGGAGCCGACATTGTTCCGGTAATCGGGGAAAACCGTGTGTTAGCCTATCATGGGATGGAACGCTTGAATAACCGGCCAAGATTAGCCTTTAAGACAATGCTCGAACTGGCAAAAAGAGAATTTCCGGTGACCCTAACCGATGTGGTGTTTACGATTGCGCCGCGAATCAATGCCGTGGGACGACTTCGCTCGGGAATGCATGCAGTCCGATTAATGATTTCGGAGGATGAGCAGGAGATTCGCAAATTGGCAGAGGAACTGAATGCGGATAATCAGGAACGGCGTGAATTGGATCAGGCAATCACAGAGCATGCGTTGGAATTGTTGGAGAATGATCCCGAAACAGATGAAAGAGTCACCACGGTGGTCTACCATCCTCATTGGCACAAAGGTGTCGTGGGAATTGTGGCGGCCCGTCTCATCGAATCGCATTACAAACCCACGATTGTATTGACTAAAAGCGAGGGAGTGATTACCGGATCCGCACGTTCGGTTCCCGGAGTGGACATTCATGCGGCGCTGGTGCAATGTGCTCACCTGCTGGAGCAGTTCGGAGGCCATACGCATGCCGCGGGACTTACCATGAAAGAAGAGAACCTTGAAGCTTTTCGGGAGAAGTTTGAAGAGGTAGTGAATGGAGTAGTGAAACCGGAAATGCTGGTCGAACAACAGGAAATTGATCTGGAAATGGACTTTGATCAGATCTTTCGCCCTGGAGAGGATCGGATGAAGGTACCGCGCCTGAAGCGAATCCTTCAGCAATTCGAACCACACGGACCGGGAAATATGAAACCGGTTTTTGTGTCACGCAATGTATTTTCCACAGATGTCAGGTTGCTGAAAGATCTTCATCTCAAACTATCCATGACGCAGCCGCAGCATGATGTGGTGATGGATGGCATCGGATTCAATATGCCTGAAAAGCAGGATGACGTCTCCGCCGGAATTCCG
>JBNKYR010000440.1:0-1680 GCA_050300995.1 Crocinitomicaceae bacterium | reverse complement strand
CAGGAAGATGCCCAGGCGATTGCCATGACATCTTACCAGGGAGGACACAACGAGTACTTCAAGTACATGTATGACCTTTTGAAAGAAAAAGGAGCGGAACATATCAAGATCTTTGGTGGAGGTGGAGGAACGATTCTGCCTTCAGAGATCGAAGAACTGGAATCGTACGGCATTGAGCGTATTTATCACCCAGACGATGGGCGCGCGATGGGACTTCAGGGAATGATCAACGACCTGGTAGAACGTGCTGATTTTCCGGTTGGAGATCATCTCAATGGGGAAATCAAACACCTGAAGGAAAAAAATGCGCCAAGCATTGCCCGCCTGATTTCTGCAGCAGAGAATTTTCCGGAACAAAGCAAGGATACGCTGAATGAGGTACACGCTATGGCTGAAAAGGCGAATGTGCCTGTGTTGGGGATTACCGGAACCGGAGGGGCAGGAAAATCTTCGCTGGTAGATGAGTTGGTTCGTCGTTTCCTCATCGACTTTAAAGACAAAACCATTGCAGTAGTCTCGGTCGATCCTTCCAAACGAAAAACGGGAGGAGCTTTGCTTGGAGATCGTATTCGCATGAATTCCATCCGAAGCAATCGCGTGTATATGCGATCGTTGGCAACACGTCAATCGAATCTGGCATTGTCAGCGCATGTGGCCGAAGCATTGAATATTCTGAAGGCTGCCAATTATGACCTGATCATTCTCGAAACTTCGGGTATCGGCCAATCCGATACGGAGATCCTCGATCATTCGGATATGTCCCTGTATGTGATGACGCCTGAATATGGTGCTGCAACACAGTTGGAAAAAATAGACATGCTTGATTTTGCAGACGTGATCGCTTTGAACAAGTTCGATAAGCGTGGAGCTTTGGACGCCCTGCGTGATGTGCGCAAGCAATACCAGCGAAATCATCAGTTGTTTGATCAGGATGTGGACGACATGCCGGTGTATGGAACCATTGCATCCCAGTTCAACGATCCTGGAATGAACACCCTTTACAAGGTGATCATGGATAAGCTGGTTAACAAAACCGGTGCGCCTCTGGAATCGCATTTTGAAATCACCGATGAAATGTCGGAAAAAGTATTTGTGATCCCGCCTGACCGTACGCGTTACCTTTCCGAGATTTCGGAGAACAACAGAAACTACGATCGTTGGGTAGACGAGCAGGTTGCCGTAGCTGATAAGCTGTGGGGCCTGTATATGTCAATGGAAGCATTGAAAGCAAGCAGCCTGGATGACAAGGATCGCTTGATAAAAGGGTTGCAGGAAGCATTCGAAGGAGAGAAGCTGAATTTCGATCCGAAGAACTGGGCCTTGCTCGAAGAGTGGGAAACCCGCAAAAAGAAATACAAAGACCCTGAATTCAAGTTCATGGTCCGCGATAAAGAACTGACTTTGCAAACGCATACGGAGTCACTTTCACATACGCAGGTTCCGAAGGTGGCTTCTCCGCGTTATACCGGCTGGGGAGACATTTTACGCTGGAACTTACAGGAAAACTTTCCGGGAGAATTCCCCTATACGGCAGGATTGTTCCCTTTCAAACGTGAGGGAGAGGATCCAACCCGAATGTTTGCCGGAGAAGGAGATCCGGCCCGAACCAACACCCGATTTCATTTGCTTTCCGGTGACTACGCGGCCAAACGACTGTCCACGGCGTTTGATTCGGTCACC
>JBNKYR010000439.1:0-1716 GCA_050300995.1 Crocinitomicaceae bacterium | reverse complement strand
GGTGGATTGCCTTTGACTTATTGGACGATCATTATTTCGATTCGTTCGATTCATGGAACAGCACCTTTGATTCATTTGATTCGGATTTCTCCAGTGCCGGGTGTTCTTCGCATGATTCAGGATGCTCCAGTTGCGGGGGCTGTGGTGGTTGCGGTGGATGCAGTTAACTTCTGCTGATCTTACTTCGCTACACCAAAAACGTAATATCCTTGTGTTTTACCTTTGGCATTTTTAGCAGGGGCCACCGTCCACGAGTAACTGTCGTCCTGCAAGCCATCCAGTAATTCATCGAAATCTTTGTAAGCATACATGCGCGGGAGGGAAGCCTGACCGTCCCAGGCATAGGCCAGCGGAATGATCGGGATAAGGTAAGTGAAGATCAGTTGTCCGGCCGTCATTGGGCGTACAAAGGGTGTCATAAAGAAAACCATCACGATCATAATGACAATGGAAAGCGGCAGTAACAGCCACCAGAGAAGTAATGGCATTTTGTTTTCGGCCATTTCGTAGATGAGCAAGGGCTGTTTGGTTTCGTACGCGGATTGCAAAATATTACGTGCTTGTTTGACCGGCATGTGATGAAAACTGTTGACCATCGTCTTCAATCCTTTTGGAGCATGTGCCAGATCGGTAGCATTGACAGATTCCGGGTGGTAACGCAATCCTCCGATTCCGAGTTTGGCAATCGCTTCCACGGTTTTCGGGTTGGGATAGAGGTCGGTCAATAAAACTTGCGTCTTTGCGAATTCGTCCGACTGTTGCCGGATTTCCATCACCTTCGGCATGGCACCGCCTGAACCTGAACCGAGGTCGACGACCTGCTGTTCTCCACTGATCTTCAGGGCTTCTTCTACACGATCGGCAAGTACATCTCCCATTTTTGTCATCCGGTGAAGGAGGACGAGCAATCGTGTCATATAGGTCCGGAACGATCCCGGGAACCAGGCAAAGTCTTCGAATTCGAAAAGTTGTACGCGTTTCATGTAACTAAATTTAGCAGAAATCATGAACATCGGCGGTTTCACACCGGTGATTTCCTCTATCTTTGTTTCAAAGAAATTTGTGACATGATCCAACGTATTCAATCCGTCTATCTTGCCATTTTGATGCTCCTTCTGGCAGCTGTTGCGCTGGGAACGGAACTGTTCAGTTATGTAAATGAGTCTGTTCGTTTCACCTTCAGCTCGTATGGGATCACCACGTATGGCCCCGAAGGAAACATCACCAACCAGCAGCACATGCCGGTATATGTCGGGTTGATCGCCCTGATTCTGCTTGCGTTTATCTGTCTGATGTCGTACAAGAACCTTGCGCGGCAATTCCGCCTCGGACGTATGGTCTTTTACCTGTACTCACTGATGGTGGTAAGCCTTTTGCTGATGGCCCTTTTCGGTGATTCCATGGTGGATTCAACAGAACCTTTAAAGCGACAGCTGGGACTTGGGTTCTACCTTTTTATGGCGGGCTATCCGTTCTCATTCCTGGCAAATACGGGGATCAAGCGCGACAAACGATTGCTCGATTCACTGGATCGTATCCGTTAATTCATGAATTACTTATCGGTAGAACAGTTGACCAAGTCCTATGGAGAGCGTGTGCTTTTCCAGGACCTGACCTTTGGGATTGAGCAAGGGCAGAAGGTCGCGATCGTGGCAAAGAACGGGACGGGAAAAACAACCTTGTTGCGCTGTTTGCTGGGGCAGGAAGCTTACGATG
>JBNKYR010000438.1:0-1796 GCA_050300995.1 Crocinitomicaceae bacterium | reverse complement strand
CCGGGTAACCAGAGATCAGAGTCGTACGAATTGCAATACCCGGTACCTTCTCCCGGATTTCCGCGATCAGTTCCTCGGTTTTTTCGCGGGTAATCCCCCTGCGCATTGCTTTCAGTATCCGCGTGGAACCATGCTGCAAAGGAATATCGAGGTACTTGCAGATCTTGTCGTACTTGTTCATGACATCCAGCACGTCCATCGGGAATCCGGCCGGAAAGGCATAATGCAGGCGAATCCACTCGATCCCTTCCACTTTTACCAGTTCCTCCAGCAGATCTGCCAGAGCGCGTTTCTTGTAAATATCAAGTCCGTAATACGTAAGGTCCTGAGCGATGAGGATCAATTCCTTCACACCATTTGCCGCCAGACTTTTTGCCTGTGTTACCAAATCCTCGATAGGTGTGGAAACATGTTTGCCACGCATCAACGGAATGGCGCAAAACGAACAGGGACGATCACACCCCTCAGCAATCTTGAAGTACGCATAATGCGAAGGCGTTGTCAACAAACGCTCGCCTACCAATTCGTGTTTGTAATCGGCTTTGAGTGTTTTCAGCAGCTTTGGCAATTCACGTGTTCCGAAGAAGGCATCCACTTCCGGAATCTCTGCTTCGAGCTCATCCTTGTAGCGCTCCGAAAGACAACCTGTCACATACACCTTCTCAACCAATCCGTCCTTTTTCGCTTCTGCAAAACGCAGGATCGTATCAATGGATTCCTGCTTGGCATTATCGATAAACCCGCAGGTATTGATGATCACAATACCGGCATCATCCTGCTGCGATTCGTGTTCCACCTCAAACTTGTTTCCCTTCAACTGCGCCATCATCACTTCCGAATCAAACAGGTTCTTTGAGCAGCCCAGCGTGACCACGTTCACCTTGTTTTTCCTGAGGGTTTTTGTTTTCATGCGACAAAGGTACGCAAAGGTTTATTTCATTATCACTATCTTGGCGATGGTATTATATTTGCTCTTTCATGCCGAACGCAAAAACGAACATCATGAAACCTGTCTTTTTCGCATTTTCCGCCATCCTGTTCACGGCAGCATGCAGCACTACCGAAGAGGTGAGCAAAGAAGAGCAAAATGTCGCTATGGAAGAACCGACCCAAAAACCTCAACGCAACGCACAGGTGGAGTCGTTCATCGGAGCGTTTGAAGAATCCGATCCCCTTGATATCGATTCTATGCATGTGGAGGGCAACAAACTTTTCATGTATGTCAGCTATTCGGGAGGATGTCGGGAGCACCAGTTCAAGTTGGTCGGCAGTCCGCTGGTCATGAAAACACTTCCTCCGAAACGACCCGTCCAACTGGTACATGACAACGAAGACGACCCCTGTGAGAGCATCGTATCAAGAGTACTGGAAATTGATCTGAAAAACCTCGCCTACGAGCCTACTCCCGGAAGTACGATCGTCCTTCAGTTGAAAGGCTGGAAAGAAGACATTACTTATACTTACGAATAGTTATGAAAATTGGAGTTTTACTTTCAGGATGTGGCGTCTACGATGGCGCTGAAATTCATGAAGCCGTATTAACCCTGCTGTCGCTGGAGGAAATGGGCGCAGAGGCTCTGTGCATTTCAGTGAATCGCAACCAGCACCATGTGGTCAACCACCTTACCGGTGAAGAGATGGACGAAACCCGAAATATGCTGGTGGAAAGTGCGCGCATTGCACGCGGAGATATCAAGGACATCTCCGAAATTGATCCGATCGATATTGACGGTTTGGTGATTCCGGGAGGATTCGGAAGCGCCAAGAATTTTACCAGTTGGGCATTTGACGGTCCT
>JBNKYR010000437.1:0-1810 GCA_050300995.1 Crocinitomicaceae bacterium | reverse complement strand
TGGCTTATTTCAAGAAGTTGAATATTAAATCCACGTACCTGAAGTCTGCATCTTATCTCTTACACCGGGAAACCTTCAGTATTATTCGCAACCTGATCCTTAACGAATCCGAGCATCTGTTGCAGGACGATTCCGGGATTCCGTTGCAATTTTTTGACCGCAGCAAGTGGGATCTAACGTTTTACGGAACCTATACAAAGCCGATCTCACTGTTTTCTGAGCGTCTTCAGGAAGACCTGAAGGAAGCCTACCAGTCGAAGGAAAACACGATCAAAGAACTGCCGTTCGGAATTGGCTACCAATACCACAAGGGAACGTCGAACATGATGCGGGCTTCCAAAAAATAGACTAGCGATTTTTTCGGGCCTTTTCCAGAAAATTGAAAATCGGGATCACTTCTGAGTTCCAGAAAGTGTAGTCGTGCCCGGCCCCCGAAACTTCGTTGTACGTTACCGGAATCTCAAGTTCATCCAGTTTTTCCTTCAGGATGCGTGAATGTTGGATCGGAACGATTTTATCCGTCGTGCCATGCGAAAGGTACAATGATGCCTTCAGCAATTTGAGCCTGTTCATTGGATTCTCCTCGCCTTCCCAGCGATCCGGAAAGCGGTCCTTTGATCCGAAAAATCCCCTGTAAAGGTTATCCGAAGGAAATTGTGCCTGATCGTAATCCCCGGAAAGACAAACCGCAGCATGAATGGCATCCGGTTGATCCAATGCCACCAACAAGGCTCCTCTGGCGCCAGTTGACAGGCCGACCACTGCATTGAAATCATCGGGATCAAAAACCTGAAGACTTTGCAGTTGCGGAATCAGAGAATCCGTCAGCCAGGTTCCGGTCGGATATTTCACCCAATCCTTTCGGGTTTCTGGATACACTCTCTGTGAATAAATGCTTTTTCCCATATCAGGGCATACAATCGCGTACCCTCTTTCCAGTGCTTCCGTACACATGCTTGTACTATCACACCAATCCGTATTCGGAAAATTCCACCCTTGCAACAGGAGCAGCGTTCCGATCATTTTTTCAGCAGGATAGTCGATTCGAACCTCTACCTGATTTCCCTGGTAATCGACAACGAGCACCGTGTCATCAGGGATAGGATCTTCCTGTTTGATTATTTCTTCCGGGACAATTTCTGTGTCCGAAATACCGACTTCCGGACCGCATGAAAACACACCCAACAAGAGGGCGAAAATTGATAGAGACTGTAGAACTTTGTGCACATTCGAAGATATCATTTATCACCAAAATCATGACAACCGATTTGCAATTCTCTCCACTATAAAAGACCTCGGGAAGCAAAGAATCGGACGAATTTCTGAAAATTTTCAGACAACATGTTACTTTCCCCAAAGAAGCCATTGTATTGGTAAACAAACAACAACAAAAGGTCAGTCAACGGTTCTTCAGGGATTATGACGGTTATCACAACCTGTATCTGGAGAGGGGTTCAATCGGGATTTTCCCGGCGTCATTCCGAAGATCAGATGTACGACCTGATATGGGAGCACCACGACCGAAGGCAGGTGATGCGTGGTCAGGTATTTGGAATATAAACCAACCGTTTTCGATTTCAAACCAGAAAGTTCAAACGCCTGATCTTCACTTTCCCCGGTCGTGTACGCTCCTGCATCAATAACTGCTACGAATTTCCGTAAAGCTTATTAACTTAGTACGACCGAACCACAATGCAACGGATCATCGCCTTCATATTATTCCTCCTGCTACTGCCGGTATTTCTACTGACCGCAATGGTCATAGCGCTGTTCGACGGGTTGCCAATCGTTTTTACACAAGATCGGATCG
>JBNKYR010000436.1:0-1829 GCA_050300995.1 Crocinitomicaceae bacterium | reverse complement strand
GCCTCCAACAACGGGACGTATATCTGGGTGGAGAGTCCTGTATTTGACTTCAGCGGACTGACGGATCCACAGTTGTTTTTGGATTTGAAGCATTCGTTGCACAACTCGGATTATTTCCATGTGGAGTACTCCTTGAACGGCGGTACGACGTGGACACAATTGGGCAACAATGGCGATCCGAACTGGTACAACGGTGTGAACTGGTGGCAGAACTCGTATGCGAACCCTGTAGACCAGTGGACGACCTATCAGCACAGTTTGTGTGCATTGGCGGGTCAGTCGTGCGTGAAGTTGAGGGTTTACGGACGCCCTTACTACAGTGAACCGAACTATACGGGTTATCATTACTTTGCCTTTGACAATGTGGTGATCAAGGACGGACCTGATGTGGGCGTCATTGCGTACATCGATCCTGTGAATGTCGGTTGTTTGTTTGCCTCGAACCAGGTAGTTACCGTAGAGGTTTACAACTTCAGCTGCTCACCAATTTCAAACGTACCGGTGACCTGTGATGTAACAGGAACGAGCACAGCAACATTGACCGGTACTGTTCCGGGTCCTATTCCTGCAGGAGGCTCTGTGAACTACACGTTCCCGGGAACATTCAACATGACTTCGATCGGGACGTACAACTTTAACGCTTACACCTCTTTGCCTGGCGATATCTACGCTCCGAATGATGTACTGGCAACAAGCATCAATGTGAACCAGTTATTGGTGAACACCTATCCTTACTTTGAAGATTTCAACTCCGGTCCTGCCTATTGGATTCCGAGCGGAACCAATCCACCATTGAACAACGGTCGTGAGTTTGTGTTGGGCGCTTTACCTTACCTGAACGGTCCGCAGGGAATGGGCGATTCATGGTACGTGCAAACGACCGCTTCGAATCAGGGCGATTATGTTTGGGTAGAGAGTCCTGTATTTGATTTCAGCAACCTGACGAACCCTAAACTGACGATGGACATCAAGCACTCGCTGCACAACTCGGATTACTTCCAGGTGCAGTACAGTCTGGATGGCGGAAGTACCTGGAGCCAGTTGGGAACCGGTCCTGATCCATTGTGGTACACCACTGCGAACTGGTGGCAGAATACGTATTCTTCTCCTCAGGATAGCTGGCTGACCGTTGAGCAGGATTTGTGTAACCTTTCAGGAGAGCCTTGCGTGAAGTTCCGTGTTTACGGTCGTCCTTATTACAGTGAACCGAATTACACAGGCTATCACTATTTCGGCTTCGATAACTTTGGTATTGATGCCGGAGAGCCGGATGATATAGCTCCTGTTGAGATCATTCTTTCGGATGCCGGAGATTGCAGTGTCTTTGGTACTACGGAAACGATCAGCGTGGTAATCGAGAACAATACCTGTCGCCCGTTGTACAATGTACCGATCGACCTGCAGTTGAACGGTGGTCCTGTGATCAGCGAGATCATGCCAGGTCCGATACCCCGTTTTGGGTTCTACATCTACACGTTCACTGCTACATTGGACATGAGTGCCGCAGGGACGCACACAATTTCTGTCACGACGAACCTTGCTACGGACGGTGATCCTTCGAATGACAACCACACGGATATTCGTTTCAGTGGTACACCGATCGCGAGTTTCCCTTACACGGAGAACTTTGATGGCACGAATGGGGGTTGGGTTTCCCGCACCACGAGTGACACACGCCTGTTCCTGCATGATTCGTTGCCTTATCTGAACGGCCAACAGGGAATGGGCGACTCCTGGTTTGTGAAAACGACGGCCTCCAACAACGGGACGTATATCTGGGTGGAGAGTCCTGTATTTGACTTCAGCGGACTGACGGATCCACAGTTGTT
>JBNKYR010000435.1:0-1830 GCA_050300995.1 Crocinitomicaceae bacterium | reverse complement strand
TTCGGTTCCAATGATCATATTGCCGCTGTTGTCGGCTGTGATCAGGTAAACGTTCGAAGATCGCAGACCGTCCTTCTCATTGATAGAACGCAGGCTGGTATTTCCATAGATCCCGAGGATGCTGACGCCTTCTCCGGCCGTTCCGATCCAGAGTCTTCCCTGATGGTCTTCCGCGATGGAGCGTATTTCATTGCTGGCCAGTCCGTCTTCCTGATCAATATGAATTTTATTGCCTTTCTGCAGTTGTAAACATCCCAGTCCATCGCGTTCCGAACCGTACCAGAGTCGGCCTTTTTTATCGAAGTGCAGACAATTGATCCGGTTGGAAATGATCCCTTCGTTGACCGTCCATTTTTCGATGACAAAATTCCCGGAATGCGGCACGATCTCAATGATTCCGTTGCCTGCAGTTGCCAGCCAGATATGCCCCTTCGAATCGGTTTTCATTTGTTTGACATAAACCGAGCGCAGTTCGTCAATCGACTGGAAATGTCCGTCCTTGTATGCGTAAACACCTTGTCCGTCCGTACCGAGCCAGATGCGGCCTTGCTGATCTTCCGTGATTGATTTTACCTTGACGTTGCGGAAACCGTTGTTGACATCGAAGCGGGTGAAGCCGCCACCCGAAAGCGTACTGACGCCACGTTGTGAATTTCCGATCCAAAGGGTTCCTTCCGAATCGCGAAAGATGCTGTAGATGTAATTTCCTCCCAGTCCGGAGCGTTCATCGTAGGTGGTGAATTGTTTTCCGAGGTAGTGACAGGCACCACCGCCCGAGGTTCCGAACCAGAAACTGTTGTTGTGATCCTGATAGATGGAACGTACATGGTTGTTGCTCAGACCTTCCGATTCAGTGATGGAAACGAAGGTTTTGGTTCCGCGATCGTAGAACACCACGCCTTTCGATAACGTGGCGATCCACAGGTTTTGCGATGCGTCGATGAAGATGTCAAGAACCGTCTGGCGGTAAAGTTCCAGCTGATAATCTACGCGAAAGAACGTGTTTCGTGCGTGGCAGTACATCCCATCTCCGTAGGTGCCGATCCAGAAAGCACCGTGTTTATCCCGTTTGATCGTGGTGATCGCATTTTTCATGTACGGCGATTCCTCCGACAGGTCTTTCAATTTTCCGTTTTTTCGTTCGAACAAAGCTCTGTCAGTACCAATGAGCATGCGGTCTTCATCCATGTAGATGCAGGAAGGAAAAGCGCCCCCAAGATCTTCCGGTGTGATTAATTCACGAAACTGATTGTTCTCCAGTTCAAATACACCTTTACTCCCGGAACAATAGATCTTGCCGTGAGCGTCTACAAAAATATCAAGGATGGCGCCGGGTGTTCCGCTGCGAATGTTTGCGATTGGCTGAAATCGGGAACCGTCAAAGTAACAAAGGCCATTGTTGGTCGCCACCCAGATGGTTCCGGTGGAATCAGACGTGATCTTATTGATGTAGTTACCTGGCAGACCATCCTGGCTGGTGAAATTCCGGAATTCGAAGCCGTCGAAAACACTGATTCCGCCACCGCGGGTTCCCATCCACAGTCGGCCGGTGACATCCTGATAAAGCGCATATACCTGCGATTGGGCCAGGCCGTCCTCCACATTGTAATTCCGGAAATTGTACTGCTGTCCAAGCACCGAAAAACCGATGAAGAGTGCAAGAATGACAGAACAGAGGCGGCGTAATTTCACGTGCTGGACTTGGATAATCAAATATAGAAAACGCTTTTTAAAGGGGTGGCAACGAATAATAAAAGTCCGTTCCCGCAGGGGAGTTGGGAACTTACCTTTGGTAAAAACACGTATGTCGTCGTTCAGCATCATAGCCAT
>JBNKYR010000434.1:0-1831 GCA_050300995.1 Crocinitomicaceae bacterium | reverse complement strand
GATTATTATCTTCTCGCAATTCCCACAGACGCGGGCATTTGCAATCCTCTTATCGGAAAAAGGGAGGGTTTAATCCTTCAGCTGGAAGTGCTTTTCCGCTTCCGCCGTGATGTAGCCCCCAATGGCCAGTGAAGCTGTGGCTGCCGGAGAAGGCGCATTCAATACGTGAATAGCATTCCCGTGGTACTCAATTCGGAAATCGTCGCGCGTATCACCGTCCTGCGCGAGCAGCAAGGCACGTACCCCTGCTCTTCCCGGTTTGATGTCTTCCATTGTAAGCGACGGGATCATTCGTTGAAGGGTTTTAAGGAACAAACGCTTGGAAAATGCACGACGGTATTCATTGATCCCGAATCGCATGTTCTTGAAGAAAAGCTTCCAGGTTCCGCCATAAGTCAGTGCATCCCAGGTATCACGACAGGAGAAAGAAGTCTTCTTGTAGCCCTCACGCTTGAAGGTGAAGACCGCGTTCGGACCACACTCGATCTCCCCGTCGGTCATCCGCGTAAAGTGTACGCCAAGGAACGGAAAATCCGGGTTCGGAACAGGATAGATCAGGTTCTTCACCTTGTGCTTACCCTGCTCGGTCAGCTCGTAATAATCACCACGGAAACCAACGACTTTTTCCTTGAGTTTCACGCCGTCTTTCTTGGCCAGACGATCGGCTTGCAAGCCTGCACAGAACACGAGATATTTCGCCCGAAATTCGCCCTTATTCGTGATCACCACGGAATCGTTCTCTTCGTGACGAATGTTTTGTACTTCGTGCTCGAGGTACAATTTACTCGCCGGCTGTGCAGCCATGGCCAGTTCGACCATTTTTGCTGTGGCACCACGAAAATCAATGATCCCTGTGCACGGAACCAAAATACCGGCAATTCCTTCTACAAAGGGTTCATATTCTTTCAGTTCCTCGCCGGTGAGCTTACGGATGCCTTCGATTTCGTTCTGCAATCCGGTCTGGTAGATCTTCTCCATGTGCGGCAACTCGCTTTCATCGGTTGCTACCACGATCTTTCCACACACATCGTAATCAATGCCGTGTTCTTCGGCAAAAGCCACCAGTTCATGACGTCCCTTGATGCAATTTTGCGCCTTGAGCGATCCCGGCTTGTAATACAGTCCTGAGTGGATCACCCCGGAATTGTGCCCTGTCTGGTGATCGGCCAGCATGTTCTCTTTTTCAAAGAGCGCCATTTTCAACTCCGGATATTTGGTTTGCAGCTTGTAAAAGGTTGCCGCCCCAACGATCCCGCCACCGATTATTGCGATATCATACGTCATGTGAACTGTATTTTCCCTTAATTTGTCGGTAAAATTAATGATTCAGGGTTGATTGACAGCAATACACAGCAAATCTCCTCTCCATTCTTTCCGAACCTCAACGGACTGCGATTTATCGGTGCGCTGGCGGTCTTTCTTTTCCACTGTTTTACGCTGGGCCGGGAAATATGGGGCGACTTTTTTCGGCAGCCCTGGTTTGAATCGATCAGCAAGGTTTTTGCGAAAGGACATCATGGTGTAGGACTCTTCTTTGTTCTGAGTGGATTCCTGATCACTTATCTCCTGCAGCACGAAGCAAAAACAAAAGGAAGCATCAACGCCGGCGGATTCTTTATGCGTCGCCTGCTACGAATCTGGCCGCTCTACTTTTTGATCGTGGGCTTCGGATTTTTGATCTTCCCACACCTGCCGTTCGGGATCCAAACCAGCAATTCAACGGTGTATTACAGTCTATTCCTCTCGAACTTCGAGGAAATTTGGAACGGCTGGCAAGATTCCGTCAATTTCCTCTCGGTGACCTGGTCGGTGAGCATTGAAGAGCAATTCT
>JBNKYR010000433.1:0-1854 GCA_050300995.1 Crocinitomicaceae bacterium | reverse complement strand
TGTGATGTGACAGAATATAATGGAGCCATGCGCATCCTGGAAAGGAGTCACAGAAAGCAGGAGACTTACCGTGGCCCGAACCTGCCGCCGGTGCTGTACCTGATCAGTCAGCAGGTGGAGAAGCACATGCATACCCTGGAAATGAAGGCCGGGGAAGGATTGATCTATGATCACGCGCTCTGGCATTCTTCACCGGAAAATCAATCGGATGAGTTGCGGCTGGCTGTGGTGTTTGGCGTCATTCCGCAGGGGGCTGAAATGAAATTTTACCACAAAAAGGACGAGACGCATGTGGAGGAATACGATTCGCATCCGGGGTTCTTTTTCGAGAATGATCCGGAGGAAGGGCCGAAAGGACTCACCCTCAGCCGAACGATCGATCATTCTTTCCGAATGCTTGATGAAGAAGCCTTTGACCGGATCTATCTGGGACGTGAACCTGTTGCTGCTTCACGCGGATGGTTCAGTTTTTTTAAACGAAACCGAAATTAATGCAGACCGAAATTTTCTATACGATCATCGGGGTATTGCTGGCGTGCATTGCAGTGCTGTTGTACATGGTAATGCGTACCCGTGAGGAAACCTACAACGCAAAGCATTCCGCCGGAGATGTCGGCAAATTTTACAATGAACAAACCGACAATTTCCTCAAGGTATACGGAGAAGTGATTCAGGCATTCCGGACGACGGATGTCACGAAACTGCTCGATTACCAGATCGAAAGCATTGGATTGGAAAAAGGACAACGCGTATTGGATGCTGGTTGCGGTGTCTGCGGCCCTGCCCGTTATTTTGTAAAGCATGCAGGAGTAGAAGTGGAGGCGTTGACGATCTCCGAAGATCAGGTGGAAAAAGCAACGAAGTACATCAAAGAGGAAGGGCTGGAAGAGAAGGTGCATGTAACCCTCGGCGACTACCACCAATTGGAGAAATACTACGAATCCGACAGCTTTGATGTGGTGTACTTTCTGGAGTCCTTCGGTCACGCCGTGAACCACGAACAGGTGATCAACTCGGCGTGGGGCATGCTGAAGCCGGGAGGCACACTGTACATCAAAGACCTGTTTGTGAAGGAGCCGGCGTTGCCATCGTTGGCAGAAGATATAAGACGGGAAGTAAAGAATATCAACGATGCCTACCGTTACAATGTGGCGGATCTGTATGAAGTACTCCGGTACATCCGGAAAAAGGGCTATATCCTGTCCAGCCTGAAAACGATCGATCTTCCCTTGGAGGATTTCGAGAACCTGACGATTTCCAATGATTTCCAGGAATTGACAGGAATCAACAAGATCGAGAACCTGCAGGAATACGTTTTTCCAGTGGACTTCTTTGAGATCAAATGCATCAAGCCGTGGAACGCGCTGGAATTCGGAAACAGCCGTTATTTCCTGCAAAACCTCTATTACATGCAGATCCATAACCGTAAACAGGAGGAGTTGTAATGGCAGTTGATCCTTCGCTACCGGTATTGTCGGTTCGGGAATTGTCCAAGCAGTTTTCGGACTCCGGCTTGTGGGCTCTAAAAGGTGTCTCCTTCGACCTGTTTCCGGGAGAGATCCTTGGGGTCATTGGTCGGAACGGAGCCGGAAAAAGTACGTTGCTGAAAGTGTTGAGCAGCATCACATCGCCTTCATCAGGGATGATAGAGTACGAAGGACGACTGACATCCATCATCGAGGTGGGTACGGGCTTCCATGGAGATCTCACCGGTCATGAAAACATTGAACTCAGTGCTTCATTGCTCGGTATTACACCACAACGTTTGCAGGAACTATATCCGGCGATCATTGCCTTCAGCGAACTCGAGGAATTTCTGGACAGGCCGGTTAAGCAATATTCGAGCGGGATGTA
>JBNKYR010000432.1:0-1855 GCA_050300995.1 Crocinitomicaceae bacterium | reverse complement strand
CTGCGCGATGATCGACTGGATCAGACGCTCGTCTTCGGGAATGCCCGTAGTGTCGTCTTCGTCCATGTATTTGCCGATGATCGCATTGAGTTTTTTCTCTACATCTAAAGTTGTCTCGTTGGTCACGGAAATATCAGTGCCGATCGGATGAGAAATGAAGATGTTTACATAATTCGGCTGGTTCACCGGGAAGAAATCAATCTTCGGAGGGAAGGCTCCCATCAATACAAAGGAGAGCACCAGCAATCCAACGGTTCCGAGCAGGAATTTTCCCGGACGCTTTCCGGTAAGGGCGAAGGTCAGGAAGCGCTCGTAGGATGCCTCAAGTTTCGGAAGGAAACCGTTCTGGAAGCGCAAGGTGCTCGGGAAGAGGATGAAGAGGTTCAGAACTCCCATGATGGCGATGAAGATCAACAGGTTTCCAAGTGCGAGGACACCCATAACAGCCAGTATGATTCCGATTCCTGCAAGGATAGCTGAGGTACGCAGCACACGTTTTTTCTTCGGTTTGTCTTGTGTCACCTTCATGTAGACGACTGCCAGTACCGGGTTGATTACAAGTGCCACGAAGAGCGAAGAGCCAAGTACGATCATCAGTGTGATCGGAAGGTACTTCATGAATTCTCCCATGATTCCCGGCCAGAATGCCAGCGGAACGAAGGCTGCAAGTGTGGTAGCCGTAGAAGCGATGATCGGCATGGCGACTTCACCTACCCCGGCAATAACTGCTTGTTTGGATCCCTTTCCTTCATCCATGTGTCGGTAAATGTTCTCCACGATCACAATACCGTTGTCCACAAGCATACCAAGTGCAAGTACCAGCGAGAAGAGAACCATTACGTTCAGTGTCACGCCCATCGCATCCAGGATCAGGAAGGACATCAGCATTGATAGTGGAATGGCAATTCCCACGAACATTGCGTTGCGCAATCCAAGGAAGAAAAGCAGTACGCTTACTACCAGCAGGATTCCGAAGAGGATCGAGTTCTCGAGGTTCGAAACCATGTCGCGCGTATTGTTCGACTGGTCGTTGGTCTTGGAAACCACAATGCTGTGCGGAATTGTTCCGTCTTTTTTAGCTTCTTCCAGGATCTGAGCGATTTTGTCCGAAGCGTCCAGCAGGTTCTTTCCGCCTTGCTTTTTGACGTCCAGCATGACAACCGGTTCACCGAATTCACGGGCATAGGAAGTTGTGTCTCCGTTTCCGAAATACACTTTTGCGACATCTTCCAGCTTAACCGGAAGGTAGTCGTCCTGTTTTACGATCAACTGCTTGAGCTCATCGGCATCAGCAAATTCACCTTCAATGCGAATGGTTTTTCGCACACCGTCTACGAGAAGTTCGCCGCCTGGAATAGTCTGGTGTTCAGCATTCACTGCGTTCTGGATGTCGTCGATCGTTACATTTACTGCCTGAGCACGGATCGGGTCTACTTCGATGCGCATTTCCTGTTCCTGTACTCCTCGGATGTCCACTTCACTGATCTCCGCAAGATCTTCGATACGATCTTCGAGTTCTTCAGCCACATCCTTCAGCAGGGCAGGGTTCGGACCACGAAGGTTAATGTTCATGATCGGCATTTGTGCCGGGTCCATTTCAAAAATGTTCGGCTCCACAGGCAGTTTCGGGAAGTCGGTTTTGGTCCGCGCTTCATCAACCGCATCTTTCACTTTGGTAAGTGCCTTGTCGACTTCCATTTTGAAATCGAACTTTACGCGGATCGTTACATAGCCGTGTACGGCATTCGAGTTGATCTCGTCAACCAGTTTGATGCCTCCCAGTTCCTTCTCGATCGTCTTTGCAATTTTCTCTGACATGTATTCCGGCGATGACCCTGGTTTGGCAATACCGATA
>JBNKYR010000431.1:0-1871 GCA_050300995.1 Crocinitomicaceae bacterium | reverse complement strand
TGAATACAAATGACGTGGGGGATCGCAATGCCAGAAACGATGCATTGCTCCATTCACTGAACGCATGAAGGAATTAAATCGAAGTGCTTTGAAAAAGTATCCTTTCACCCAGATTAAAGGATTGAACCATGTTTCCGTGTTCCCCCCATGTGGCGTTTTAATTACTATTTCACCACCTTCACCCAGCACATTGTACATTTCTTTGACATGAGCAACGGGATCAATCAAATGTTCAATAACATTGTCCGAAAATATATAGTCGAAACGTTGAGCTGTCGACTGAATGTCATTCACGATGAATGCATCGGTTAATCCATGCTCTTTTTTAACGAAAGCTTCCGCTTCTTTGTCCAGATCAAAGTAATAGGCCTTTAATCCAAGCTCCACGGCTGCTTTATAACAACTCCCCGTACCTCCGCCAAAATCAAGAAACGACGCGTCCTTTTTTGACAGATCAAACCAGCGAGGTAATTCTTCAAGACGCTTGTCTACCGTCAAACGAAGTACCTTTGAATCCGGTATATTGAATAAAAAACCCTGATAATAGTTATTCAGTAATTCCTGGGGTGGTAAGGGGTAACCGAAAATCAACTTGCACGACTGGCATTTGTTGATGGTGGAGTTTTCCCAATTCAAAAGCTTCTTTGTGCTCGATGAATCACAAATTGGACATGTAGTTTGATGATCTATCATCCGAAATAAGGGGCGTTTAATATGGAAAGTCGCTCAATATACATAAATCGGCCGGTTTTATCAAAACGAAATACGCTCAGGAACCTGTCATGGCATAAAAGCATGCGTATTATCAGTTACACACTGAATGCTTCCAAAAATGTACCTTCGCCCCATGAAAGAATTCTGGAACGAACGATACGGTGAAGAGGCTTATGCCTACGGACATGAACCGAATGCTTATTTCAAAGAACAACTGGCGAAATTTCCTCCGGGAAAATTGCTTTTGCCGGCCGAGGGAGAAGGTCGAAATGCGGTTTATGCTGCAGAACTTGGCTGGGAGGTTCTGGCCTTTGACATCAGCGAAGAAGGAAAGCGCAAGGCAGAACAGCTCGCGCAGGAAAGACAGGTCGAAATTGAGTATATCGTTGGGTCCCTTGAAGAATTAGCACTTGAAGAAGCACAATTTGATGCAATAGGTCTGATCTACGCGCATTTCCCGGCCGAACTGAAGTCGGGGTATCACCGAATGCTGACCCGTTCCCTGAAAAAGGGAGGCATTGTGATCTTCGAGGCCTTCAGCAAAACGCACCTGGAATACAATTCTGCTAATCCGAAGGCCGGAGGCCCGAGAGACATCAACGTGTTGTTTTCGGTAGACGAACTGAGAGCAGACTTCGCGGACTTTGAGATCCTCGAACTGGAAGAAATGGAAACTGTTCTGAGCGAAGGCCTGTACCACCAGGGACGCAGTTCGGTGATCCGTTTTACCGGTAGGAAATTATGATCGACTCACCATCGGATTGTGAAGCATCTTCTGACCATCGAAGACATGTTCGCCATTACCGGCAGAGGGATCGTCATTGTGCCATCCGTTCCACCGGAAGTCTTCGGAGAATGCCTGCTGCCTGAAGAAGTGGAGATCCGGTTCAGCGACGGAAGAAAAAAAACCTTTCCGGCCAGCTTCACTATACCAAGAAGGCTGTCACCTGACAATAAACCGATCTTCGAATTTGTGTGTCTGCTCTCGTGTTCCAACAAAACCCAACTGGAAATCGGGGCCGAAGTCTGGGCCGAATTGAAGCCCGGTAACTCGTGATCTAAGACGAAGTAGCCATTTCCTGCTCAAAGCTGATCACGATGAATTCGGCAGGGTGTACTACCGCCACTTTTACCGTAACACGCATATAGCCATTGAG
>JBNKYR010000430.1:0-1889 GCA_050300995.1 Crocinitomicaceae bacterium | reverse complement strand
GATTGGAATTACATAGTACAGTTTGGTATGAACATGATATTTCCACCTCCACCGCTGACAAACCGGCACTTGATTTCGATAACAGCGACTATCGCGTAAGCTGGAAATATGTACAGGGCGCAGAATGGTATGATCTCGAGTGGGTATTCATTGACTACTACAGTCAGGAATACGCTGACCTGCAGACGACATTCGGAAATGCATCGTCCTTGCAGGCAGGAGGCTACGATGATGCTTTCGAACTGAAAGAACCGTCTCGCGTTCGGGTCTGGAACACCCATCATGTGCTTGATATGACCTACCCGAAAGGGGCGCTTTATTTTAGAGTTCGTGCGGTCAGTAAGTTTACGGATGTAAATGGTGTAAGCGAACAAATCAAGTTGGGCGAATGGAACTACTTTGTAGACCCGACTGTGTCGATCGGATCCATTGATGCGTCGGATATCGTTTATGAGATCATTGACGTCAATGAAGGCTTCGAACTGGATAAGAACTGGCTTTTCGGCGTTGCATACGCGGAAGAAGGGAAAAGTGTAAGTAGTGTTTCCTTCTATGATGGAAGCAACAAAGGCCGCCAAAGCCTTACCTACAACAATTCGGAAGATATTACGCTGATCGGAGAATCGTTCTTTGACAGAGAGGGCAGGCAAACGTTAAGTATGATCCCGGCTCCCGTGCAGGGTAGGCAAATGGGCTATCATGCAAACTTCAATACGGCTTTAAGTACCGTTACCACCGCTGCCTTCGATGATGAGGATTTTGATCGGATGAATTATTATGAACAGTCCGCTATTGCGGTTAATTCACCGGCATCGGGCGAATCAGGGGCTTCGCAGTATTTCAGTGCAAATAATCAGTTTGACGACGATCTGTTCCAGGACTACGTGCCGGATGCCGGTGGTTTTGTGTACAGTCAGACAATTTACCGGAACGATGGTTCTGGTCGCGTTGAACGTGTTGGAGGTATTGGAGAAGAGTTCCAGGTTGGAGGTTTCTACAATGGAACGGATTACGACCACCATGCGGCAGAGACTTTTTATGTTTCACCGTCTTCAACAGAGCTAATCCGTTTGTTCGGAAGCAATGTGCCGGATAACCTCAGTGGTTATCGGAAGGAGATCGTACGCGATGCGAACGGTCAGTATTCCGTAGCCTATTACGATAAACGGGGAAATGTGATTGCTACCGGAATCGTTGGTGAGTCACCAACCAACCTGGTGCAGCTGGAAAATCAAAATGAGGCGGATTATTATGTCAACATATTGAACAACAATACTTCTCTGTCTGATGATTACAGTTTGGTGTCCGAGCATACGCATATGAACCTGGTGGAAAATGCGACGATCCGATTGAATTATTCGGTATCAAGTACCATCAATACGATAAATTCCCAGCAAATTACAATTGATGGGCAAACTTTCAGCATCGGACAGTTATGTTCAACCTGCCGGTATGATTTGACAATTGAAGTAATCGGACCGGATGGAGTCAGTGTGCCCGAAACAAGTGGCACACCTGTTAATCCGTTTACTCAGGACATAGATCCGACCAATCCATGTTACTCCAGTGGAGCGGGAGTAGATGAGCAGATCTCAGGCCTGGAATACGTACTGTCTGATGTCGGCGAATACCGCATTATTAAGACGCTGGCACTTGATATTGAGACCATGCAGGCAGAGTTTGATTATCAGATGAACACTGCTTTGCCAAACCTTCAGGATTTCATTGATGATTACCTGTCCACCGTGGATCTTTCAGGGTGTTTCAATTCATGCGATAGTTTCTGTATTCAGGTCGAAAAGCAGGAATATGAGGCAGTGAATGGTTCCGGTACCTGGGCCTCATATTGGTCAGGATTGTCACAAGCCGCAAAGGATGCCCTTATTGCG
>JBNKYR010000429.1:0-1893 GCA_050300995.1 Crocinitomicaceae bacterium | reverse complement strand
GCCATATAAACGCTGAAAGGTTGTTTGTGCAGAGGAGGAAATAGCAAATAGCAGAATAAGGTTGAGTGTAAGTCGGTATTTCATAGTAGTCTTTAAGTGCTTTAACAAATAAAGCAGGTCAATCGTTACAACGACTTAAGCACTTTTTTATTTTGAGACCTCTGAATTTCACCGGTTGTTTGCTTCTCATGATGTGAATTGTCGCTTCCTTTCCAAAAAGTGTTGATTGGTTGAGGTTTTCGGAGACGCTTGTCACGAAAGAAGAACGAAAACAGTTCATGAAACCACACACGACGACCGATGTTGTTGTACCAGAACATGGCTTTTCGCAGGCGGCGATCCCGATGAAATAGCCACCTTTTGATGGCCTTGGGGCGCATTTGCATGAGTACTTCAATCATTTTAACACAAAGGACTACCTGCCACGGCCGCATGTGTGTAGTTTCCATTACCTGATGCTTATAATCCCATTTGCGCTGATCATTCACGATGATACGCTTATGGCTGATCTCATCGAAGTAGGACGTCCATTTGTGCGGCGTCACATACAATAGTTGGATCTGATCGGGGTCGTAGCGTAACAATTGCCTCAGACTGTTGTAAAAATCCCGGAAGCGTTCATCACCGAACCCTACCACGTACGTCGCCATAGATAAAATGTCGTGTTTACGTAAAAGGCGAATCGCTTCCATGTCTTTGGTCACCGATCCGGCCTTTTTGATCTTTTCCAGAATCACGGCATCGTAGTTTTCAATGCCCAGCAGGAAACGTTCGAATCCTGCCTTTTTATAAAGGTGCAGGTGTTCAGCATCGCGCACGATATTATCGGCCCTGACGGATCCTACGAGGATCAGGTTCAGATCTTTGGCGATGAGGGCCTCCAGAAAGGCCTTCCATTCGCGTTTGTTTGTCGCCGGGTTTTCATCAGCAAAGTTGATGACTTCAATTCCGAAACGTCGGTGGAGCATTTCAATTTCATCTGCAAGTGACTGAGGGTCCCGGTTCCGCCATTTTTTCCAGAACAGACTTTGTCCGCAATAGCTGCAAGGGTAGGGACATCCACGCGAGAATTGGATAACGACTGCTTTTTTCCCTCCCCAGTATGTATAGTGATAATTTCCCATGAGTTCCCAGCCGATCCGATAATCATCCAGGCAGGCTATCATCGGAGCATTCGGGTTTTTGATGATGCGTCCTCCTCTTCGATAGGCAATGCCTTGTACGGAACGCAGCGGACGAATACCTCGCAGTGCATCCGTGAGATCAAGGACGACCTGTTCGCCTTCCCCGCATACGACCACATCAATTGCCTTGTTGTCTTCAAGAATCTCCTTCCAGTGATAGGTTGGAAAGACGCCACCAATGACAATAGTGAGTTGAGGAAGGTACGTTTTCAGATAACAGGCGATCTCGTCAATAACTGGTTGTGCCGAGGTAGATCCGGAATGCCCCATCATAACAATATCCGGATTGTGCAACAAAACAACAGATGCGATATCCTCAATGGGAGAGTTGTCGAAGTCAGCATCGAACAGATGAACTTCATGTCCGGCGTCGATCAGAGGTCCGCCGATGGAAAGCAGTCCGAGAGGAGGAAGGTGTTCACCGGCCATTCGACTGCCGATAGCGGTGTGCGGAGGGTTGATGAGCAAAATGCGCATACGAATGTGGATTGATTACCGAATCAACGATGCGAGAGTAAGGGTATTGGGTGTTCGACGTTAAGGTTTGTTAATTGAACCGAAAGTGAGCCTTGCGAAAGATGATTTTGATGATTCGATTAGGGCAATTGAGCACATTTCGCCATCCATTTCATTCAAAATATCTCACGCAAATTATCCGGTTTTAGTTGGATAAAATGGGTTCCATGGTAATTATCAATGATGATCAGCA
>JBNKYR010000428.1:0-1907 GCA_050300995.1 Crocinitomicaceae bacterium | reverse complement strand
CAAGGCAGGATGCCGTTTCGGGTACGCTGGACAAAAAAACGTATACGGTTTCGGAGAACATCGCACAATCCGGAGGATCAGTGGCTCAGGTCATGAAGAATCTTCCGGGGGTAACCATCGAGGATGGAAAAGTGAAGATTCGTGGGAATGAGAATGTGATCATTCTGATCGATGGAAAACAATCGGCGATCACAGGTTTTGGCAATCAGAACGGACTCGATAACCTGCCGGCATCAGCGATCGAGCGAATCGAGATCATCAACAATCCATCGGCAAAGTACGACGCCAACGGAAGTGCAGGGATTATCAATATCATTCTCAGGAAAGAGGATCGAAATGGTTTCAATGGCCAAGCAGGAGTGATGGGTGGACTAGGTGCGCTCTGGATCAAAAAGGAAAACCTTCCTGCGATTCGTCCTCAGTATCAGTATACACCCAAACTGAATCCTTCGTTGTCCCTGAATTACCGGAAGAACAAGGTCAATGTTTTCCTTCAAACAGATTACCTGTACACACAAACGTTGAACAAGAACGAGTTCGTCACGCGAACTTACGATGATGGAACGGTCATTCATCAACAAACGAAGCGAAACCGGAATACAGGCTTTCTGACGAGTAAACTGGGGATGGATATCTTCGCCAATGACCATAATACTGTCACATTATATGGCCTTTACGGTAGGGAAAGGATTCTGGACAATGGAGATGAGCCTTTTTTCAATGAAGACCTGTCCGAAAGGCTCCGTTTATGGAAATTCCTGGAAGACGAGTTGAAAACGACCCTGGTGGGAGCAGCTCAATATCTTCATAAGTTCGGGCAGGCCGGTCATCAGTTAAGTGCCGGAGCGAATTACACCTTTCACCGCGAAAACGAACAGTATTACTTTGAAAACAGCTATCCATCCTACACTGGTCTTGATACGTTCAAGCTGATCTCTGATGAAAATGTGATCGATTTCAACCTGGACTACACAAAGCCTTTGAAATACGGAAAGTTTGAAGGGGGACTCAAATTCAGGGATCGCTTTATTCCGACCAACATGCAGTTCATTCCCGGGCTGAATTCACAAATGGATTCACTTGCAGGAGGAAAGGCAAGGTACGAAGAATTGATCCCGGCCGTTTACGGAAATTACGCTTATCAGAACAGGAAGTTTGATGCGGAAGTCGGATTAAGGTTGGAATACGTAAAAGTAAACTATCTGGTGAGTCCGGATCACCCGACATACAGCAGTGATGGCTATCAATATGTTCAGCCGTTTCCGAATATTCGTCTGGGAGTTCGTTTCAACGACCGGAATAAGCTCTCGCTGGCGTTGAACCGGCGCGTAAACCGCCCGAATGAAGTCGATATCCGCATCTTTCCCAAATACGATGATGCCGAAATTGTTAAGGTCGGTAACCCGGCCCTGAAACCTCAATTCACGAATTCTTCGGAACTGGGGTACAAATTGAATTTAAAGAAGGGGTACTTCTACGGAGCGCTATATGGTCAAATGACAGATGGCACCATCACGAGAATTGCTGCCGTCGTTCCGGGGAATACGATCATTTACAACGTTTTTCAGAATGCAGGTCGGAGCTACAATACCGGGGTTGAACTCGCTTTTTCAAAGGATCTGGCAAAATGGGTAACCGTTAACCTGAACGGAAACGCCTGCTACAATCAGATCAATGCATTCACCGTCGTCAACCGATATCCGGTGACAGACACCTTGTCATTTGGAAAGCAGACCATCTACACGGGAAACGGAAAGCTGAATCTCGTTTTTCATTTGAAAAAGGCTCTGGAAATTCAATTGAGCAAAGGACGAATCGAGGTTACAGTGAACCAGAAATCGTCCATGGATCCATCATCATTATAAAGGAAGTGTCGCATGGCCGCCAAACTTTCATTCGAAAAGGCA
>JBNKYR010000427.1:0-1910 GCA_050300995.1 Crocinitomicaceae bacterium | reverse complement strand
ATCCATCATACAATTTGGAGCGCTGCTTCCGGCGATGGGAATTTATTCGTTTTACAACCGTTTTTCGCTAATGTTCTTCCTGCATCTGTCCCTGATCGGCATCCTTTCATTGTTTTTCCTGGCTTTGTTGTTTGAGGAGGGAGTCTTGCGCAGGGCACTTTCCGTTGTCGGGATTGGTTTTCTCCTGTCCGGTTTTCTGTTGAGTGAACTACTTCTGTTGTTTGCTGGAATTAATGTTTTTTTCGATCCGTTTCTGCTGCTTGTTTTCAGTGCAATGATGTTCCTTGGTACTCTAATCCTCTGGATGGCTACTTTCGTCAAAAAAGAGAGCCTGTCATAACAACAAGCTCCCAGGGAGTTATATATTTAGTTGTAGAGTAGTCGTCAATGATTCCTTGGCTTTTTACCGAAGGAATGTCTGGTTGAAGTACGGATAGCCTTTCTGTTCCAATTCCAGATGACCACCTGGTACTTTCTCCAGATATAATCAACGGGTGCGACCAGGAAGTGCATGAAACGCGTAAATGGAATAATAGCAATGATGGAGAAGGCCGAAATGATGTGCAACTGAATCCACCATGGCATTTCTGCTACAGCTGTAATATCAGGATCAAATGAGAATACAGAACGAAGGTAGGGAGTCAGAACACTTGCAAACCAGGAAGATCCCCAACGTACATAGAAGGCAACACCTAGTCCGGAAATAATTTGTGTCAGTAGAATGGTGTAAACAACCATGTCCATTTTATTCGTAACCACAAGCAATGTTTTTGACTTTAATCGTCGGATAATCAGCAGTGTCAATCCCCAAAGTGCCGACAGTCCGAATGCGAAGGACGAGATCTCAAGAATCAAGCGACGAACCGGTTCCCCGTTCCATGCCATAATTGCCGAGGGAAACAGGAATGCGATCAGGTGTCCGAAGAATAGCACCATCAGGCCCCAGTGGAACGGCTGGGAGCCTCTGAACAGTTGTTTTCCTTCCAGAAACTGTGATGATAGCGAAGAAACCTTAAATCCTTTTTGCTTGTAACGGTAAATGCTTCCAACCAGGAATATTCCGATAGCGAGGTATGGCAATGCCATAAACATCAATTGATTGATCATTCCGATATCGTTATTGAGCAACTGCACCAGCACGTATATTGCAGAAAATGCGATTAGTACGTATATCAGGAAGATGGCAGGATAGTTTTTGATCTGATGGGCATTTGCATAAACTCCCAGGTGATTGACTTCGCGGATCACGCGCTTTCTTAATCGATAGGCAAAAAGAACGGCAATACCAATAATGAGAATACCCCAGAAAATGGACATCAGGTTAATGCCTTTACCTTCTTCGGTATTTCCGTTCGCGGATGTACTTTCTCCGGTACTCGCAAGATTTTCTTCAGCAACGCCATTCTCATCAATGTATTTGATCAAATCTGCAAGTTCATCATCGGTCAGATAATCGAATGCGGGCATCGCTATTTTATTGTACTCTTCAAAGATCTTTACGGCATCTTCATCGCCGGAATTGATAAGTTCCTGTGAGTTTCGGATCCATTTGGAGACCCAATCCGCATCTCTTCTTTCGAGTAGGCCATTCAATCCAGGGCCAGTCAATCGTTTATCACTGAGGGCGTGACAGGTCATGCAGCTTGTGTTAAAGATCTCGTCCCCGGTTTTGGCATAGGAAAACCGACTGGTCATGGCAAAACAAATCAGTAGAAGAAATACGGGAAACGTTCTTCCTGGTTTACCAACTTTTATTTCAATATTCCGTTCCATCTTATTGATTCTTAGGTTAATTTTTATCATTTTATTAATAAATTAATAATTTTAGTACCTGACACACACTACTTTAGCATTGGTTCACTACTTAGAGTATCTCTAAATAGGTAACTCCATATTTTTAATTATTAAAT
>JBNKYR010000426.1:0-1928 GCA_050300995.1 Crocinitomicaceae bacterium | reverse complement strand
ATGCATATGTAGAGCCGGTCAGCGTATTGCTCAAACTACTTTCGAGCAGCGCATTTCCTCCACCACAAAGAACCGTCGAGGCTGTTTGAATACTCACTGCCAGCGCATCCTGAACTGCAATTGTTTGCGTACTTTCCGATACACAGGCACCATTCGTCACCGTCAATGTGACGTCCTTTGTACCAGCCGTCAGAAAAGTGTGACTCAACGCATTTCCCGGTAAACTATTTGTCGGAGCTTCCCCCGTAAACTGCCAGTAATAGGTCGCAGGATCAGTGCTCAGTGGAGTGAATACGTATGTTAAAGGATCACAGGCATCTGCGAGAGATGTAAAATCAGCACTCAGAGCTTGATATATCGTTACCGTTTCGGAATGACTTACCGGAGGGCAACCATTTACCGTTGTCGTAAGCGTAACGGTATACGTTTCAGATACACCTCCTGAGAAAGTCGGTGAATAAAGATAGTTCACGAGATAGCCCTGTGCATCTTCAGTTCCATCGTTGTTAAAATCCCAACTGTAGGTATCCGGCCAGTTCGGAATACCTGAAGGAGAAAGTAATTCTCCCTCGCAGAGGTCGTTCAGTGTAAAATAAGGGGTTTGCTGCCCGGCATACACATACCAACTGGTAGACGAACTACACCCATTTTCAGTTATTGTCAGCGTAACAAGATATTCTCCCGGAGCTGCATAAGCATGAACCGGATCTTCCGTGTTACCGGTTGTGCCATCACCAAAATCCCAGCTCAACGTACCTGTAGTACCATCCGAATTAAAGACCACATCATTATTGACACAGTTCGCTGTCCAGGTGAAATCACTTTCCGGAAGTGTATTTACAACCAATTGAATGAAATTCGCACAACCTCCGTTATTCTGATCCTGCAAGGTAACTACATACGTACCGTTCGATGCATAAGTATGCGTCGGAGAAGCCGCAGTAGACTGTCCCCCATCTCCAAAGCCCCAAACAGGATTTGTGATCCCAAGTGCTACAAAGTCTGCTGAAAAATCATAAACGCCGCATCCTTGATCGATAGCTGTTATACCACCGCTCTGACTACCGTTAATAACAATGGGTTCCGTCAAAATAACCGTACAAGGGCTGCCATCAAGAGGATTCGTAGCGGTAATTTCCAGTTGCGCCGTAAAAATTCCGCATGGGCTTGCATCATAGGTCCAGTTGTCAACAACTGTCGGATTGCCATTCACTTCAATAGATGATGGATTGAATACCGTATTCGCCGCGGTACCGTCTCCATAGTCCAAACTGATCAGATTCACCAGCCGTTTCCTGCCGTCCGCAGTAGCAAGCGTGAACTCACCGGTTACAATGTCATAATCAAACACATAGTCAGCCGGCGAACACTGACCATATACTTTATTCGCTCCCAGAAGCGAGACGATCAAAACAAGAAAATATGTAACTCGTATCATTGATTGGTATTTACAGTTTGAACTATTCAGGTAGAATTAAGAATTAAGGCTGTTCAAGAGCCGATACACGTTGTAACAAGTTCTGTACTTGTTCTTCAAGTGCAGCAATACGGGTTTCCTGGTCTTCATTTTCAACTACCAGTTGCTTCAGAAGATCCAGAGAGAATACGGAGAGTGCATTATAATCCACCACCATGATCGGTTCCGTCTGATTACTTCCGTTTGAGTTTTTACCGACTGTACGCTGGTGTGTTTTTACCGCATCCGGGAAAATTGTCGCTACTTCCTGAGCAATTACTCCATAGCGCTTTTCCGATGGCTTGCTTTTGTAATTAAATGAATAGGTATGAAGATTTTTGAACTTGTCCCGCATTTGAGCAGAGTTGATTGAGCTGCTCAACGGATGGATGTTTATCTTCAATGTTGAATCCGAAATGATCGAACCCCCGTTTGAAATAATATCTCCATATACCTCAAGATCCGCTGATTG
>JBNKYR010000425.1:0-1938 GCA_050300995.1 Crocinitomicaceae bacterium | reverse complement strand
AAAAACGTCTGTTTACTCGCGGATTTCTATGCAAAATAGGACGTTGAAAATGCGCAATGTGACGAAAAAGGGGAGCCTTTTCGACTCCCCTTCACTTTTTTCGTTCTATTTCTAATGCTTGATCAGCACTTTTGTCCATCCGGAAGAACCATCGGCAAATGTAGCACGCACCAGGTACTGCCCTTCAGCCAATCCGCCGGTTTCGATCTTCGCTTCTTTCGCCCCGATTGTTCCTGACCAAACTACCTGTCCGGACAAAGCACGCATTTCCAATTGCTCAATCATCAAATCTCCCTGAACATGCAATTCGTTGTTTACAGGGTTCGGAAAATAACGAACTCCATATGTATCAAGTCCGCTCAAACCAACACCTGCCACAGTGATCAACTGAGTCATTGAGTCAATTCCGCATGAATCGGAAACGATCAGCACAACTGTGTACACGCCATTCGCGCCGTAGGTATGCGAAGCATCCACGGTAGAATAGTTTGTTCCGTCTCCCATTGACCATGCATACGTGGTCGTTCCTGTAGTAGCAGAAGTATTGGTGAAATTAAATGAAATTCCGTCTGTTGTATTGTACGTAAAATCAGCTGTTGGAGGACCGCAGGAAACAACTGTCACCGTATGACAGGTTGAATCAACGGCAGTACAGTTACTGATTGCTGTCAAACAAACAGTGTATACACCATCCGAAGCATAAGTATGCGTTGGGTTGGTCTGCGTGGAGGTATTACCATCACCGAAATCCCAAAGATACCCCGAAGCACCCGCAGTGGCATACGTCAGGTTCGTAAAGTTCACGTTTGAACCTGTTTGGTTTGAAGAGAAATCTACGTCAAGGCTGTCACCAACATATCCGGTTGTATCATGCACACATGTAGAAGTCCACCCGAAAAGCGTATCCGTAAGTGTTACTGAATATTCCACATTGGACGATCCTGAATACACATGCAGACCATCGACAACATTTTCCGTAGCAGATCCGTCACCGTAATTCCACGTGAAAGAGAGTTCAGGCATTCCGAGGAAAGCGGCCTGGTTGTACATGCGGTTCATGATCACCGGAGAAGAAGTGTTGGTAAACAATACTGTTGGTCCTGCTGACAAGCACTCGTTTGCACCATTGTAACTTGCTCCAAGTGTATAACTTACTACAGGGTGCACCAACAAATCAGCGTCGAGAACATTACCCCCTACATTAATCCCGTAAGAACGAAACCAGTTTCCGCCAATATTGATCGAACACAACCACTCCTGCAAACCATCCGCAGCTGCATAATCGTTAAAAATCATCGCAACATTGTTCGCCGAGTTATTTTCAAGAACAACTACATAAGGCGCTGTAACAGTAATTGGTGAGAAGGTGCCAACTTTACGAAGCTCAGACAAACTCCCACCTCCAAAAACCGTATCCATTGCGATCATTGTAGTTGCCAAAGGCGAACCCGTAGGCATGGAATCCGAACCCGCAAGATAAACACTTGCTGTAATGTTAATCGTAATCCCACCGGTTGCATCACTTTTCCAACCGTAAAATTCCAATCCGGAAATCGTAATGGCCTGAGGTGCATCGTAATACTGACAGGCAGCTTGCGCGGAACTAACATTGTTAATGCTCAATGCTGTCAGACCTGATGCCTTTGCCAACGGATAAGTCACAGTATCCGGACCACACGTCACAGATTTGAAAGAAACGGGAGAGTGAGTAATGTCGTTCACCAAAGGAACGTTCAACTGCTCAATTGTCTGGGCCGTAGCACCGACTCCCAGAAACAGCATAAAAGCTGCACACATAGAGGTTAGTTTCATAAGTCTTGATTTTAATGATGTTCAAAACTACAACAAGCTTATGAGCCCTCCAAAAAAAAATCAGGCAATTACTTGAGCCCCATACGCACGGCCTCCTCGAAAGTAACTTTACGGATCTTGCTTTCT
>JBNKYR010000424.1:0-1939 GCA_050300995.1 Crocinitomicaceae bacterium | reverse complement strand
TTTTGAGTCCATGAGTTCCTCGAATAATCACTAAATTCGTTGGTTCAAAACTACGCAGATGTCAATAGAGGTCAGGAACCTGGTAAAGTATTACGGCGATCAGGCGGCAGTGAAGGACATTTCCTTCAATGTGGCAGGTGGTGAAATTGTTGGTTTTCTTGGGCCGAACGGCGCAGGGAAGTCGACGACCATGAAGGTGATCACCGGGTACATTCCAGCGTCATCGGGAACGGTTCACGTGTGTGGAATGCCGGTGAGTGTGGACTCGCTGGATACACGTCAGGTGATCGGTTATCTGCCGGAGCACAATCCGTTGTACCTCGATATGTACGTGCGCGAATACCTGGCTTTCGTGGCTAAGATCTACAGGGTGAAGAATGTGGATGAACGCGTAAAGGAAATGATCCATCGAGTGGGGCTGGAAGTAGAGCAGCGAAAAAAAATCGGTGCTCTTTCGAAAGGATACCGCCAACGTGTGGGGCTTGCCCAGGCAATCATTCACGATCCGGAAGTGCTGATCCTGGATGAACCGACTTCAGGTCTGGATCCGAATCAGTTGGTGGAAATTCGCGATCTGATCCGGGCGATCGGAAAGGAGAAAACGGTGATGCTTTCTACGCACATCATGCAGGAAGTGGAGGCGATCTGCGACCGCGTTGTGATCATCAATAAAGGAGAGATCGTTGCGGATAACAAAGCGGTAGACCTTCAGATTGATACGCAGAAACAGACCCTGTATGCCGAATTTGATGGCAAGGTATCACGCAGTCAGTTGAAAAAGATCAACGGTGTCAGCAAGATTGAGCAAGTGGGCGATGGCTGGTTGATCGAATCGGATGAGGACGCTGACCTGCGAAAGGTGGTTGCCGCTTTTGCCCAGGCAAACAACATTTTGGTCCTTACGCTGCGAAAGGAAGAGAAATCATTGGAAGAAGTCTTTAAACAATTGACGAATAAATAAGATGCCGACGAATTTTATCGAAGAATTGAGATGGAGAGGGATGATTCACGATATCATGCCCGGAACGGAAGAAGCACTGATGAAAGGAATGAGTGCGGGATATATCGGGTTTGATCCGACCGCAGATTCATTACACATCGGGAGTTTGGTGCAGATCATGATTCTTGTGCATTTCCAGCGTGCAGGTCATAAGCCTTTTGCGTTGGTTGGTGGTGCAACAGGAATGGTGGGAGATCCATCGGGGAAATCGCAGGAACGAAACCTGTTGGACATGGAAACCCTCGAGAAGAATGTTGAAGGTGTTCGTGGGCAGTTGGAACGTTTCCTTGATTTCGATTGCGGAGCCAATTCAGCAGAACTTGTAAACAACTACGATTGGTTCAAGGATATGTCCTTCCTCGAATTCATTCGCGATGTTGGTAAGCATATTTCCGTCAACTATATGATGGCCAAAGATTCGGTAAAAACGCGTCTCGAAACAGGGATGTCGTTCACGGAATTTTCTTACCAACTTGTACAGGGGTACGATTTTTACTGGCTCAATCAGCACAAAAATTGCATCGTGCAGTTGGGTGGCTCCGACCAGTGGGGAAATATCGTAACCGGTACCGAACTCATTCGTCGTAAAGGTGGGGGTGAGGCCTATGCTGTTACAACTCCATTGATCAAGAAGGCAGACGGTACAAAATTCGGGAAAACCGAAAGTGGAAATGTTTGGCTGGATGCGAACCGGACTTCACCATATCAGTTCTACCAATACTGGCTGAACACTTCCGACGAAGATGCTGAAAACTACATCAAAATCTTCACGCTTAAAGATCAGGAAGAGATTGAAAAACTAATTGCCGAACATCGCGAAGCACCGCACATGCGATCGCTTCAGAAAGCATTGGCGGAAGATATTACGGTTCGGGTGCACGGAGCAGATGCCTTTCAAACGGCATTGGCGGCGTCGGCAATTCTCTTAGATCGGAAGAG
>JBNKYR010000423.1:0-1998 GCA_050300995.1 Crocinitomicaceae bacterium | reverse complement strand
AAGTCCGGCCCTGAATTTTCAGCGCCGGACTTTGTTTATCCCCCTACTTCCCTATCTTTACTTTATGAACATCGAATTGACAAATTCACTCGCCATTTTTGACCTTGAAGCCACCGGGTTGAATGTTACCCTGGACCGCATCGTTGAAATCGCGATCATCAAAATTGCTCCCGACGGAAGTCGCACAGATTTCCTGAAAAAAATCAATCCTGAATGTCCGATTCCTGCGGAAGCAACGGAAATTCATGGCATCAGCGACGCCGATGTGGCAGACGCTCCTACTTTCAAGGAAATTCTTCCTGAATTGGAAGCCTTTCTCGAAGATGCTGATTTTGCCGGTTACAATTCCAACAAATTCGATTTACCACTCCTGGCTGAAGAATTTCTGCGTGCAGGAAGTAACTTCGATCTTTCAGCCAAAAAACACATTGACGTTCAGAACATCTTCCACAAGATGGAACAACGCACCTTGGTTGCCGCGTATAAATTTTACTGCCAGAAAGATCTGAACGAAGCACACACGGCCATGGCCGATGCAAACGCCACCTGGGAAGTGCTTGATGCTCAGATTGATCGCTACAAGGAACTAGCGGGCGACGTGGATTTTCTGGCCGATTTTTCCCGCTACGGTGACACTACCCGACTCGATTTTGCCGGGCGTCTTGCGTACAACGAGGAAGGAAAACCAATCTACAACTTTGGAAAACACAAGGGAAAGACCATTGAGGAAGTCCTCGACGTGGAACCTGGGTATTTCGGATGGATGCTGGATGCAGATTTTCCGTTGTATACCAAGCAATGCCTCCGGAAGATTGTCGGAGAGATCAAGGAACGACGACGAATTGAAAAGGGCGGAAAATCGGAAGAGGAGCGCCTGCAGAACAAGCTTGATGCTCTGAAAAACAAATTCAAAAAGCCATGAAAATCATTTGCATCGGAAGAAATTATGCCGATCACGCAAAGGAAATGAACGCTCCGGTTCCAACGGTACCGATGTTTTTTATGAAACCGGATGTGGCTCTGCTAAAATCCGGCAATCCCTTCTACTACCCTGATTTTTCCAGCGACATTCATTTCGAGTGTGAGCTTGTTGTTCGCATCAATAAAGCGGGAAAGAACATCGCAGAAAAATTTGCACACAAATACTATAATGAGATCGGACTCGGGATCGATTTCACTGCGCGCGATCTCCAAAAGATCTGCAAGGAAAAAGGGCAGCCCTGGGAAATTGCCAAATCCTTTGAATCCAGTGCCCCGATCTCTGATCAGTTCCTGCCTGTAGATTCGCTGGATATGAATCATCTCGAATTCTCACTGGACCAGAACGGAAAGCGTGTGCAAACCGGTCACATTTCAGATATGATCTTCACCATCGATCAACTGATCGCTTACGTTTCACAATTCATGACGCTGAAAACTGGAGATCTCATTTATACCGGAACACCACAAGGTGTCGGGCCGATTGCGATCGGAGATGAACTCGTCGGAAAAATTGGTGACCGTGAAATGTTCCGCGTGAAAGTAAAGTGATTATTTTCCCGCTCCTTTGAAAATGATCAGCACGGTGTAGAGCATGATCTTGAAATCGAGGGAAAGGCTTCTGTTCTTGAGATACAGCAGATCGTACTTCATTCGATCGAGCATCTGTTCCACGTTTTCTGCATAACCATACTTCACCTGTCCCCAGGAAGTAATTCCCGGACGAACTTTTGTCAACTCAAGGAACTGCGGTTCCACGGTAACGATCTTGTCAATGTAGAATTGTCGCTCCGGACGCGGTCCCACAAGGGACATATCTCCTTTCAACACATTGAAGAACTGCGGGAATTCATCCAGACGGAATTTCCGCATAAAGCGTCCGATCTTCGTAATCCTCGGATCGCTGGAAGACGATAACTGCGGTCCGTTCTTCTCCGAATTTTCGTACATCGTACGAAATTTGATGATCTGGAAAGGCCTCCCGTTTTTCCCGATGCGCAACTGGCGGAAAAAGACCGG
>JBNKYR010000422.1:0-2025 GCA_050300995.1 Crocinitomicaceae bacterium | reverse complement strand
TAGGAACGCCTGTTGCGGGAAGAGATCATTTGGACCTTGAAAACCAGATCGGATTCTACGTGAACACCTTGCCTCTCAGGAATCAGGTTGATTCACAAAAGGGCTTTGCTTCAGTCTATGGTGATATCAGGAATAATACGCTGGCAGCCTATGAACACCAGATGTACCCATTCGATCGTTTGGTAGAAGATCTCAACCTGGCGAGAGATACCAGCCGAAACGCGGTGTTTGATGTTATGTTGGCGCTTCAGAATATTGATACTACGACTGCAGAACCTGATGAAGTTCGCCCGTCATCCGAAGAGATTACAGACCTGGGAGCATCCCTGTCATTATTCGATCTTGATTTCAATTTTAGGGAAATGGGGCGTCAGCTTTCCCTTGAAGTGACATTTAATAAGGATGTCTACGATAAGGAAATGGTGATTGTGTTGATGCAACATTTCAAAGTGTTGATCAGCGGTTTGCTCGCCAATCCTCAAAAACCAGTTGGGGAAATTGATTATTTGAATACTGAAGAGAAGCATCGTCTACTCGTGGAATTCAACGATACGGAAACAACTTATCCTTCGGACAAATCTATTGTGGAACTGTTTGAAGAACAGGTTACAAGAACTCCTTATACTACTGCAATTGACTTTGAAGACAAGCAATTGACGTATCAGGAGTTGGATGAGTTGTCAAATCAACTTGCAAACTACCTGATAGAGGAGCATGGTGTCAGGCCGGAGGATTTGGTGGCCGTCATGTTGGAAAGAAGCGAATGGATGGTCGTAGCGATACTGGCCATATTAAAGGCGGGAGCTACCTATGTTCCGGTTGATGTTGATTATCCGCAGGAAAGAATTGATTTCATCCTGGGTGATAGTGGAGCCCAGATCCTGCTGAATGAAGAAATGCTGAATGACTTCAAGTCTGTTCAGGCGGATCAGGCGAAAATTAGCCCGGAAATAAACACTCGTTCCTCGCTTGCCTATATCATCTATACATCAGGAACAACCGGGGTGCCTAAAGGGATTATGATCGGGCAACCATCCGTGCTGGATTATGTGTTCACCTTTAAAGAGGAATTCAACATTTCGGAGGATGATCGGATCATTCAGCAGTCTTCTATTTCGTTCGATACCCATGTGGAAGAAATTTTCCCGGCCCTTATCTCCGGAGCAACGGTGTTGATCAGCAAAAACGGAGGCAGGGATGTTCCAGGCTTGGTGCACCTCCTTCAGGAAAAGGGAGCAACGATTTTAAGTACGACTCCTATAGTACTTGAAGAATTGAACCGGATGAATGTTGAACCGAATGCGTTGAGGCTGCTGATTAGCGGTGGAGATAAATTCAACAGATCAAGTGTATCAAATTATCTGAATAAGGTTGTTGTCTATGACACGTACGGTCCGAGTGAATCTACAGTTTGTAGTACCTATTCGAAGATTGCCAGTGAGGTAGATACCGGCATCGGTAAACCTATCAGGAATCGTAGAATATACATTCTCGACTCGAATGAACAACTTGTTCCGATAGGTGTTAAGGGTGAGATCTGCATTGGAGGAAGCGGTCTTGCAATGGGGTATTTGAATAACCCTGAGCTAACCAAAGAAAAGTTCGTCGAGAATCCATATTACCCGGGAGAGCGTTTGTATAAAACAGGAGACATCGGAAAGTGGATGCCGGATGGCAATATCGCATTTATTGGACGAGACGATGATCAGGTAAGTATCAGGGGCTATCGTGTTGAACTGGGCGAAATTGAAAATGTGCTTGGCCAATTTGGTGGCCTCAGGGGAGCTACTGTTGTAAGTCGGACTGATGATTTCGGGGCTCCGTATCTGGTAGCATACGTGATTGGGAAAGAAGACCTTGATCAGGATCTTCGGAACTATCTGAAACTGAAACTTCCGGCTTATATGGTCCCGTCGAAGTTTGTGTTCCTCGGTGAATTACCTCTCACCCCTAACGGCAAGGTAGATAAGAAGTCACTTCCGGCTCCTGAGGGATCAGGAATGCGTGGGGGTACTGAATATGTGG
>JBNKYR010000421.1:0-2074 GCA_050300995.1 Crocinitomicaceae bacterium | reverse complement strand
AATCCTTTTGTTCGAAAACCTGTTCGGGGCTATTGCGTTCTCCCTCCCGGCAATGCGCCAGCATACCTTTCGGATGTTTCTTCAGGAATTCGGCAAAGGGCACCATTTCGTTCACTTTGGGAAGGAACAGGCGTTGTGATTGCTTCATCGCCGAAACGATCTTTCGCTCCAGACGATCGGTCTTCAGTTCCGTTCGTTCCGAATTGGAACAACGCAGAAATGAGATTTCCGTAATTCCGATTTCAGTGGCTTTTTCAATAAACCATTCCATGCGCTCCATCTGCTTGGTTGGGCTCACGGCAATGTGAATGTCGTATTCAGGAGCGGGAATGGTAAGCACTTCTCCGATCTCCAGCCGGCATTTTTTCGGATGAGCTTCGGAAATGCTACAGGTAATTTTACTTCCCTTCCCGTCAAGTACCAGCAGTTTGTCACCTTCTTTCAGTCGGAGTACGCGTACGGCATGCCTGGATTCTTCTTCGTTCAGAACGTGTACGGAGGCCTGCGGATCAATATGTGGATCGTAGAAGAGGTGCATCAGTGCATCAGGCGATAGATCAGTTCTTTCATCAATTGCCCTTCGGTGAAGGAGCTGTTGTTCACCCCTTTGGATTTGAGGTCGTATTCGTGCAATACCGCAATGTTCGCGGCAATTTTTTTTGGCGGATACAATTTTGCCGATCCCATCAGCTGCCCCGCAACGAACGGAGGTACACCCACCGCAGCGGCAACGGCTTCCCGCGATTTGTTCGTCAGAAAGTGGATCTTCATCAGTCGTGCGAAATGATTAAAGAGGCTGGAGACGACCACAATAATGGAAGTGGCTTTCGGGTTGTGTTCGAAATAGTCGATAATGCGGTTGGCCTTTGAGATGTCGCCCGTACTCACGGCATTGACAAGTTCAAAGACATTGTAGTCCTTGGAGATTCCGATATTTTCTTCGATGTGGATCTCGTTGATGGTGGTTCCTTTTTCGACGAGGATTTCCAGCTTTTCGAGTTCGTTTACGATGCGACTGAGATCATTTCCGAGAAATTCGGCGATCAGTATCCCGGCCTTCGGCGTAATGGAATAGCCCGCTTCACGGACATACCCGTTGATCCATTCGGAAAGCTTGTATTCGGGAACCTTGTCTGATTTGAAGACCAGACCGTTTTTGGCAGCTGCCTTAACAGACTTTTTGCGGGTATCGTAATTCTTGTACTTGTAATTGATCACAAGGACGGTCTGATCCGACGGCGCTTCAAAATAGGGGAGCAGGTCCTCGATCCCTTTGAAGTCCTGTGCTTCTTTCAGGATCACCAGGCGGCGTTCGGCCATCATCGGATACCCTTTGGCTTCGGAGATCAGACTGAGGGCGTCGGTATCTTTTCCGTACACGATCGTCTGGTTGAAGTCACGCTCGTGTTCCTCCAGGGCGTTTTTGACGATCGCATCCGTAATCGCATCAATGAAGTATGCTTCTTCACCGTGCAGGAAATAGATCTTCTCGAACTTTCCGGCCTCAATATCTTTTATGATCAGTTTGTAGTCCACCCGCTATGCGTGTTTTGCCCACAATTGTACAAGTTCGGTGAGGGTAGCAGTCCCTTTTTCCATATCCTGCACGCTCACGTATTCGTGACGGGAATGAATTGCCATCTCACCGGTAAAGATGTTCGGGCATGGCATCCCCATGAAGGACAGGCGCGAACCATCCGTTCCACCACGGATGATCGTGGGAAGTGGTTTGATACCGGCATTTTCCATGGCTTTGATCGCGTAATCCGTGACAAACGGAACGGTTGCGATCACTTCTTTCATGTTGCGGTATTGTTCCTTCACTTCGAAGGTATACTCAAGTTTCGGGTAATTGGCCAGGGTCTCTTTCAGGAGATTCTCCAGACGTGTTTCGTACTCAGCGAGCTTGGCGGTAATGTGGTCACGGATGATGAAGGAAACAGATGACTGTTCCATTCCGCCACTGATACTTGTCGGATGAACAAAACCTTCGCGGTCCTGTGTGGTCTCAGGCGACCATTCATCTTTTGGCAGGGAAGCAACGAACTCGGAAACCACTTTCAATGCGTTCACC
>JBNKYR010000420.1:0-2102 GCA_050300995.1 Crocinitomicaceae bacterium | reverse complement strand
AGAATGAAAACAAGTAGGCCGAATGGTTTCATAATAGCTGTTTTGTCAAACTTAAAATCAAAGTAAAACTGTCAGTGGTTCAGGTTGTAAACTTTCTTAAAGCTACGTAATCAAAGGGTTACAAATCATGTTATTTTTTCAAACGTGGCAGAAAAATTTCCCAACGTAGATACTGAAACGATTTAGTCGTTTTTCCGGGCTTTTCAACCAATGAATTTTGAGGATGCTTTCCATAAAGCAACAATTCCGAAGTTTCTTAACTTCGAACCAGTTAGTAGTTTGGTGGGAGAGTTCCGCTCATATCGTTTGGTGGCAGGAGGAATTTACCTCTTGTTTCTGGTGGCTGCCTTTTTTCCGGAGAAATGGTGGGCCATTCACTTTGTGTACTTTTTGCCGGGACCACTCAAATGGGGGATTCTCTTGTTTGCAGGGTACCTTATTTTTTTTCAGCCACCTCGCTTCTCATCTGCGGGACTCACGGGAAAGTTAACAGATGAAAAAGGACGTTTGTCCATTCCTGTGATACTGTTAACCGCTTTGGTGGGAGGAAGTATCTATTATTCCTTTCCGATTGCTTTTGACGATTACGGAGATGCATTTCAGTACCGTCCGCATGCAGGGGAAGTGCTGAAAGGCATTTCCGATCAGATGAGAGATGAACTGTTCGCATTTGACTTCCTTCCTTCCGGGGGGCGCAAGACTGTACTGATCATTTATGGGTACATGTCGTATTTTACCGGGTTGAGCTATCGCGAGGTTTTTCATTGGTCAGGTGCACTTTTCGGAGCTGGATACCTATTGACCTACCTGTTCTTTTTGCGTGATCGAGTCCGACAATTCAGTTGGCAGCTAACGCTTGGTCTGATCGGAATTACTGCACCGTTCACACTGGTTTTTTTCGGCCATTTGGAGACTTATGGGATGGTATTTTTCTTCATTTCGATCTGGTGTTTTCTTTTGGCATCCATGATCCAGAAGAAACGCAAAAAACTACTTTGGGTATTGGTTCCGTTGTTGTTTTTGGGAATAAAGTTGCATCCGCTGACCGTCGTGCTTTTTGTTCCACTTACATTCGCAACATTGTATGTTTTGACTCCTGCAACCAGGTGGGTACAACGGATCATTTCCTGGAAGGGGGTGTTGATCTCAGTGTTCGTTCCGGCACTCGTTTTCTGGTTGTACCTTTATTTCGGGATGTTTGATGATGCGCACGATCCAAGGACACTTGACAATGCCAAACCGATCGAACGACTTTTTCTTCCGTTGTTTTCACCGGAGGCTCCTCTCGACCGTTACAATCTGTTAAGCCTGAATCACATGCTGGATTATTTCAATATCATGTTATGGTGGTCGGGTGCTTTATTGGCAGTGATGATTACTATCCTTATTCAGTCCGGGATTAAAAAGCTTCAGGCTCCGGCCATCGTCATTTTCAGTATTCCTTTTGTGTTGATCTCAGGTCTGTTGTTTACCTTGAATCCACTTGTTTCAATGCCAATGGACTGGGATCTGTTTTCTTTTCCGGTCTTGTTCCTTCTGATCTTGTGCGTGCTGGCCGTTCAACAGGTGGAGTCGTCGGGGAGTGCATTGCCTTCCGTTTTTCCCTTTATCGGACTCGCATTATTGTCGTTGCCGATGTTCGTTGTCAATACTTCGACCGGCATGCTGGCAAATCGACTGGAGATGACGGGGCAGCACATTTTTAAAACGTATTATCTGCATTCGAACCGGATCATCATCAATGGACTTGGTTTGCACGAAAGCACGGAAACCTACTTTGAGCACAAGGAGCAAATTCTGGAGGCGCTTCTTCCGTATGCCCTTGAAAAGAATGATCCCGCCTACGGAAATCTGCTGATGGATGACGGTTACTACTTTCTGAATTTTTCAAATGATTATGAAAAGGCCGTTGAGCGATTGGAGGCTGCGTCTCAGTACGACCCCGAATCGGAAATGATCCGAAGTCTTCTGAATGATGCCCGAGCGCGTTTGAAGGAAACCGATACCGGGGAAGCGAGTTCGTCAGAAGAAGAAATTCTCCGTCTGTTGCGCACCGAAAATGAATATCAAAAGGCATTGGGGAAAATTGACGCGGCATTGCA
>JBNKYR010000419.1:0-2132 GCA_050300995.1 Crocinitomicaceae bacterium | reverse complement strand
ACGCCCGGGATCAGTCGCACAACACTGTCAACCAACACTGCAGCGCCCAATTCTCCACCGCTCAGCACGTATGATCCGATGGAAATTTCACGGGTGATGTAATGCTCACGAATGCGCTCGTCAACGCCCTTGTAATGTCCGCAAAGGATCATGATGTTTCCGAGAAGACTCATTTCGTTGCAGATCGGCTGTTGCAGTACTTCTCCGTCCGGTGTCATATAAATGATCTCATCGTAATCGCGCTCGTTCTTCAGCTTTTCGATCAGGGCTGCGATCGGTTCAATTGACATGACCATGCCTGCACCACCTCCGTATTGGTAGTCGTCCACCTTGTGGTGCTTGTCGGTACTGTAATCCCGAATATTGTGAAGGTGCAGATCAAGGAGGCCTTTTTCCTGCGCTCGTTTCATGATGGAATCCGAAAACGGACCTTCCAACAAGTCGGGGAGAATGGTGAGAATGTCAATTCGCATAGGCCAAAATTAAGTATTTTAGGAAGCTACAAACGATCTTTATGAAGCAAAATCTGCTTGTGGTCTGCCTGCTCTTTCTTTCATTTGCGGCGGGTGCCCAATACGATGGAAATACAACACCAACCTATCCTGAACTGATCAAAGCCTACAAGGAACTGGCAGCAGCACATCCGGCCATTGAATTGTATGAAATGGGGCCGTCTGATTACGGATTGCCGATCTACCTGTGCGTACTCAACGGTGCCGGTGATTCGCTGAGTACTTTTCAGAAGGCGCGCACGGGTACGACGTTACTCATCAATAACGCAATCCATCCCGGTGAACCTGACGGGGTGAATGCTTGTCTCATCTGGATCCAGAATTGGGTAAAAAAGGGACTTCCGGTCAAAGACCTGCCGCTTATAGCGATTGTGCCGGCGTATAACGTCGGAGGCATGATGAATCGCTCGGGGACCAGTCGTGCCAACCAGAACGGACCGGAAGAATACGGCTTCCGTGGGAATGCTCAGAACCTTGACCTCAATCGCGATTGCATCAAGTCCGACTCAAAGAATATGTTCACGTTTGCAAAGTTGTATCACGCGCTTGATCCTGATGTGTTTCTGGATACGCATGTCTCCAACGGAGCCGATTACCAGTATACGATGACCTATATTGCCTCAGTGCGTGAACGCATGGCTCCGGCTCTCGGTGATCTGATGCATGACAGGATGGTTCCTTACCTGAAGACGGCTTCCGAAAAACGCGGATTTGAGCTGGTCCCGTACGTACATACGAAAGGAGAGACTCCTGAAACAGGAATTGAAGTGTTCAACGATCTTCCCCGCTACATTATGGGGTATGCTTCCCTGTTCAATGCCATTAGTTTCACATTGGAAACACACATGTTGAAGCCATTTCCCCAGCGCGTGCAATCAACCCTGGTGTTCATCGACGAAAGCATCAACTGGATGAAGGCGAACAGTCCTGAAATTGAGGCGGCGCGAAAAAAAGCAATGGAATGGGACCGGGATCAGCAGTTCTTTCACTACAATTTCAAATTGACGGATGAGGTGGACAGTATTCGCTTCAAAGGGTATGCGTTCAGTAAGCCCAAAAGTGAAGTTACCGGTCTTGAGCGCTTGCAATATCATCAGGATCAGCCCTATGATAAAATGATCCCGTATTACCGACACTATTCGGCAAAGGATTCCGTCCGGATCCCGGGAGCGATTGTCGTGGGAAGTCAATGCCAGCCAGTGATTGACCGACTGTTGGCGAACAACGTGCGAATGGAACGCGTGGAGGGAGATGCGGTTACGCGGCAGTTGTACCGTTGTCGGATCGCTACAACGGAGAGTGGCGATAAACCCTACGAAGGGCACTACCTGCATCAGCGCACTAAAGTGGAATGGCAGCATAACGACGTACTGTTGAAGCCCGGAGATTACATCATCCCGATGAATCAGTCGAACCGCCGTTTCATCATGGAATTGTTGCAGCCCGATGCTCCGGACAGCTATTTTGCATGGAATTTCTTCGACAGTTATATTCAGCAAAAGGAATATTTTTCACCGTATGTTTTTGAAGACAAGGCGGCTGAGTTGCTGCAGGAAGATCCAGGTCTGCGTGAGAAACTGGAGGAACGCTGTGCAGCGAACCTTGATTTCAAGAACTCTT
>JBNKYR010000418.1:0-2134 GCA_050300995.1 Crocinitomicaceae bacterium | reverse complement strand
AGGATTCATGCTTCCGATCCTGTTGGGATGGCTGCTATTCGGTTGGAACTATTTTAGTTCGCTGGCTCGAAAAGTACGCCACTGGCCGGTATATTACTGGATGTGGGGAACAGGAATCGTATTTATGATCTTTCACCTGAGCGAATCAAATTTCTGGATGTTCGATCATTTCCGCAGAGATTTCGTCCGGGATGTGACCGTTCAATGGAAGTCGTATGGTTCCTTTGTAGGAAGCTGGAACATGCTGGTTTACGGAACGGCCATTTACCTGATGGCAAAGATCAAAGGGGATGCGAATCCGGGAAGGGGCAGACTTCTGTTTTTCTTTTATTTTCTTGGATTGACCAACCTGATGTTCGGCTGGGCTCATCACACGTATGTACTCCCAACACTGCCATGGGTGAGGTATGCCGCCTATGTGGTTAGCATGACCGAGTGGATCATTTTTATCCGGATGATCTATTTATGGAGTAAGTCGCTCGGTAAAGGTGAAAAAAAACGCAACGGGTTGACGTATATGTTCCTCATGGCAAGTGATGTTTGGGTCTTCGCAAATCTGCTCATGGCGTTGTTAATGTCCATACCATACCTGAATTTCTTCTCTCACGGGACGCACATTACAGTGGCGCATTCCATGGGAACGACCATCGGAATAAATACCATGATCCTTATGGCTTCACTGTGCTACATTGTCGAAAAAGAACAAAAAAGACTGAATCACGTTTCCATTAAACGAACGTTTTATGTAATAAACATTGCACTGGCGGGTTTCTGGATCTCCCTCATTCTGATGGGGATAAAAAAGGCAGTCTGGTTGGAAACGGACACAAATCAGGCAATGAGATCATTGCACGTGGTGTCCCACGGTTACTATATCTCTTTTATCGTTTTCGGTGTGATTCTATGCCTTTCACTGATAACACTGGCTTATCAGTTGATTCGTAGCCTGTTTCCCGATCTGTACTATATCATTTTACCAAAACCCTTGCAGGAAGAATGGGATCGGATCTATAACAAAGATTAATTTCCTTCGGCCAGAGACCTGAGTTGCTCCAAATCCAGAATGTGTAAATGCTTCCCCTCGATTTTAATAATCTTCCCCTTATTAAGTTCTCCTATAACACGGACTACCGATTCGTAAGTGGTCCCGGCTTTACTGGCGATATCCTTTCTCGACAAGGTAAAGGAAAGCCTGGTCGTACTACCCTTTTCAAATCCAAACACTTTGTACAACTGATAGATCACGGAGGCCACAGCATTCTTCACCGGCATTTGCTTTGCAAGCCGTTCGGAATCCCTGAGTTCTTCGGCAAAGAACATCATCATAAAATACCCAAACTCCGGATTACCCTTTACAAGTTTATTAAACATACCCATCGGGATAAAAGTAAGTTCGGTGTCTGTAAGTGCAATCGCCGCTATGGAATAGGTCCAACTCCCCCCAAACCCCCTGTGTCCGAGAATATCATCGTTCGTTGCAAGACGGATGATCCGTTGTGTATTGTTGTGCGCCGCGGTAAGGACTTTTACTTTTCCCTCATTGATAAAATAGAGGCCGGTCGTCTTCTCGCCAATATCAAAAATAAGCTCTCCAGCCTTAAACAGACGTATATCGGAATGGTATGCTATTAACTCGTGCCATTCAGGGCTACAGTATTTTTCAAGAATTGAATTCATCAGCCTCCAATTGAAACCATAGTTCGGTTCTTAATATCTTCTTCTTTCAGGCTTTCAAAATTACCAATTCCTCCGCGTTTTTTTTCTTTTGCACGTATTGATTCAAGGATCAAGGATCTTATTTGGTTTACCTCACCATTTCTCAAAGCAGCCAGTAAATCTGTTTCCGATTGAGAAAAGAGGCAGTTTTTAATTTTTCCGTCAGCCGTTAAGCGAATCCTGTTGCAGGTATCACAGAAAGGATTTGTTACTGAACTGATGATTCCGAAAGTTCCCGGAGCTCCTATTACCTGGTAATTCCGTGAAGTACCGTTTTTTTCGTCTTCGAGCTTATAAATCTCCTCCTGTCCGAAATGTGCGTACACATTGTCAAGAATCTCCTTTTGCGATACTTTCGACTCCCAGTTCCATTTGTTACCGTCAAACGGCATAAACTCAATGAAACGGATATGTACAG
>JBNKYR010000417.1:0-2151 GCA_050300995.1 Crocinitomicaceae bacterium | reverse complement strand
GGATCCGGAAGGTCCACCCCCAAATCACAAAGACGCGGAAGGCTCTTTCTTTGCCTCGGTCGCTGCGGAGCAAAGGAGCAATAAAAGGATAATAGAAAAGTGCTGTTACCCCGAATATCACGGCAATGTAACACTTCCACAAAAGGGAGGGTATTCCGATAACAGCTCTCACACGGCTAAATTACGAAATTCGCTTTCACATGCAGACATATGGAGATTCCTTTCAAATTCATTATTTTCGCGCGAAAACAAAAAACGGTATGGCCAGAGTTTTAACAGGAATTCAAAGCACCGGAACTCCCCACCTCGGGAACCTTCTCGGAGCGATACTTCCTGCCATTGAAATGTCGAGAGATACAAGCAATGAGTCGTTTCTTTTCATTGCCGATCTGCACTCGCTGACGCAAATCAAGGATCCGCAGGAACTGCGTTCGAACACCTTAAGCGTGGCGGCAACCTGGCTTGCATTCGGTCTGGACATCAATCAAACCGTTTTTTACCGTCAAAGTGATGTGCCGGAAGTAACAGAGCTTACCTGGTATCTCAATTGCTTTTTCCCATATCAGCGTCTCACGCTGGCACACAGCTTTAAAGACAAAGCCGATCGTTTGGAAGACGTGAATGCCGGATTGTTCATTTACCCGATGCTGATGGCAGCCGACATTTTACTTTACGACGCGGAAATCGTGCCTGTTGGCAAGGACCAGTTGCAGCATCTGGAGATGACCCGTGATGTGGGCCGTCGTTTCAATGTTCAAATGGGAGAAACGTTTGTGCTTCCGGAAGACCGTGTTCAAAAAGACACGATGCTGGTTCCCGGAACTGATGGTGAAAAGATGAGTAAGTCACGCGACAACTACATCAATATTTTTCTGCCGGACAAGCAATTGCGCAAGCAGGTAATGACCATTGTCACCGACTCAAAAGCGTTGGAAGACGTGAAAGATCCGGATACCTGTAACGTGTTCGCTCTGTATAAATTGGTGGCGAAACCGGAACAAATTGCTGAGATGCGTGCAAATTATGAGGCCGGAGGCTACGGATACGGGCACGCAAAACAAGCCCTCTTCGAAGCGCTGATCGATCGTTTTTCGGAAGAACGTGCCCGCTATATGCACCTCACGGAACATCCCGAAGAAATAGAAGCAGCCCTGCAGGTTGGAGCGAAAAAAGCCCGGGAAATCGCCAAAGACGTTTTGGCTCGTGTTCGCGAGAAAGTGGGCTATTGAGGTACAAGGCGTTCTATTTTTGTTATTTTTGTTAAACAATTTCGTAATACCATGCGTTATACTCTGTTATCAGCTCTTATCCTTACCGGACTCCTTTTTACAGCCTGCACGAGTAGTGAACCATCCGTGGAAGATCTTGTAGCCGTTGGTGGAAAAAAATACGGCGGCGAGTTCAAGTTTATGTCTGCAGAAAAGATCACTTCTTTACTTCCGACGTCTTCTGCCGATCAGTATTCTTCACGTATGGTGGCCCAGATCTATGAGCCACTCCTTCGGTTGGATCCGGAAAGCATGAAAGTGGTTCCGGGTGTGGCAGAAAGCTTTGAAGTGAGCAATGACGCCAAGGTGTATACCTTCAAAATTCGCAAAGGGATTAAGTTTCACGAGGACGATTGCTTGTCTGACAATCATGAACTGGATGCTCACGACGTGAAATTCACCCTTGAGATGGCCTGCTCCGGATTGGACATTAACCATGTAGGCTACCTGCTCGTGAACCGGATCAAAGGTGCTGCGGATTTCAACAAGAAATCGACAAAATCACTTGACAAAGGCGGTGTTTCCGGAATCAAAGTAGTGGATGACCACACGCTCGAAATTACATTGGAGAACTCTTTCTCCGGATTCGAAAACATCCTGACACACGCCAGCCTTGGTATCTTCCCGAAAGAAGCATGGGAAAAGTACGGGAAGGATATGGACAAACACACTGTTGGTACCGGACCATTTGCATTGGAGTCGATGTCAGATGAAAAGATTGTTCTGAAGCGCAACAACAACTACTGGCGTCAAGACGCACTGGGCAATCAATTGCCTTTCCTCGGTAAAATTATTATGACTTACACGAAGGACAAGCGCAGTGAATTGATGGCTTTCCGTAATTCGGAGATTGACCTGGTACTGGAAATCCCGGTTGAAGAAA
>JBNKYR010000416.1:0-2167 GCA_050300995.1 Crocinitomicaceae bacterium | reverse complement strand
CAATTTGCCACCGTTGGGATCCTCGTGGTGAACCAGGAAGGGGAGATTTTATTGATCAACCCGCATGCCGAAGCCTTGTTTGGTTACGATTCCGGAGAGCTTTACGGGCAGCGCCTGGAGGTTCTCATCCCTATGAATGTGCGAGAGCGCCACCGGGGGTTACGCAAAGGATACATGGAAGATCCCAGGAATCGCCCGATGGGAAAAGGGCTAACACTTCATGCGGTACGCAAGAATGGAACGGAGTTTCCGGTGGAGATCAGTCTCAGTCATTACCAGATGCACGGTGAAATGATTGCAGTAGCCTTTATTTCGGATATTACGGTGCGGGCTGAGATGGAAACCGAACTGATCTCGTTGAATTCACAATTGGAAGAAAAGGTCCGGAAGCGAACACACGAACTCGAATTGGCGCTGGCTCAGGCCAAGGAGATCAACGAAATGAAGGGGGCTTTTATCTCTATGGCCTCACACGAGTTCCGGACACCCCTGACAACGATCATGTCGAGTGCGGCACTGATCGAACGGATGATCGAACTGAATAAGCTCGAACGCACGCCGAAACATTTCGAGCGGATCAAGGAATCAATCGACCGCGTAACGCGGATTCTCAACGATTTTCTAATGATCGACAAGGTAGAGGAGGGAAAAGCGATGGTCAATGCGCGTGAATTCAATCTTTCCGATATGATCGAAGGATGCATCGAAGAAGTATACCTCTTTCGCAAAGATGGTCAGAAGGTGAAATACCATCACGAAGGAAATAACCGTGTTGAACTGGATCGCTCCATGTTGCACAATATTGTTTCCAACTTGTTGTCCAACGCGCTAAAGTATTCCGATAAAACGGTACGGGTGAATAGCGAAGTGTGTGGTGATGTATTGCTGGTTCGTGTGACAGATCGTGGTTGCGGAATTCCGGAAGACGACATCAAAAATGTATTTGAGAAATTTTACCGTGCTTCAAACATTGAAAATGCCAAGGGTACGGGGCTGGGATTGAATATTGTGAAAAAATACGTGGAATTGCTGAAGGGGGATATTTCCCTGGAGAGTAAATTGGGAGAAGGAACGACTGTGGAAGTGAAATTCCCGTTAAACGTGAATGAAAAGGTCCGACAATGATGAATGTACTCCTTATTGAAGACGAACCTACGATTCGTGAGAACACAATTGAAATGCTGGAACTCGAAGGATTCAATGCTTTCGGAGCTGAGAACGGCCGGGAGGGACTAAAGCTTATTTATACCGAACATCCGGATCTGATCATTTGTGATATCCAAATGCCTGTAATGGATGGTTACGAAGTGATCCGAAAGGTAAAGGAAGACCCGGGGATCAGTCACATTCCGTTTATCTTTTTTACTGCGCGTGTGGAATACGAGGACGAAACCAAAGGGAAGCAACTCGGAGCTCTGGCCTACCTGAAAAAACCCTTTCGCTACGAGAAACTGATAGAGGTGATCCGGGAGATTAACTTGCAATAAGCTCCATGCCAGCTCAATCAGCTGTAGGATCAGAGGATACTTTTTCTCTCCATTCCAGGTACCATTTTTTGAATGCTTTCCACCCCTTGGTCGTGTTCAGGCTGAGTGCCGTAAATACTTTTCGCTGATAATCGACCGCGTCCTGACCGGTCAGGTGAAACGTCCTTCGCGCATTTCCATACTTCCCGGGAATCACCATCCATTCTTTATTCAGATAAATCAGGGTATGTGAAACCGAATTTTTTCCTGTCGGATCGATCAGGGTGACATGGATGTGGTTTTCAATGCCGGACATCTTTCGCATGACCGGTTTGGTAAGCATCGGGCTGGTCAATGATGCTTCCGTCAATGGCGTAAATAAAACCGCCATGATCCGAAATGACTCATATTCATCAATTTTATCATCGCTTCCGTGCGAGAGCATATTTTGGATATTCTCCAGTTTCAGTTTTACGACGTAGTCCACCGAGTCCACTTCAATTCCTTCATTGATGGTGAAATGATCTCCCAAATGATGCACGGTGAACTGCTCTCCGGTTTCCTCGACAACAAAACCCATTGAATTGAAGATGCCGGAGAAATAGGAGGCAATCTCCTGTTTGTTCAGAAGTGTCTTCCAAACATCCATGGAGTTGGATTGTGCCAGCGATCCGGTGAAAAGCAGAGCGGACATGAAAAAG
>JBNKYR010000415.1:0-2178 GCA_050300995.1 Crocinitomicaceae bacterium | reverse complement strand
AGGGTCCCTGAAATGTCTACGACCTCATTCAGTACACTACCGTAAATATTGAGATAGGTATCATCGGTACTTGTTCCGACATAGACATAAGTGTTAACCCCGTAGTTGTTGTAACTGATCCCATCAACACTGAGACAATTCGGATCCGGAACCACGTCTACTTCAAATTCTCCGCACAGCAATCCTTCCTGGTTCAGTACATCCATTGTGATTAGTGTTGCCTGTGGCTGAACTGTGAAGAAGGTTGTCGGACATTCCAGACAATTGAGTCCATCCGGAGCAGACCATACAAAGTTTCCTTCTCCGCTCGCCTGCAGAACAACAATATCTCCTACACACAAACCTGAGAGATTATCCGGGTCCACCACCACATCAAACTGGCAATCTCCACCGCAATACGTTTTCAGGGTTCGGATCGTGACTATCGAACAGTAACGATCAAGCGATTGATCCAGGGCGTTGTGGTATACATGAACCGTATACGTTTCCGGGATATTATCGTTTTGGATATCTGACAGCAAAAAAGTTGGATCAGCGCAATCGTAGCACGAAAGACCAACCTGCGGTGTCCACGAATAAAAGAGTGTATTATTCAGTGTGATCTGAGGTACGTCACAAGGACTGTACTCAACGGGATTCGTGCCGTTACTTACGACAATATCACCCACATAACAAGGTTCCACCGGACATTCACCAATCAGCATGTCGAAGCTGTAAGTCGCGCAGGCATACGTATTATCGCCGGTAGCGAAAAGCGCAGGATCTTCGAACAAATAAACAGTGATCGTAGCGTTTACTCCGGCACTCGTGTAAGTTGTCACCGGACAATCAGTACAGGACAGTGTCCCCGAGGTTGCTGTCCATCTTGCGAAATTGGCAAATCCATCTACTGAAAAATCGCGTTCTTCAGCCGGGCATATTGTTAAAGGATTTCCTGAAGCATCATATACTCCGGCAATCGGATAACCTGACCCTTCACCACTCGGGTAACTTCCGGATGATTTACAAGGACGCGAACAACTGAATGAGGTTATCACATCTACAAAACCCAGATTGACATTGATCGAATTGCAAAGAATATTGCGGTCACCGGAAGGCCTTGCAACACTCAGTTTAAGATGATTTTCATCGTAAATGTCCATGGACGTAGAAGTGAACCGGATGCGAATGTTATCCAGATTGTCAGTTGGGAAGCTTTGCGCTCCGGTTGGGGTAACGTACACCATTGTAAACCCTGTCGGATTTACCGGATCTCCCGAATTCGGAAAGAACATCAGATACGGTGTGACTGTTGCATTATAGCCCGTTTGACCAGAGTTCAACTCACTGAATGAAATGACATCGACTGCCCCTTTGCCATCACTGATAGCGGATGTCATTTCCGGCTTGAACATTACCCAACCCGTCTGGTCCGAGGCAAGGATATTTGCTGATCGGGCATAGGCATACTCCAATGGCAGCTGGGCAGTTCGCTGCAAGGAATAAGAATTCGGAGTAAATGCATACTTGTCTGATTCAGCCCATGAAGTTTCATATCCGAAATAAATTTGACGGCTGAACGAAACCTGCGATCCTGCTACCGATCCAGTGAGCACATAAATACCTGCCTGCAACGGATTTCCTCCCATATCCTGAGACACTGTAATCCAGGTATTGTCTGCAGCTGTACCTGTAGCGACTACCTGGCCTGTTGGCTGATAGGTTACAGTGTAACTTGAAGAAGCTCCATTCAGGAAGCCGAAAGGATCGACCTTAAATGAGAAGTTACCGTTCACGCCGGCGCACGTGTTGTGCTGGTTGACCACACTATTTAACTTAACTCTTCTGAGCGGACCCGGAAGTTTGATCTTCTTGAGTGCAATCTGGCTATTAAGAGCGGACATCCCTACAGCTACTTTGTAGGTGTACTGGTCAGGAAGTGTTGCCGAAGCTATTTCATAATCCTGCAACATCAGCTTCAATACCCCGGATTCTGTTCGAACCGACAAATTTTCTACTGTTCGGAGTCGACTGTAGTCCGTACTTATCACACCGTTTTCAATCGTGTACAGTTTCTTATTATCCAGATAAAACCCATACATCAGATCGTTCTGATCACTTACGGATGCATCCACATCTGCAAAGCCCAGGAAAAAATCGCCCTTGCGACGGATAAATTCAAACCCTACTTCCGAGTCG
>JBNKYR010000414.1:0-2189 GCA_050300995.1 Crocinitomicaceae bacterium | reverse complement strand
TTATGTGCAGTGGGACGGTGAGCGTTCCGGCGATTGGCAATTGGAATTCGAAGGTGCTTTTGCGGTGATCCATCTTGCAGGGCGTTCGGTGGATTGTCGGTACAACGAAAAGAACAAGGCAGAAATTTATCGCTCGCGCCTGCAAAGTACGCGTCTGATCGGGGAGGCTGTCGAAAGTTGCATAGATCCGCCGAAGGTATGGTTGAATGCGGCCAGTGCCACGATCTATCGTCATTCCGAAGATAAACCGATGACCGAAGAAAAAGGTGAATACGGAACAGGATTTTCCGTAGATGTTTGCCAGAAGTGGGAAAGCACATTCTTCTCTTTCGGACATGCTGATTTACGACAGGTGGCACTCAGAACTACGTTTGTGTTGGGTAGCAATGGAGGAGCATTCCTGCCCTTGAAACGTCTTGCAAAGCTGGGAGCAGGCGGAAGACAGGGATCGGGCGATCAAATGGTCAGTTGGATTCACCTTGAGGATTTTTGCCGTTCCGTTGCGTTTATTCTGGAGCATCCTGAGCTCGAAGGGCCGGTAAATATCGGAGCACCCTATCCGGATCACAACAGTCAGTTCATGCGTATACTGAGGAAAGCTTGTGGTCGCAGACCTGGCATTCCGATACCGCGATGGTTATTGGAATTTGGAGCAGTATTGATTCGGACAGAAACCGAACTGATCCTGAAAAGTCGGTATGTGATCCCTGAAAAATTACTCAATGCCGGTTTTCAGTTTAAGTACGATCGATTGGAGGTAGCGCTTCCGGCTCTCGTGGCTGATTCGAACACACAAAAATGATCCATCGATTCGCGACCTGAAATTTTGGCCGGTCGATGTAACATTTCTTCGAGATTTACGATATAGATAATTGGGTATGGAATTTGAACACCCTGCCTCGAATTTTCAAACGTGATCCGAATGAATAAACTGTACATCTCCTCCATTTTTCTTTTTTGTTCAGTAATCGTTTTCGCTCAGGAAGAATCAGAAGCCTGTCTTCCGCCTTCCAAAAAAGTGGAAAAACTCATTGTCGCCGCCGTAAACGCCAAGGATGCGCCTACGGCTGTAAAAAACTTTGACGAGGCTATTGCGGCCGACGAAAGCAATGCGACGGCCTATTATGAGTATGCCATGTATGCATACAACAAAGGGCTTGAGTATTACGACACGTATCCGAATCCGGCGATGGGGAACAAGAGTTTTCAGACGGCAGAGCAGATGTTTAAACTGACCCTTGAGAAATGTCCGGATTATCATTCCAATTGTACTTACTATCTCGGTGTGATCAACTACACGCAGAAAGAAATGGAAGAAGCCGTCAGATGGTTCAAAGCTTTCAAGGCGTACAAGCACTCGGACACGGAGAAATATGCGGAAGATCATGCCAAGCGTTTGAAAGATGTCAATGAAGTACTGGCCGATCTGGAACAGGAGCAAAGCATTAAATCAAGCGAGGTTCCATTCAAACCAACGATCGTGAAAAATGTCAGTACGAAGGATCAGGAGTATTTCCCGATGATCTCACCGGACAACGAATTGATCTTTTATACGCGCAAACTCGATACGCGAAACCTGGGAGATATTCAATCACGGGTCGTAGAACAATTGACAAGTTCCAAGCGTCCGAGCATGACAGCTGAATTTGATGGAGGAGAGCCACTTCCCGAACCTTTCAACATGGGGGATGTGCAAAGTTACGGAGCAACAACGCTATCAGTCGATAACAAGGAGATGATCCTTTGCGCATGTAAAAAGGAGGAGGTCTACGGACAGCCCTATATGAATTGCGATCTTTACATCACGACCTACGAGCGCACGAACGATAAGCGAAATCCGTATCAGTGGACCCCGATGAAAAATATGGGGAATCAGATCAATACGCCTGACGGATGGGAGGGACAGCCTTCGCTTTCTGCTGATGGTAACACCTTGTTTTACACGGTAAATCGACCAACTTCACGCAACAATGATATTTATATTGTAGAGCGCAACGCGGACGGTACATGGGGTGTTCCGCGACCATTTGATGAGATCAATACGGATGGAAAGGATAAAAGTCCATTCCTTCATCAGGACAGTGAAACCCTTTATTTTGTTTCCGAATGTTCCAAAGACCGACCGGGAGTTGGTGGTTTGGATATCTTCTACATCCGGAGGGAGAACGGACAGTGGACTGAGCCCAAAA
>JBNKYR010000413.1:0-2193 GCA_050300995.1 Crocinitomicaceae bacterium | reverse complement strand
AATGATACGCAAGCTCCGGTAATGGCAGCGCCGCCAGCGAATGTCACGGTTCAGTGCGTAGGTGATGTGCCTGCGATGACGAACCTTGGTTGGACCGACAATTGTGATGGTGCAGGAACGGTTGCCGGAGTGGATAGTCCATTGTCGGGCTCTTGTGGCGGTACAATTACGCGAACATGGACGTATACCGATGCCTGTGGAAATACCGCGTCAGCGACTCAGACCATAACGGTGAATGATACGCAGGCTCCTGTTTTAGCAGCGGCCCCAGCGAATGTCACGGTTCAGTGCGCAGGTGATGTGCCTGCAATGACAAATCTGGCCTGGACCGATAACTGTGACGGAGCAGGATCGGTTGCCGGTGTAGATGGCCCGTTGACAGGTGGATCTTGTGGTGGAACGATCACGCGTACATGGACCTATACCGATGCCTGCGGTAATACGGCAACTGCAACGCAGACCATTACTGTAAACGATACGCAAGCACCTGTAATGGCTGCGCCTCCGGCAAACGTCACCGTTGAGTGCGTTGCCGATATCCCAGCGATGATCAACCTTGGTTGGACCGATAACTGCGATGGGGCAGGAACCGTCGCAGGTGTGGATAGTCCATTGACAAACCCATGTGGTGGAACAATTACGCGTACCTGGACCTACACGGATGCATGTGGCAACACGGCTTCGGTGACACAAACCATTACAGTTGACGATACGACACCTCCAACTGCGAGCAACCCTGCTCCGATTTCCGTGGCGGGTGGTTCTCCGGTTCCTCCTGCAGATGTTCTTCAGGTGACGGATGAGGCAGATAACTGTACGGCGAGCCCAACAGTGACATTTGTAAGTGATGTTTCCGACGGAGGAAACTGCCCTGAGACAATTACACGGACTTACCGCATCACAGATGATTGTGGAAACTTTATTGATGTAATCCAGATAATTACCATTGGTGATGCGATCATGCCAACTGCGAGCAATCCAGCACCAATCAACGTAGAGTGTAGCGCAGATGTGCCTGCACCGGATCCGAACGTGGTGACCGATGAAGCCGATAATGGTGGGGTACCGACGGTTACTTTTGAGAGTGAATCGTCTGACGGAATGACCTGTCCTGAGACGATTACCCGAACATACCGTGTGACGGATAACTGCGGTAACTTCATTTTTGTAACGCAAACGATCACCATTCAGGATGTGATGGCACCAGTGATGGCAGCACCACCAGCGAACGTAACCGTGGAATGTGTGGGTGATGTACCAGCAATGACCGACCTTGGGTGGACCGATAACTGTGATGGAGCAGGAATGGTCACTGGGGTTGATTCACCAATCGCCGGAGGAAACTGCGGTGGGACGATCACAAGAACGTGGACGTACACGGATGCCTGCGGAAACGTGGCAACGACAACTCAAACGATTACCATTAATGATACTCAGGCCCCTGTTTTTGCAGCAGCACCAGCGAACGTAACAGTTCAGTGTGTGGGTGATGTCCCTGCGATGACGAACCTTGGCTGGACAGATAACTGTGATGGAGCAGGATCAGTAGCCGGAACAGACGGAGCGTTGACAGGAGGACCATGTGGCGGAACGATCACCAGAACATGGACGTACACAGATGCATGTGGTAACACTGCAACAGTGACGCAAACAATAACAGTAGACGATACTACACCACCAGTTATTGCAGGATTACCTGCTAACGTAACAGTAGAATGTTCAACGGATGTACCGGCGATGGTAGACCTTACATGGACAGATAACTGTGATGGAACAGGAACAGTAACAGGAACAGATGTATCAGACGGACTATCATGTCCAGAGACAATAACAAGAACATGGACATATACAGATGCCTGTGGAAACAACGCAACAGTATCACAAACAATTATTGTTGACGATACAACACCACCAACAGCGAGTAACCCTGCTACTACAACAGTACCAGGAGGACCAGCACCAGCGGTTGATGTAAACGTAGTGATCGATGAGGCAGATAACTGTACTGCAAACCCAGTAGTAGCATTTGTATCAGAAACGACTGATGGTAACCCATGTCCAGAGACAATAACTTACACCTATTCAGTGACAGATGATTGCGGTAATCAGATCTTGGTAACACATGACGTACTCATTACAGATCCGATTGCACCAACGGGAACAGCACCAGCTGATATAACAGTAGATTGTATC
>JBNKYR010000412.1:0-2247 GCA_050300995.1 Crocinitomicaceae bacterium | reverse complement strand
GGGGTTACCGTACAGGCTTTCCTGAGCGGGAGGAAGTGGACAGCTATGAAAAAATGTCGGAAGCCGTGAAGAACGGGTATCATTATGTAGCGAATAAGTACGGGCTTGCGATTGTGCCGGTGGGAGGTGTTTATCAGACCCTGAAGGAGTATTCGGATGGCTCTTTGTTTCAGTGCCTTTACCAGAAGGATGATCAGCATCCGTCCATCTTCGGTTCTTACGCGATCGCAAATACCTTTTATTCCGCCATATTTCGCAATTCACCTATCAATGGGTATCATAGAGGGGTTTCGAAGGAAGATGCGCGTACGCTTCAGCAAATGGCCTACGAATACGTTTCGCAGAATGAGGAGGAATATCATTTGAACGAAGATTATTTTGAGATCTCTTATGATTGGTCCGATAACGGTAATCTGGTGGTGAATGCAAAGGCCAATTATGGTGTGGCGCCGGTAGCCTGGGATTTTGGCGACGGGACGGTGGTAAAGCAGGCCATTGCACAACACGAGTATGATAAACTGGGAGCGTATCCGATCTCACTTGCAGTGCACGCCCGTTGTGGAAATCACAATTTGGTCGAGCAGATCAACCTGGATAAATTACCCGAACCGGACGACGATAACCCATCGGCTTCAAAAATTGCCAGGACTGTTCGGCGGGCTAAGAAGAAACAAAGAAAATCCGATTGAAGAAGTTCCGGATCGGACGTAAGATAAACTCCAGTTTTGCTTTGATCCAATCCAGGTACTTGATCAGAATCACAAAAAAGCCAACAAAAAGTGCCGCTCCGATGGCTACTTCCCACGGCCCGAGTGATTTGTGGAAATAGTCGTTCAGGCCGATACCTGTCAGGCTTCCGTAAAGCAATGACATGTGGACGACGTAAATCGTCAGGGTATTCTGACCGATCTTCAGGAAGAGGCTATTGTCCTTTATCTTATGGCCCCAGGTGTTGTCAATGAAAATAAGGACACTCAACTCCATCAGGACCATTCCGACTTTCAGATACAGCCAGTCGAGGTAGACGAATTGATAGTGAAAGGAAGGAGCTACCAGATCGATCAATGAATCAAGTCCTCCAAGGATTTCTTTGGGAAACCAGTAAAGTGAAGCACCGATCAGAAATACAATTTTTGGGAAATACCAATTGCGAATACGGTGATGAACATCGTGGAGCAATGCACCGATCATGGCACCGAACATGGTGAAACCTACCCAGGGAACGATTGGGAAAATTGCGCGATTGGCAGGTCCGTGGAAAGCATTCTGCACAAAATACCACGCATCTTCCGGCCATGGCATGCCTTTCGGAAGCTCACGCATGAACAGGTAGAAGGCAAAAATGGTAAATCCTGCTGCAAAGAAGTAGATCCACAAGGGAATGACTTTGACCAGCTTGTAAATCAGATAAATGGCCAGAATGAGGAAGATCCCGGTAGCAATGCATTCCAATACGTGAAAGGCATAGTATTGTACCATGTATCCCCAGAAAAACAACTCGATTACCCGCTTAAAACCCTTTCGGAAACGAATGTTCTTTAATGGTGGAATTTCCCTGTTCTTCAGAAGCAGGTAAACGAAGATCAGACCGGTCACGGTAAGGAAGACCGGAGCCGTAAATCCCCGGATATATTGCCATGTAGCGAAAACAGGATGGTTCGGATCACGGTAGATCATCGCAAGGGAATCATCCACGAAATGTCCTTCCAGCATCAGCAAAATGGCAATTGAACGCGCCATGTCGATGAATTTAAGCCGGACCTTTGTCTGTTGTTTTTCTTTCAGCTCTTCCGCCATAAGGTCGATTGAGAGCGTAAAAGTACGATATTCTTCAAATCTTATTGAACAATGGTCGCCGATTTACACGAGCCTTCCCGACCAGCGTTTATTCAAACAGTGATGACAATTCAGGGATTACTTCCGTGATGCGCTCGCTGCGCAGTTCATCCAGCTGACGGTTGAAGGAAATGAAGTCGGGTAGCAGATGCGAATGATCTTCGGCATCCATGAAATTCAGACTGTTTTGAAATTCCCGGATGACCATGTTCAATTTAGTATGAGGCGTAAACGCTTCAACGTCCATCAGGTCGATGGCGTCCTTAAACTGGTTCAGCTTTTCTTCGTCCGGTTGTTGTGGTGGATGTTCTTTGATATACTCCAGGATCCAGTTGATATGACCTTCAAAAATAGTACGGATGCGGGCCTTTAATTCTTTGGGCAGTACCTGCAGACTCAGGAAATTGGGAG
>JBNKYR010000411.1:0-2264 GCA_050300995.1 Crocinitomicaceae bacterium | reverse complement strand
TATTCGCTGAAGGTTGATCTTGGCCTTCGACAGGTTGGACTTTGATGTCCCCTCACTGATGTTCAGAATTTCCGCAATCTCTTTGTGCGTGTATTCTTCCAGTACATACAGGTTGAATACAGATCTGTATGCCGGTGAGAGTTGATTGATCGCTTCCATGGCAATCTCTGCTTTCAGACCTGCTAGTTCCAGTTCTTCCGACTCAACCATGGGATCTTCCGCTCCCATTTTAAAGTCTTCGTCATTGTCCGTCAGAAACGGATCTTTCTTACTTCGCCGGATGCTGTCAATGGCCGTATTCGCCACAATTCTTCGCATCCATCCTTCAAAGGAACCTTTGTAGTCAAAAGCGTCCAACTTATCAAAGATCTTGATGAAACCTTCCTGGAGAACTTCCTCGGCGGAATCTCTATCCGTCGCATAACGCATACAAACGCCGAGCATTTTCCCATAATAGAGCCTAAACAACTCTTCCTGCGAACGTCGGTCGTTACGCAGACAGCCGTCGATTATCCTCTGTAAATGTTCTTTGTTCTCCACATTGCTTCAGTTGGTTAGACGCCGGTTCTGATCATTGGTTGCCTTCCGGTGGAAGAAAAAGGGAAGGGCTTCCAAAAATCGCCGAAAAATAAGTCTTTTTCCTAACAATTGTATTAATTTCGTGGTTGACACAAAAGTTTAATAATCGCTCAAAAAGAATAAGATGAAAGTAACCGTTGTTGGTGCTGGTAATGTAGGTGCTACGTGTGCAGATGTTTTGGCATACAGAGAAATTGCCAATGAAATTGTTTTGTTGGATATCAAGGAAGGTTTTGCTGAAGGTAAGGCGCTCGATATCTGGGAAACGTCTCCGATCAATCAGTACGATTCCCGTACGATCGGTTCTACAAATGATTACTCGAAAACGGCCGGTTCGGACGTGGTGGTGATTACTTCAGGTTTGCCAAGAAAACCAGGAATGTCCCGCGACGATTTGATCGCTACCAATGCGGGTATCGTAAAGCAGGTTACTGAAAACGTGATCAAGTATTCTCCGGATGCAAAGATCATTTGCGTTTCCAATCCATTGGACGTAATGACTTATTGTGCTTACCTGACAGCGAAAATTGATTCCAGCCGTGTATTCGGTATGGCAGGTGTTCTTGATACGGCACGTTACCGTTCATTCCTTGCATTGGAGTTGAATGTTTCTCCGAAAGATATCCAGGCGGTATTGATGGGAGGTCACGGTGATACAATGGTTCCACTGCCGCGCTACACAACTGTTGGCGGTATTCCTGTAACTGAGTTGATTTCAGAAGAGAAATTGAACGAGATCATCGAACGCACCAAATTCGGTGGAGGTGAGATCGTGAAGCTGCTTGGAACTTCTGCATGGTATGCTCCGGGAGCTGCAGCAGCACAAATGGTTGAGGCGATCGTTCGCGACCAGAAGCGTGTATTCCCTGTGTGTGCATGGTTGCAGGGAGAGTACGGAATGAAAGACATCTACCTCGGTGTTCCGGTAGTACTTGGTAAGAATGGTATTGAGCGTATCATTGAACTGGATCTGAACGATGCTGAAAAAGCATTGTTGAAGGACTCAGCTGAGGCGGTACGTAACGTGATGGCTGTTCTTGACAACATGAATGTGAACGCTTAATAGCAACACGATATGAAGAAAATCCCGGCCTGAGTGCCGGGATTTTTTTGTGCGTTTCTTTGGAGTCAATCCATCCGGTACAATGATTGATCGTATTTTTATGGAATCTGTGAACCAGGAGCATCTACGAAATATGCGTGTTTTATTTGCTTTGTTGATGGTGCTGTTTTCCGGGGCGTTGAATGCTCAGGATACAGTAGTGGTGTGTATAAGTATCACAGATTCGAAATTCGATGATCCCGCGCGGAATGTAAAGGCTGAGATAAACCTTGGTGATACGATCATCCATCGTACGACGAACCTCGAAGGTCGTTTTTACTTGACGGTTGAGACCGGCACATCACTCGATTTCAATTTTACCCACTTTAAGTTCAGTCCGCTTTCGCAAAAACGAAAGATCCCAGCTAAGCTGAAAGAGGATACGATCGTGTATGGCTTTACCATGGAGTTTATCCGTACGCAGGACATCGAAGAAATGGTGGTAGCTGCTCCGGGAGTTCCCCAGGAAGTATTTGGCTCGAAGAAATTACACGTGTCTGATTTTGAGATCCTGAACAACGGCGACCTGGTATTGCTGACATACCCGAAACAGTTGAAGAAGGGAAGTAGAATCTTGTTGTAT
>JBNKYR010000410.1:0-2308 GCA_050300995.1 Crocinitomicaceae bacterium | reverse complement strand
ATGGAAATAAAACACCACGTTATCAGGAAGTCCGGACTCCTTATTGAATAACTCGAATTCGGTGCCGTTGTACCGGACGACTCCCGGTCCGAGGACACCCAGATAAAGCCCCTGCTATCCTGAAAAACAGAATACGTTTCCCTGCTGGGTATTCCATTGTTTGTCCCAAAATGCCTGTAATGTGGTTCCGTCAATTGAGCATTAACGGTAACAACAGCAAAGCATAAGATCAATAATTGAAACAGGCGCATTTCGAAACAAGGGTACTCTGGTGGATGAAAATACGAATAGTTCGGATTCCTGATCGCCACGGGGAATGAAAATGCCCTCCCGGATAAACCGGTTGTGTTTCATCAATTTACCCCTAAAGCCACCAATTTACGGGCAATTTTAACATTCTTGCAAACGTCTATTCCCTACCTTTGCAGCAACCAATAAATGTAGTTTCACATGATTCAAAAGATCTTTTCGCTGACCACCAGTGTTTTACTTTCCACCTTTATTATTGCACAAAGTAATCAAAGTACCACAGTAGTCGATTGGGCCTGGACCAACGTCTACGGCAATCAGGCGAACAGCGTCGCCAATCATGTAGTGGTGGACGATAGCCTGAACCTTTATGTCAGCGGAACTTTCAGCGGTACCATGATCGTTGAAAACGATACGATCTATGCACCGGTAAATGACAATCGTGTATTCGTGTCAAGGTTCGATCAGTATGGAAATCTGGATTGGATTCGACGCATTGATTGGGGAAATTACGTGAACATGATTCGTTTGGGTGCAGATAATGATCTGTACGTACTTTGCAACTCCAACACCATGATCGTTTATGACGGGTTCAGCGGACAACCCGTTACCTACTACAACCTCCCGAACCCTTCGGGAAACACACAGGTTGTACAGGATTTTGAAATAGATGCTTCCAACAATATGTATGTGGTCACTCAACTGGAGGACAACACAAACTGGGTTGCATATTGCAATGTGTCGGCCTACAGTGTTTCCGGAGGTTCTATTTCAACTACGCTTTGGGCAAAGGACTTTGCGATCGGAACCGCGCCACTGGATGGAATTGTGAGAAGCATTGCTCTCGACACCAATAACAACGTATACATTTCAGGAACATCAAGCGGCTATCAGCTTGATCTTTCGGGCGGCACAATTACAGGTACTCCGGGTGCTCCGGGATATCACCTGTTTGCCGCTAAATATGATGCTCAGGGTGATGCCCTGTGGTTGGATACGCTTCCCACCTTTTACACCGAGCAATTCGGGCTTGAAGTAAATACGATGGATAACAGCCTGTACATGACCGGTTACCAGATCACCAACGAGATCTTCTATACAGATACGCTTGCGATGGATACTACCAATCAGCAGCAGATCTACCTGGTTAAGTACGACCTCGACGGAAACTACAATTGGTCGAAAGCATTTCCACTTGCCACAAAAACTCAAAAGACCTACCCGAATGCCTCCTGGGGTGCTTCGGGAACACATCTTTCTCTCACCGACTCCGGCTATGTGTACCTTAAAGGAATCTTTACCGGAAGCATCATTTTTGAGAGCGACACACTTGTAGAAGATACGACCACAGTTGTCCTTGGAAGCATTGCTGATGATGTGTTTATTGCGAAACTTGACCCGAATGGCAATCCGCTTTGGGGAAAGTATGCAGGTAACTCCGGAGGTATTGGTTATGAAACCGGAGGTTTCTGGATCGATTCGGAAAATGACATCATGTATCTCGTCGGGTACTACACCGATTCCAATAACGTGAACAAAAGTTCGATGTCTCCAACAAGCTCGGTCAAGAACATCTTCATCGGTCGTGAAGGGGAGCCGAACGTGGCTTCATTCAGTGAGATCCCTTATTCCGGAAACACCCTGTTGGTTTATCCGAATCCTTCATCCGGTGTTTATTATGTGAGCAAAACATCTCAGACAGGCAATATCCGGTACCAGATCCTGGATATTCGTGGAAACATCATGACCGCCGGAACACTCAAAGCGAACAAGGAAGCCATTGATCTTTCTGAATTTGCTCCGGGAATGTATTTTCTGACAACCGATCAGGGTTCTGTGAAGCTTTTGAAAGAGTAGGTTCCGGTGAAATTACTGTGTTCGGCGACCGTTGTCCGGGATTGCTGATTTTTCGTGCCACCCGTCATGGCAAATTCCGGGTGGTCCCATCTCATTTTCCGCATCGAACTCTAAAATTTTTTTAACTCAAACTTGCATTGCCATTTGCAATTTCAGGCAAAGAACGGCCTCATCCTTTTTTTCTACTCACAACCCGAATGCT
>JBNKYR010000409.1:0-2317 GCA_050300995.1 Crocinitomicaceae bacterium | reverse complement strand
GCCCGGAAGCAAAGTTCCCGAATCTTTCACTCCGACGTTTCGTTTCATCAGTGATTCCAACAGATCACCAAGGATGGCGCAAGGAGCAATAATGATTGCGGAGATCATCCAGAAAAGGATACGCTCCGGATCGAAAATGAGTGATACACCAATGGCGCCAAGCACGGTAAAGACAATCCCGCCAATTGTGCCTTCCCAGGTTTTGTTGGGAGAAATGCGTTCAATCAATTTGGTTTTCCCGAAAAAGCGGCCCGTCAGATAGGCGAAGGTGTCGTTCATCCAGATGAGGATAAACATACCAGCCAGAAAGGGAAAGCCCGAGAACTGCATGGATTGAAAAACCGTCAATACCGTGAATGGAACGGCGACGTAGAGTACTCCCAACCAAAGAACCGCAATGTTCAACATTGGTTGTTCCTTTTTGCGCCACAATTCAAAGATGGCGACGAGAAACAGGGAAGGAAGCAGCAGGAGCAATATTGCCGGCGGAAACCAGCTTACACTAACACCAACAACTCCTCCGAAGAGCAGCAGCCCAAGAAACAATCCACTTTCCCAACGGACATTGATGAGGGAATGATGGTTGAACATCTGGTAAAACTCGATCATTCCCAGGAGCATAAATCCGCCGAAAACGGCAATCGCTGCTTCTACTTTCCAAAACAGGGGGAACAAAACAAGCGAAATAAAGATCGCTCCGGTAATGGTGCGGACCAGGATATTACTCATGCGTTTCGTTTAGCAATTCCTGCGCTCTTTTAACATCTCCGGCACGCACATTCAGGTAAATGTATCCGAAGGCATTGTAAGAAGAATCCCGCTGATCGAACAAGGTTACGGCAATATCGTGATCTTCCAGAAGCAACATGCGGATGCGGACGGCGTATTCATCGGTCGACTGATACACGGTTACCCATTCAGGCTCCCTCACCAGTTTTGTCTTCAGAAGATTCCACTTCTCCAGAAGATGAGTTATCCGTTTCATGTCCGTTCAGTTCTTCTTCGGCTGTTGGGACTTTATTTTCTTCCTGGTTCTGATCGTCGGAGGTGTCTTTGTGTGAAGGCTCTCCTTCGATTCCAGCCAGAATAGTTTCCGTTACATGCTCTTCGTCAGCATCCCATGGCCGCTTACCAAAGATAGCAACTAAATCTTCTTTGAAGATGACTTCCTGCTCCAGGAGCTTGTTTGCCAGGGCTTCCAACTTGTCGCGGTTTTCGCTCAACAGTTTTTTTGCACGGGCATACTGTCCTTCAATCAGCTTGCTGACTTCCTCATCGATCACGCGCGCAGTATCGTCAGAATACGGCTTCGTAAACTGGTTCATTCCCTGCGGGTCATAGTAGGAAATGTTACCGATCTTTTCGTTCAGACCGTAGATCGAAACCATCGCGTAGGCTTGCTTCGTCACTTTTTCCAGGTCGCTGAGTGCCCCGGTACTGATCTTGCCGAACGTAAGTTCTTCGGCAGCACGTCCGCCCAAAGCGCTACACATGTCATCGAGAATTTGTTCGGTGGTGGTGATGCTGCGTTCTTCCGGAAGATACCAGGCTGCTCCAAGTGAACGCCCACGTGGTACGATCGTTACTTTTACCAACGGATTGGCGTGCTCAAGCAACCATGAGATGGTCGCGTGACCTGCCTCGTGGAATGCGATTGCGCGTTTTTCATGCGGAGTGATGATCTTGTTCTTTTTCTCCAGACCGCCAATGATTCGATCAACAGCATCGAGGAAGTCCTGCTTTTCAACGTGTTTCTTGTTGCGGCGTGCAGCAATCAACGCGGCTTCGTTACACAGGTTGGCGATATCCGCCCCCGAGAATCCAGGTGTTTGTCTTGCAAGGAAATCCAGGTCAATATCGTTGGCCAGTTTCAATGGCTTGAGGTGTACTTCAAAGATTTCACGACGCTCGTTGAGGTCTGGCATATCCACGAAGATCTGACGGTCGAAACGTCCAGCACGGGTCAATGCGTTGTCGAGCACGTCTGCACGGTTCGTCGCAGCAAGAATGATTACCCCGGAGTTGGTGCCGAAACCATCCATTTCGGTCAACAGCTGGTTGAGCGTGTTCTCACGTTCATCGTTTGATCCGAAACTATTGTTCTTTCCACGGGCACGTCCGATTGCATCGATCTCGTCAATGAAGATGATCGACGGCGCTTTTTCCTTGGCTTGCTTGAAGAGGTCACGAACACGGGATGCTCCAACTCCAACAAACATTTCCACGAAATCAGAACCTGACAACGAGAAGAAGGGCACTTTCGCTTCTCCGGCAACGGCCTTTGCAAGCAATGTTTTCCCGGTTCCCGGAGGGCCTA
>JBNKYR010000408.1:0-2321 GCA_050300995.1 Crocinitomicaceae bacterium | reverse complement strand
ACATCAGGAAGAGCTTTCCAGTAACCTTCTCAGGTTCTATTTTGAATGTATTCATTTCCTGTATCCGATTTATTCGTCTGTCCGCTGTTTCTTAACGACTTCCCTGACCGTACTTTCGTGGGTTTCAATCTCCACCCATTTTCTTTTCTTCCGTTCCTTTTTGTTGCCTTCACCCTCTGACTCGTAATTGAGTGTCAAACGAAGGATTTCTTCATTCTCCTCGTTATAATCCGTGTCAATTCCCCACTTGTTCACGAAATCATCAAGCTTCGCGGACAGTATTTCCACACTCCGCTCCTGATCAAAAGCAGCCAATACACCTCCCTGATTCTTTTTCAGCGTCATGTGTGTGAACACATGGTTAAAGGAGTATTCGAAAGACACAACATCCGGCTGCTCATGATCTTCTGCTTTTGTGAGTACCCTTATGCTGCCATCATCATATTCTTTGAAAGAACCGGCCAGTGCAAATTTCGCATCAGGTCGGTACATGTCGAAATAGTTCACCGGTACGCCATAACGCTGATATCTCTCCAGCTTGTTCAGGTACTCCTTTTCCAGATCTGTTTCAGTATACTTCTCCCGATCCGCTTTACTCAGATCCTTCAGGGTCCGACGCCGAACCCCAAAGCCCGAGATCAGGACTTTTTCTATGCTTTCACACCTTTCCAACTCCGAAATTGTTCCCAGAGCAGGGTGCCCATGCACATTGCTTTCTCCACAGGTAATGACGACTACAGTCGGCTTCAGTCCTTCAAGAAAATCCCGCGACGTCGATGTGTCCGCTCCGTGATGACCTGCCTTTAAAACTGTTAACCCTCCCTGGTCTGTTTTTTCGAGGATCACGGGAATCAATTCTTCCTCATAGTCATATTCAAGGTCACCGCCGAAAAAAGCCGCATAGTTGTGAAATTTCAACAGACAGGTAAGGCTCATGCTATTGGCCAGGTCTCCTGATTTCCCATGTCCCCCAAGCATCTTTTTGGAGGGTTTTGCCACAACAGTGTTCACTGCAATGCACTCAAGTGATACCGGAATATTTTCCAGGTTGGAGTCACTGAACAGGTCTTTTCCGATCAGCGTATCCATTGCATTGAATTTTACCCAGGTCAGCCCCGTAAAATTATCCACACGCGTTTCTTCATCCTTACTTATTGTTGGTCGCCAGCCTTCTACCCGTCGTTTTCCGGCATCATAGGCTGTTTTCGACCAGTCGCCATCAGGAAAACCGGCGAGGTTCCTTTCCGTAACGTGCTCGAATCGTGCCTCGGGCTCCAGTTTTCTCTTAAAATTTTTGATCTGCAACAGAAAAGAACTGTATTCCAATAGCAGTTTATCGCCGTTGTCCCGTTCTTCCGAGAAAAACCTTGCTGATTTTTTTTCCTTTCTTCTCCCCTCGCTCCTAATTTCCTTCGTTACAACCCGTGATTTGAAAATGCATCCCTGCGTATACAGTTGTGTATCCTGAAAAAGTCGCTGTATCTCCGTGTCAGTTTTTCCACGGCTGAACAATTCGATGAATCCGTTATAATGATCCTTATCAAAATGGCTGATAACCGCCACGTCAATTCGCTCAATTCTAAGATCGCGGCATTTTTTGAGCAAAGCCCTTGCCGGGCGGCTTCCCCCATCCGAACCACAATCATACACCGCAACACGCACGATCCGGTTATCAAAGTTGGGGTCATCATCCATGTGGTCAAGGTTTCTCACCACGATAAGTGAGCAGTCGCCCTGACCTACGTCAAGGTAATATGTTTCCAGTTCAAACATGGCTAAGTTTCAGGTGTAACAAGATAGCCAAATAAGCCCGCAGACAGCTTTCCGGCGACTTCTTTTTACCCTTTTTTTTCAACCGCCAAAACCGGATGTAATTTCAAAAGAACAGATAGTTATCTTTAAACAAAGTGTTTCCCATGACAGACGCCCTGTTCTCCTACAAGCTTCGACCGGTGTACAACGGTCACGAACTGCTACTCGAATTCAACGGATACGAAAGACCCGACGAATTGCAGCGCGCACTCTTCCAATTGCTGGAAACGAACGGCTTTCAGGCTACAGGCGTAAACGACCTCTGGATGAACAACGAGGCGGTTATCCGTTTCCGCTCTGAGAACGGCGAGATCGAATTTTCACGCAACAACTGGGATTTCATCTTTCTGCTGGGCAATGACAACCAAACGGATATTCACCGGTTGGACGAACTACTGTCTGCCGATCCGCGCTTCCGGAAGGAAGAGGTGAATGATTGGGAGTATAGGAAGTGAGAAAGTAGAAAATCCTATGAAATGTTCAGGAATGAATAAGATTTATGGTTCCTT
>JBNKYR010000407.1:0-2336 GCA_050300995.1 Crocinitomicaceae bacterium | reverse complement strand
ATGAAAAATACGTTTTCGCCGTACCATTTGTGACGAATGGCAAGTTCACCGGTGAGAATATTGGGAAGCGTATATACGAACAGGGAAGGACTCGGGCTCCCTTTTTCGGTATAGCTTTCGATGAATCGTTGATCGGTGTCGTAACTGGCATATCGATTTGCAAAGATCAGGCTGATCTCGTCATCGCCGTACGTTTCAAAATGTGCGTCTTTGCCCATCAATTCAACACCGATAAAGGCCATTTTGGCAAGCGCATCCATTTTATGGAACTTGGAATAATCCACATCAAGTTCCTTGTAGAGTTCTTTTTTCCAGTCATCGTTGTCGGAAGCCAAAGTCGAATGCCGACGCCCGTTGAGCGTAACACCTTCCTTATTGATATAGCAGCTTGCGATCAGCTTCATAGACATTGTTTTAAAAGCATGGATGCATTTCCTCCACCGAACCCGGAGGCCGTTTTCAGCGCAAGTTCAATGGGCTCTTCAATATGTTCTTCCAGGACGTTGATGACCTTTGCGGTTCCGCTTTCGGTAAGTCCTGCACTTTTCAGCATGATTCCCTGCATCATCATTTTCATGGTGGCCAGGATCTCAATAATTCCGGCTGCTCCAAGTGTATGTCCGAAATACCCTTTCATACTATTGACCGGCACGTGGTTCAGTCCAAGACGATCAAAGGCAATGCTTTCCATGTCGTCGTTGTATAAAGTACCTGTTCCATGCGCAGAGATGAAGTCGATTTCTTCCGGTTTAACGCCTGCACGTTCCATGGTGCGCCGCACTGAACGGTAAAGTCCTTCTCCGGTTCTTGACGGGCCGGAAATGTGATTGGCGTCGTTTGACGAGGAGCTCCCGAGCATTTCCACACAGTATCGGTCGGTTGGCTGTTCTTTCGTTACGATGATTGCCCCGGCAGCCTCTCCAATTGAGATTCCGGTACGGTTCTTATCGAAGGGTTTGGTTGGCTCCGCGCTCAACGCAAAAAGGGATTGAAAACCGTATATGATGAAATCCGACAGGGCATCAATTCCAATAGCAATGACGGTGTCGTAATTTCCGCTTTCCAGATAATCTGCCGCTGTACTCACAGCAAGTACCCCTGAAATGCAGGCATTCGAAATGATCAATGGCGGATGCGCCGTCTTCAGTTTCGTTTGAATGGTCTTTCGTGTAGACGCGAAAGGATCTTTTGGCAATGCGGTGATCTCACCTTTGGTAGAACTGACAATGACGAGGGTTCGGGGAGATTCCAGTACATCCTGGGAACAATTGATCGTGAGACTATCGCAGATCATTGACAGCAACTTGCGGTAACGACCTTCTTCCGGAAGTACACTGATTCTGGAAAGCGGCCAGTCTTCTCCCTGAAAGCCGGAACCCGGAACTTTTTTGATTCCCGTTTTTCCGGCCAGCATGTTCTGAAAGTTCTCCGCCATGGTAATTCCGAGCGGCGTAAACATTCCACCGTATGAAAGAAAGATCCTGCTCACAGTGTTTTCCAGTTTTGTTTGGCCTCCCAGTCCGCAAAGAATTTCGGTTTGATCAATTCCAGCAGTCGGTCCTCAATTCCTAAGAACACCTGGGTGGTTGAGCCGGTGGCAGCCAGTTCACCCGTATTAATATTGTGCACTTCGTAGCGGAATACCACTTTGGATGCAGGATGCTGTTCCAGGATGGCGCGCACACGAACGCGCTGCCCGTAATACACAGAAGCCTTGTGATTAATGTCTGATTTCACAATAGGAGTGTAGTATCCGGCGTTGAAGGCATCCATGTATTCGATGCCATAATCGGCACCGAATTTTTCACGGGCATCCTCAAAAAATTTGAGGTAATTGCCATGCCATACCACTCCCATGGCATCTGTTTCGCTGAAGCGAACCGGAATTTCGATGGTCGATTCCAGAACTTTCATGCGAGAACAATTTTTAGTTGACACTCCAGTAATTTCTTGCCGCCAGTGGAAGCGGTCCCCTGCACGAGGTGAATATTTTCAAAGGTGTTTAACACCTCAATCTTTGTGGAAATCCGATCGCCGTTATTCGGAAGCGCATCCACCGTCAGACGGGATACTGCCCCAATGAAACCGAGACGACCTGCTTCACCTCCCTGCTGACTCCCGACATATCCGAAGCCGGCAGCACAGGTTTGTGCAATATTTTCAACTAGTGCGGATTCGGAAAGTTGTCCGTCATTGAGAAAGAGGTTGTCTTCCGCAATTTGAAAAGCACTTTCGAAGCCATTTTCATCCGCAGTGATCAATTCATCTACCATCACGAACGGGGCACGCTGCGGAAGGTAGTTGGTGATATGGTCCTTATCAATCAGCATAGTACT
>JBNKYR010000406.1:0-2342 GCA_050300995.1 Crocinitomicaceae bacterium | reverse complement strand
TTATAGGAAAGGATGATCTTTTCATCCTCCATGCGGCGATAGAAATCGTATACGTCAGTAATGGCCATTTTAGGGTTCTCAAATATACAAGCATTGTTACATATTACCAACCATATCAGGAAAATAGAGGTACTTTATCAACTCAAAAAATCAACGTTGAAGAGCACCGTTTTATTCAGTTGTGCCAGGCATTGGAATCAAGAAGCCAACCGCAAGGTGAAAACAGTTTCTACCAGGCATTTCTGAAAGTCGTATCATCCTCCGAAAGTATTGTACTTTTGCGATATGGAAAAGGAATGGTTTGCCACCTGGTTTGATTCTCCCTATTATCATGTTCTGTATAAATGCAGGGATGAAAAGGAGGCCGGGTTGTTTATCGACCACCTGGTCGGGAATCTTGATCTAACGGCCGGAACACGCGTATTGGACCTCGCCTGTGGCAGAGGCCGACATTCCGTGACCCTGCATCGGATGGGCTACGACGTTCTTGGCGTTGATCTGTCACCCGAAAGCATCAGCGAAGCCCAAAAGAAGTCCTCCGACAAACTGCAATTCAGAGTGCACGACATGCGTTTGCCAATACCAGGACAAACATTTGGGGCGGTGTTCAACCTTTTTACGAGTTTCGGTTACTTTGACTCGATGGATGATAACCGACAGGTGATCCGGTCCGTGCACAGTATGCTGGAGCCCAATGGGCTGTTCGTCCTTGACTTCATGAATACTGAGAAAATTGTGCGCTCACTGGTGGCTTCCGAAGAGAAGGAAGTGGATGGGATCCGGTTTCAGATTGAGCGCAAGTTCGATGGAGAGTATATCTGTAAGGACATCCGATTCTCTGACAACGGACAGGCGTATCAATTCTGCGAGCGCGTGCAGGCACTCACCCCGGATGATTTCCAGCGCCTGTTCGCCGAAGGTGGATTCCGCATTCTTCAAACGTTCGGAGATTTTGCATTATCTCCCTTCGACGTGGCTTCTTCCGATCGTTTCATTATCATTGCACAGAAGAATTCATGCAAATCCTCGTAATAATTATCGCCCTGATCGGCTCCGTTTTGCTCGGAGGTCTGCTCGTGAGTTTTCTGAAGCGCACGGACAATGAGCAGATCATCAAACTCACGCTTGCTTTTAGCGGAGGATTCCTGCTTTCCATTGGCTTCCTGCATTTTCTTCCCGAATTGTACATGCATATCGGACATGAGGTAGGTATTTACATCCTTATTGGTTTTCTCATTCAGCTGATCCTGGAGTTGTTCTCCGGCGGGATCGAACACGGCCACATACATGTCCACAAGAATGCGCGCATCCCGGTTGGTTTAGTCATTGCATTGAGTGTTCACTCTGTACTTGAAGGAATTCCGTTGGGAAGTCAGCTCGGTGGATTTGAGATCGCCACAAGCATCGAACACTCAGGAGACCAAACATTACTTTATGGTATTTTGTTGCATCGTATGCCTGTAGCCATTGCACTCATGACAATGCTCAGTGTATCGAGTGCCGGCAAGCTCAAATCATGGTTGTTGCTCGGTTTTTTTGCCATTACCGCTCCTATCGGACTCATCATTGGCCTCTATGGAGGCAATCTTGCCGGTGCATTTGATTTCAATATAATTCTGGCGGTAGTGGTCGGGATGTTCCTGCACATTTCCACAACCATCATTTTTGAAACCAGTGAAAACCACAAGCTCAACCTTCTTAAATTAGCTACGATCGTGGCGGGGGGCGCACTCGCCTTTCTGATGCACCAGGGATGAAACGCTTCAGTCAAATAGCGCAGATCAATGTCTATCTTCTGACTGGTGTACTCTTTATTCTGATCGGTGGAATATTTCTGCTCATCAAGGATAAAACGGTTATCCACCTTGCGATCAATTCGGTTCATTCAACAACGCTGGATGTCCTGTTCAGATGGCTCACGCATGTAGGCGATGGTCTTACAACATCCGTAATTGCTATTCTTCTCGCGCTCTGGGCTTACCGGCGTCATGGCTATTCGGCTTTTGTGCTGGGAGCATTGACCCTGGTCTTCGCTGGCTTGTTTGCACAAGTACTTAAACTCCTTGTTTTCCCCGATGCCCTTCGTCCAATGGCCTACCTGGGAGAGGACATGCTTTACCTTGTTCCCGGAGTCAATATACACTCTGCTTACTCATTCCCTTCGGGGCACACGACCTCCGCCTTTGCTTTTTTCGCATTTACGGCTTTTGTGGCATTTCGCCGGCAAAAAGTCTGGCAATTCGCATGCGCACTGTGTGCCGTCGGGGTTGGATATTCACGAATGTATCCTTCGCAACATTTTTTGGAAGATGTAGTGACCGGAGCCGTATTGGGATTGCTGG
>JBNKYR010000405.1:0-2384 GCA_050300995.1 Crocinitomicaceae bacterium | reverse complement strand
GTAGATGACTTTGATAACTTCAGCTACAATTCCAGTCAGCCGGAAGGTCCTTTTGAGTTTAAAGAACCGGTTCGCATTACTACTTATAAACACCATCATTTACTGGATCTTATTTACCCAAAAGGAACCGTATACTTCAGAATTCGCCCCAAAGGATATTTCTTCCGAACCAATAGCGACCAGGAAATCTATTATACGGGAAACTGGTGCTACGCCAAAAAATCAGGCACAGGAAATATGAGTTGGTATAATTCCAGCGATTATGAAGGATTAAAAACCTGGCAATATTCGGTAGCCTACGCCGAAAATGGACTTTCCAAGAGTGCAATCTCCTATTTTGACGGGACTTTAAGAACCCGACAACAACTTTCCCGTTCAAACAGCACACAGCAAGTTGCTGCTTCCGGAACAGTGTACAACCATGAAGGACAACCTTCCGTAAATATCGTTCCAACTCCAGTTTCAGGAGGAAGTTTGAACTACTACAATGATCTTCATCAGGATCAGTACGGAGGACTCTTTGATAAGACAGATTTTGATATGGGGAGCAGCCCGGCAATGGGAACAACTTCAGGAGCGGGAAAATACTTCAGTCCGAACAATGATTTTTATACGGAAGAACCTTTTAGGGATCGAATTCCGGATGCGGAGGGTTATACCTATACTCAAACCAAATTTCACCATGACAATACCGGGCGTCCAAGTATATCATCTGGTATTGGAAAAGCACATCGCATGGGTGGAGGACACGAATCCTATTTCATCTATGTAAAACCTACTGAGCGTAACCTGCGGGAATTGTTCGGTTCCAATGCGGGAGACGTAAGCCACTATGATAAATTTATCTCTGTTGATCCGAACGGACAAGCTACGGTAACCTATACTGACTCTGAAGGACGTACAATCGCCTCCGGACTTTACGGAGGAAACCCCAACAACTTGCTTCCATTGGATAACAATCCGGGAGGAACTCCTAGCACAGAAACCTCCAGCTTAATGTCCGGGAACATAATTACGATGGACAATAACGGAAATGTAACCAGTGAAACGGATTACTATCACCCGAATATTGGTAGCAATAGCATCACCCTTGATTACGACCTTGTTTCCGGTGGTCTGGTATATGACCCTTCCATTTTCGGAGCAGGGAACTGTGCTTCCTGCATGTATGAGCTCATTATTAAGGTTACTGACCCTACGGGAGCTCAGGTTGATCTGAACTACACTTCTCAGACCGATGCACTGACTTACCCGTACATTTACGAAAAATATTCGGGTGCCTCCATCGACTGCAATTCCGGACTATTTAATCCGTCGTTATCGAGCATTTCTGTCTCATTAATCCTGGATAAAACGGGGGCTTACCGTATTCACAAAACTCTTAAAACAGATAGTGAATCCATAACCAGTTACATTCAGGCAAACATTAACTCGTTACCGGGTTCTCCTAACCTTGGTAGCATCACGGCCAACTATCTGGCAAATATTGTTACCACCGGTTGTGGGGTCGATTGTCAATCATTCTTCGAACAGGAATGCCGGGAACAACTTAGCTTACCAATCAACGGAACCCTGACCCCTACCCAGCAATCGGCCGTTGACAATTGCATCACCACAAAATGCGACGGAATCTATGATGAAATGCAAACTGACATGCAGGGAGAGGGCGACCTTTGTACCATGCTTCAGGGTATGCTGGCAGGTGATGTAACTCCTGGCGGTTGGGTCTTCGAAGACGATCCGGACTGGGCAGCCAATACTTCCAACTGGATGTTAAACTTCCCACTTGAAGCAGGCGGGACCTTTACCCCCACTTCACTGCAAGACCTTGCCGACAATTGGGAATACGGATGGGAAGATCTGTTGGTAACAAGTCATCCGGAATATTGTCATTACACAAAATGTGTAAACCTTGCTGATATCAATGATTTCAATACCACTGTGTATGAAATTACCACGATGGCAGATGCAATCAGTGGCGGGTATGTCAATGGTACCACCTTCGACATGCAACAAACGGCAAATGACCCGCTGTATTCTACAGGAATATACACCAGTGCTGCATTGACTCCAATTAACTGGTTGGCCGGAATCAACAGCAACTATCAGGGTACCTCCGGAAACATTTATAATTACATTGTCTATGATCTGTTCTACAATAACCCACAGTTGACGGAAGACAACAGTGGAAATCAACTTCCTAACCCTTCCGCTGCCTATAGCAACCGTGTGTGGGAATATATGCGCACATTCTTCCTGGGTGAACGCTACAACTATGTGGAAGATTATTACGATTATTCAGGATGCCCGATGTATGGTGGTAGCCCATACTATGACCACCCGAGTGCCAATTTCCTGGATCCGAACGAAACCGAATCAGCAGG
>JBNKYR010000404.1:0-2408 GCA_050300995.1 Crocinitomicaceae bacterium | reverse complement strand
TGGATCGCTTTAGGCTGACCCGGAATGAGGTGCGCAAATTCACCATTCAATGAGAAGGTCGATTTCTCTTTTGTTGAGATGACCGGTAAAAGGTCAACCAACTTCGTGAGGAACGGAACTTCGGTACGGTACTGGAAGTCCAGACCGAGGATATTATTCTTATACGGCTCACTTCCGTAATCCACCTTCTGTGTCACCGGTCGTTCCATCATTCGCATCCAGGTTGCACCGATATTGAGTCGGTCACTGAAGCGATGGGAGACCCTTGCCCCAAAGAGCGATTTCGACTGGAAACCGAATACCGAGTTACTCTCCACCGAGATCTTGATTGGTGTATTGGATTCAAGAATTCCCGTGTTGAGGATCTTTACCCGTCCAAGGTTGTAATCCACAGTATAGTCAACGCCTTCGGTCAGTTTGATTCCCCCGGCAGTCACCGACACCGCTCCTTCCGGAACATTCAGTGCATTCAGTGGAATATCGGCACTTACAGAAGATTGGTATTGTCCGGCAAAACTGAAACGGTTCTTCGACGGGATCTGTTGAGCCGCTGTCATCGTTGAATCGTACAATTCGGTAAACGCAATCCTGTCCACAATCAGGTCGGAGGCACCGGCTGCTTTCAGCTTGTCGCCCAGTGTTTTTCCAAACGGTTCAACTGTGGTAAAATAGATCCTACCATTTCGTGTATTGATGGTTCCTCCGTTCTCCGCCCGGTTTCCGTTGAACTGGATCGGCACAAAATCGAAGACCCCGTCCGAGAATGGCTGATTGTTGTAATTGATCTTATCGACACCCAGCAAGGTCACCAACTGCTTGTCTGAAATGTCAGTAACGCCCGGTCCAAGGTTTTCGGATGGGAAGAATGGGACCAGCAAAGATGTTGCAGGGTTGTTGTACAGGATGTCCATACGGAACCCTTCCTGATCCACCTGATAAGCTCCGATCGAATAAACGTTCTTCATCATCAGATCCCAAACCTTGTTTTTCGGATTCACGAGTGTCGGCTTCAGCAATTTCACGATCAAGGCGTCCTGACCAGCAATACCATCCGTGGAAAATTCACCCACCTGATATGTTTTACCGCGATACGTATACTCGTATGCCACACCGAGTACTTCATCATTATTCAGCGGGAGATTCAACGAGATGTAACCCAACTGAGCATTGTAGGAAAATTCCTGTTCTGTCAGTTTGCGGGCGTTCTCCACTTTTTCGTAATGCTCTGTCTGATTAAAAGGGCCGGGGGCCGTCACCTGTGCCGACAGTGCGGTCACCGCATTATTGAACGAACGGATTTGCGGGTTATTGGCCACAGTAGCATAGAGCGCGTTCGCACTATCATCCGGAACTTCTTCTCCCCAGTAACCTCCCGGATCACCCTGACAGTTTTCCGGAAGCGCCTCTCCAAGGTCGGTAAACGCAAGAATGTTACGCGTGTTTTCCGTATTATTGGTACGGTTCGTCAACCAGACTTCAATACGGGTAATATTAATGGTTGAGTTAACGATCGGAGCCGTGGCCATCGCTTCATCGTAGTGGTCACGGTGATAATGCGTCAGGAAGTAGTGACGATTGGCTTCGTAATTGTCGGCTGACAATTCGAAATCCTGCACCTGCGCTTTCCCGGTAATATTGATCTCCTGCTTTTTCCCTTTTGAGGAAGCCGCGATCAGGTCGACCGTTGTATTACCGAACTTCAGTTTTGTACTTGCTCCAAACAGGGTTTGCGATCCCTGGATCAACGAAGTCGGTAACTGCATGGAAACGTTTCCGAGTGCAATGGACTGAATGATCTGATCTTCGTCTCCGGTGTACTCCAGTTTGGAAACGTTATCGAATTCGAATGCTGCCTGTGTGTTATAACTGACACCCAGTTTAAGTTTCGTTCCGATCTGCCCCACAAGGTTCAGGTTGATCTGCTGATCGAAATCAAATCGCGTGATCTTTCGTTGTTTTACCGGAATCAGCGGGTTGTCGTAACGTGATGAGTTCACCCCGAAAGAAAGTTCCACGGTTCCCTGCGGACGGATCGTGATCTGATCGGATCCAAAGAAGTTTTCAAAGAGTTTGCTCGGGATCTTGATCGGAAATTCCAACGGTTGGTTTTCCGCTGTCTGCTCGTCGATCTTCTCTTTCCAGTTGTCACGCATCGACTTCTGGCGCTCATATTCGAGGTATTCCTCAAGCGTCATCATGGACGGATTCCGATAGTACAGCCCGGAATTTCCGATGGTTTCCTTGAAAATATACGTTCCGGTTGTCGGATCGTAAACAATAGTCTGTTCCACCGAACTCGGATCACCGAGATCAAAACTTTGTGTCGTGGTTTGAGTGGGGTCTACATTATTCTGAATAGGGAATACCAGGGTAGAATCATCGCTCCCCTGGGAATAACCAAACGTCAC
>JBNKYR010000403.1:0-2458 GCA_050300995.1 Crocinitomicaceae bacterium | reverse complement strand
CGGATTCAGTAAACATCCGCATGACAACATGGAGATCATCACCATTCCCCTGGAGGGAAAAATTATGCACCGCGACAGTATGGGACACGGTGAAGAGATCAAAGCCGGCGAGATTCAGGTCATGAGTGCAGGAACGGGTATTACACACAGTGAAATGAATGGCAGTCATTCGGATGAACTGAAATTTTTCCAGATCTGGATCTTCCCGAACAAACGTAATGTGGAACCTCGTTATGATCAGTTCCGAATGGACACGGCGCGCATGCACAACCATTTTCTTCAGTTGGTGAGTCCGGACAAAAACGATGAAGGATTGTGGATCAATCAGAATGCCTGGATCCACATGGCTGATCTGGATATGAATTCCGAACTCACCTACCAGGTCAAACGCCCCGGAAACGGCATTTATGCAATGGTTGTGGAAGGAAAGGTCGAAGTGAACGGACAACAACTCGGCCGAAGAGATGCCATCGGACTTTGGGAAATTGAAAAAGTTCCGTTCTTTGCACTTTCTGAAACCCGGCTACTTGTCATTGAAGTACCGATGAATGAAACCGAATATGCATGATATCATCAAAGACCTGCAGTGGCGTTATGCGGTAAAACGCTTTGATCCCGAACGAAAGATCGACGGAAAAACCATGGAGATCATTCGCGAATCGTTGCGCCTGGTGCCCACCTCCTATGGTCTGCAGGCCATGAAGTTCCTTTTCATTGAAACCCGGGAAACCCGCGAGCAGTTGCAGGAAGCTTCCTATGGACAGCAACAGATCACAGATGCCTCTCATTTGTTGGTCATGTGCGCCTACAAGGATATTCTTCCTGTGCACATTGATGAACACATTGATAATATCACCACCACACGGGAAATGGACGAAGGCTCTCTTGCCGGTTACGGTGACTTCCTCAAACGCAGTATGTCGGATTATAGCGCCGAGTATAAAACCAACTGGAACAGTAAGCAGGTGTATATTGCCCTTGGACAACTCCTCACGGTTTGCGCCCATCTGAAAGTAGACGCCATTCCTATGGAAGGCTTCGATAAAAAGCGCTACGATGAGATTCTGGGACTCGCCGAAAAGAACCTGACATCCGTACTGGTATGTCCGCTTGGTTACAGACACCCTGAAGATGAAATTCAATACAAAGCAAAAGTCCGCAAGCCCCAGGAAAACCTCTTCGAGACTTATTAAAAAAGGGACCGGCATCCCGGTCCCTCTTGCTCATTGATAAAAATCATCGGATCAATTACTGAAATACGGCAGTCGCCAGCTCAATTGACCTTCTTCAGTATCCAGTACGAGGAGATACACCCCGTAGCTGTTTCCTGAAAGGTTCAATTGCTGACCGCTCATACGCACTTCTGCCTTCTTCCCGTCAGTTGTATATACCTGCGCGTGGTCAGGCACAAAAGCCTCAGAGAGCTGATAAATTCCCTCGCCGAGATAAACCGGAGCCGCAAAACCGGCAAGTTCATTCAATGATGTGGTATTGACGGTGATCTGGTAAGTGATCGTATCACTGTCACATTCACTTTGAGCGATCAGGGTCACGGTATACGTTCCGGAATTCGAGTAGGTGTGTGAAGGATCTTCATTGGTATCCGTAGCGCCATCTCCGAAGTCCCACAAGTACGTCTGTGCTTTCGTACTCAGATTGGTAAAATCAACACTCATTCCCTGAACCGCACTCAGAAAATCGGCTTGTGTATGCTCGCTCAACGGACGAAGATTCCACTGGTCCAGACTGTCCATCACAGAAGTGTGGGCTGCCTGTTGTAAAATTCCTGCGGTAGTACCGGTGAGTCCTGCTGTATAAGAGCATCCCACCGGTGTTTTTCGGAAGAGTGCCGAATAAAACGTGCAAGCCGCCAGGTACGATCCGGCAACACTTGGATGCGAACCGTCTGCCTGATACAATGAATCACCGAGGGTCGGATAGTTAGCGCGAACGAATGCCCAGGCACTTCCAACCGGACTTACGGAACCTTGCACCGAATCAGCAAAACGCATGTATGCATTACGCAAGCGTCCGTTCATTCCTTCAAACGTAGAAATCGGCCCCCATTGCGGATCGCCGTCCTTTCGTCCCCAGGTCATGAAAAAAAGTGCTTCCGAACAAAAACGATTGGCATATACACTATCCGCCAGTTGAATGGCATACGGCAAGGTTTGAGAATCCACCTGACTGTCCGGGAAAGAAGGTTCCTGGCTTTGCGCCTGAAGCACCACATAATCCCATGGATTACTGTTGATACCTGTATACGTTGCCGTATTTCCTGCGTGAACCTGAAACGTTGCCCCTCCGGGTGTTTGCGATGCATAAGTGATTTCATCCCCGAAAGCATTGGCCACATTGTTGATCATCGTGGGAAGATCGTTCACATAGGTATAGCTGTTCCCGATAAAAAACACCGAAACACTGTCCTGTGCAAAGGTTTGAAGGCCCAAAAAGCCGG
>JBNKYR010000402.1:0-2472 GCA_050300995.1 Crocinitomicaceae bacterium | reverse complement strand
ATTTCGGTTTCGCACATGAATTTGTTGTCGATCGGATTGAATTGCGCTTTGGGGGCATCTATGATGCGTCCGTACCTGCAGATACTGAGTAAGAATGCTGATTTTGCCGTAAGTGCGCATCCAAATGCCGGCTTACCGAATGAATTCGGGGAGTACGACGAAACACCTGCAATGATGGCACAGCAGATCGAAGAGTTTCTGAAGGAAGGACTGATCAATATTATCGGAGGGTGTTGCGGTACCACACCGGAGCACATCGCTGCGATTGCTGAAATAGCTAACAAATATTCACCACGTAAACAAGAAGCACATGTCTGAGGCGACTCTTAAACTTTCCGGCCTTGAGCCGCTGATCGTCACTCCCGAAAGCAATTTTGTCAATGTGGGAGAACGAACCAACGTTACAGGTTCCCGGAAATTCCTGCGACTGATCAAGGAAGAACTGTTTGATGAAGCGTTGAGTGTGGCGCGTGATCAGGTAGAAGGTGGTGCACAGATCATCGATATCAATATGGATGAAGGGATGATCGACGGGAAAGAGGCGATGGTCAGGTTCCTGAATCTGATTGCAGCTGAGCCGGATATTGCCCGTGTGCCTGTCATGATCGACAGTTCGAAGTGGGAGATCATTGAAGCAGGATTGCAGTGCATTCAGGGCAAAGGGGTGGTGAATTCCATTTCCCTCAAGGAAGGTGAAGAAAAATTTATTGAACAGGCCCGCAAGATTCACCGTTATGGCGCTGCGGTGATCGTTATGGCATTCGATGAGGATGGTCAGGCCGACAGTTACGAACGAAGGATCGAGATCTGTGAGCGGTCATACCGTATTCTGGTGGATAAAGTTGGTTTCCCGAAGGAAGACATCATTTTTGACCCGAATATTTTCCCGGTGGCTACCGGAATGAAGGAGCACAATAACAATGCGCTGGATTTCTTCCGTGCAACGAAGTGGATCCGGGAAAATCTCCCGGGAGCACATGTGAGCGGCGGGGTTTCCAATGTCTCGTTTTCGTTTCGGGGAAATGATACTGTTCGTGAAGCAATGCATGCGGCATTTCTTTATCACGCCGTTCAGAACGGAATGGACATGGGGATTGTGAATCCTACCATGCTGGAAGTTTACGATGATGTCGACAAGCAATTGCTGGAATATGTAGAAGACGTGTTGCTCAATCGTCGCGAAGATGCCACGGAACGTTTGTTGGAATTTGCTGAAACTGTACGAGGGGAAGGTAAAAAGAAAGAGCAGGATCTGGCATGGCGGAATGCTCCGGTGAAAGAACGACTCACACATGCACTCGTAAAAGGGATTGCGGATTTCGTGGATGCCGATGTGGAAGAATGCCGCCATTTGTACGAGCGCCCGATCGAAGTGATCGAAGGCCCGTTGATGGACGGAATGAACGTGGTGGGGGATCTTTTCGGAAGTGGTAAAATGTTCCTGCCCCAGGTGGTGAAGTCGGCGCGGGTGATGAAAAAGGCCGTGGCGTATCTGCTTCCGTTCATTGAAGAGGAAAAGGGGAATGAACGCAGATCAGCCGGAAAAGTATTGCTGGCAACCGTGAAGGGAGATGTACATGATATCGGGAAGAACATCGTTGGAGTGGTACTTGGATGCAACAACTACGAGGTTATTGACCTTGGAGTAATGGTGCCGGCAGATCGCATTATTGAAGAAGCCATTCGGCAGGAAGTGGATGTAATCGGACTCAGCGGATTGATTACCCCTTCACTGGACGAGATGGTAACCGTAGCGAAGGAAATGGAGCGTGCCAATCTTTCCATTCCTTTATTGATCGGCGGTGCAACCACTTCGCGTGTGCATACAGCTGTAAAGATCGAAGAGCATTTTACGAAGGACCAGACGGTACACGTACTGGATGCCTCACGTTCGGTTACGGTGGTGGAAAGTCTGTTGGGCAAACGAAAAGAAGCTTTTGTACATGAACTTCGTGATGAGTATGCACGGATTCGCGAACATCATCAGAAACACCGACAGGAGAAACAGCTGATCTCATTGGAGGAAGCAAGACAGAATCGACTTGTGTTAGACTGGTCATCACAGGAGATTGCGCGTCCAAAGCATTTGGGTGTTCGGCAGGTAACGGTGACTACCGGCGAGTTGATTCCTTATATTGACTGGACACCTTTTTTCAGGACCTGGGAGTTGGCCGGGAAATTTCCGGAGATTCTTAACGATGAGGTGGTCGGGAAAGAAGCCAGTCGTTTATATGGCGATGCCAAAGCAATGCTGGAGCGTATGGAGGCAGAAGAATGGCCGTTACACCGTGGTGTGATCGGATTGTTTCCTGCGGCATCCAATGGAGATGATATTGAGATTTATGCCGATGAAGATCGTTCGGAGGTGCTTCATATTCAACATACTTTGCGTCAGCAGGGGAAGAAAGCTCCGGGCGTTCCGAATCTTGCATTGGCCGATTTTGTGGCTCCGAAAGATTCCGGTGTTGCGGA
>JBNKYR010000401.1:0-2485 GCA_050300995.1 Crocinitomicaceae bacterium | reverse complement strand
TGGAGCAGTCCGAATCGCTTAACCCTGTACATACAATCCTGGAAGAGGTTTTTTCGCACGATCTTCCTGAACTGGCTGCCGTTAAGGATTACAACCGGGCGATGCGTCTGCAGGATGAGGAAGCGATCAAGGCGACCTTCCAGAAGATCACTGAGCTTAATGCCTGGGACATCGAGGTACGTGTGAACCAGATCCTTTCGGTGTTGAAACTGGAAGACACCAATCAGCTGATCGATAACCTTTCCGGTGGACAGAAGAAGCGCGTAGCCCTGGCCAAGGTGCTGATCGCCGAACCCGATTTCCTGATCCTTGATGAGCCGACCAACCATCTTGATCTGGACATGATCGAATGGCTGGAAGAATACCTTTCGAAATCTTCCTCGACGATCCTGATGGTGACACACGATCGTTATTTTCTGGAAGTGGTTTGTGATACCATTCTGGAACTGGAGGATAAAACGATCTACCGTTACAAAGGAAACTTCTCGTATTTCCTGGAGAAGAAGGCGGAACGTGAAGACCAGCGCGAGGCTACCGTGATGAAGGCGAAGAACCAGTTTCGCAAGGAGCTGGAGTGGATGCGACGCCAACCGAAAGCACGCGGAACAAAACAAAAGGCACGGATCGAAGCTTTTCACGAAACGAAGAAGGTCGCGAAGCAACGTCTGGATGAAGACGAACTGGAGATCCCGGTAAAGATGGAGCGGCTCGGAACCAAGATCCTCGAATTGCATCGCGTGGGCAAGTCCTTCGGCCCGAAGTTGATCCTGAATGATTTTTCCTATGTCTTCAAGCGTCGTGAGCGATTGGGAATCGTGGGGAACAACGGTACCGGGAAAACAACCTTTCTGAACATGATTCTCGGCAGAGAGGAAGTGGACAAGGGAAAGATTGTGACCGGTGAAACAGTCGTCTTCGGCTACTACGATCAGGAACTGCCACATTGGGAGGACGACAAGAAAGTGATCGATATCATTCGTGACATTGCCGAGTTCATTCCGTTGGAGAAAGGACGCCAGATGTCGGCAGCACAATTCCTTGAAAAATTCCTCTTTCCGCGCGACATGCACTACAACTTCGTGCACAAGCTGAGTGGGGGAGAGAAGCGCCGTTTGAAGCTCATGACCGTACTGATGAGCAATCCGAATTTCCTGATCCTCGACGAGCCGACCAACGACCTCGACATCTTTGTGATGAGTGTCCTCGAAGAATACCTGCGCAGTTTTCAGGGCTGTTTAATCGTGGTATCGCACGACCGTTATTTCATGGACAAGATGGTGGATCACCTCTTTGTTTTCGAAGGAGCCGGCGAAGTGCGTGACATCATCGGGAACTATTCCGACTACCGCAAGCGTCGGCAGGAAGAGCTCCGTCAGGAAAAGCGTGCCGAAGTGACGGAGAAACCCAAAGAAGCTCCTAAACCAACCGTATCCACCGAGAAACGCAAGTTGAGCTACAAAGAGAAAAAGGAATTCGAAACCCTGGAAAAAGACTTGGAAACCCTGGAAGGCGAGAAAGAAGAACTCACACAAGTCCTTTCCGATGCTTCTGCCTCCTCCGAAGATCTCATGAAAGCCGGTGAACGACTTGCAAAGGTGGTCGCAGAGCTGGATGCCAAAACCGATCGCTGGCTGGAGTTGTCGGAGTTTGTGTGATTCGAACCGTTATCCGGAAATATGGAGTGTTGGGGTAGAAAGCCGTACTTCTCCCGCTACTATTTCTTTACTTTAATGCGATGACACCCCAATTCTGATGGCAAAAGTCCTGATATACATATTCATTTGTGCTTCAATCCTGTTGCTTTTGGTTGTAATCATTTCCTGGTGGTACAGACATGAAAGAAACAAGAGGCTGGTATCATCTTTTCTTAAAAAAAGCAAGTGTGAATACATAGGTCAGTTTAATTGTGAAGTTCAAAAGAATTTTCTCTCACCATCCAATATGAATTATAGCTTCTCACGTGTTTCTCTTTATAAGTGCGAGAATGGAATATTGTGCTGTCCCGTGAATTTAACTCTTGGTTTTCAGTTGAAGTTGAAACCGTTTATCATTCATTCAAGAGCATCATCTTATGATGGATTGGAAGCTTTTGAAGCTACTTGGGTTACCCAAAACAATTCAAATACAACCGTGCAAATAATTGCACCCCATAACACAATGCTGAAACTTCGCATATATGATTCTGGTGAGTTATTTATACCATTTAGATTGGTAACACTTTAGGGAAGCTTACAATAGGAAAGAAACTTGATTTGGGTTTATTCCTTCTCCAAAACCTACAAAAAAGTAAGAGAGGATTCCCATGAAATTTGAGAATACCGCCAAACTTCCAAGTACAATTGAAAGTACCGACATAACATTAGTAACCCGAACGTTTTTTGAAGAACTGATCATTTACTCATTTTTAATATATTGTTCACAATCTGGCCTGTCCATGTAATAATTTAGGGTGTCTGTTTCTTTGACTAATATACATTCCATTGAA
>JBNKYR010000400.1:0-2506 GCA_050300995.1 Crocinitomicaceae bacterium | reverse complement strand
ATCATCTTTGAGCAGGTGTATTGCGAACGTTCCTTCTTCAAAGCTGACAAACTCCCTGGTTTCTTTCATCTGGGCGAGATCAGCTACGGTCTGTACATGTACCACTGCATTGTGATCTACTATGTACAACAGGTGATGCTTTCCCACGGCTGGACCGGAAATCTCTGGAACTTTGTGCTGTTTGTCCTGATCTCAGCCCTACTAACGTATGGAATCAGTTACCTGAGTTATCGTTTTGTAGAGAAACCGTTATTGGGGTTGAAACGAAAGTTTAGATAGCACGCACGTTTACCCCTTTCCATATGTTTTTTCCTTTTCTGCCGCAACAACGTTCCTGATGCCATTGATCAGTGCGTCCGGATTGAACGAAATACTGTCAATGCCACAATCAACCAGGAATTTTGCAAACTCGGGGTAATCGCTGGGCGCCTGACCACACAATCCGATCTTCACCCCATGCGCTTTCGCCTTTCGGATCGACATTGCAATGAGATCCATAACGGCCGGTTCAAAAGGACTGAAGATTTCCGCGAGCAATTCGGAATCACGATCGACCCCCAACGTGAGCTGCGTTAAATCATTGGACCCAATAGAGAACCCATCGAAATAGGGCGCGAAGTCTTCTGCCCGAATGGCATTGCTCGGAATCTCCACCATCATGTACAATTCAAGGCCATTGACACCCCGCTCAAGACCGTTGGCTTTCATGATCCCGGACACTTTTTTTGCTTCATCAACCGTTCGACAGAAAGGAATCATCAGTTTGATATTGCTGAAGCCCATTCTCTCGCGTACAAATTTCATCGCACGACACTCCATTTCGAAGGCTTCACTGTACATCGGATGATAGTAACGGGACGCACCGCGAAAACCAATCATTGGATTGTCCTCTTCAGGTTCAAAATCCCGACCACCGATCAGATCAGCGTATTCATTCGATTTGAAGTCGCTCATACGCACAATGACGTCATTCGGATAAAATGCCGCAGCAATCATTGCGGTAGACTCCGCCAGCTTATGAACGAAATAGTCTTCCTTATCCGGAAAATGATCTGTAAGCTCCTCGATCTTTCTTTTATCCTCAGCATCTGTCAGTTTTTCAAAATGGCGCAGCGCCATCGGATGAATGCGAATGGCATTGTTGATGATAAATTCCATCCGCAAAAGTCCCACGCCATTGTTGGGCAAAGCAGCATATTTAAACGCCTGATCGGGATGGGCCAGAATGAGCATCATCTGTGTTTCCGGTAATTCCAGTGCACTTAGATCAATTTCCTTTTCCTCCCATTCCGCCTTGCCTTCATAGACATACCCGGTATCTCCTTCAGCAGTAGAAACAGTGACCAACTGACCATTTTTGATGGTATCGGTAGCATTGCCTGCTCCAACAATGGCAGTAGCACCAACCTCCCTTGCCACGATCGCCGCATGAGAAGTTCTCCCGCCCTGATCGGTCACAATCGCAGATGCTTTCCTGAGCACCGGATCCCAATCAGGATCTGTTCGTTCCGTGACCAGCACTTCGCCTTCTTCGAGTTGATCCATTTCCCGGGGAGAACTGAGGTATCTTGCCTTGCCAAAGACCACACGGTTGCCAATGGCCATCCCTTTCGAGATCGTTTTACCTTTCTTCTTCAGCTTGTAATCCTTGAAAATTGCCCCGGTCTGTTGACTGTGTATTGTTTCCGGTCGTGCCTGAACGATGAACAAAGCACCACTCAGTCCGTCTTTTGCCCATTCGATATCCATGGGACGATCGTAATACTCCTCGATCTGAACAGCCCATTTTCCCAATGTCTCAAGCTCCTGATCGTTCAGGACATACTGCTGCTGTTTTTCTTTCGGTGTATCAACATTGACAATGGCATCCTGCGCGCGGGTAACATTCAACGTCGACTCTGCATATTGCATGGTCTTCTGTTTACTGCCCATTTTCCGTGAAATGACCGCCTGTTCAACTTTTCCGATGAAGGGTTTGAAGATGATGAATTCATCCGTGTTTACATTCCCCTGCACCACGTTCTCTCCCAATCCCCAGGAACCTTCAATGATCACCACCTTGTCGAAACCGGTATCCGGGTCAAGGGTAAACATCACACCCGAACACGCCATATCAGACCGCACCATGACCTGTACACCAACAGACAGCGCCACCTTCATGTGTTCAAAACCATTGTCAACGCGGTATTTGATCGCCCGATCCGTAAACAACGAAGCAAAACACTGCAGACAAGCCTGCAGAAGATTGTCATACCCTGCAACATTCAGATAGGTTTCCTGCTGACCGGCAAAACTGGCATTCGGAAGATCTTCGGCCGTTGCACTACTTCGTGCCGCAAAGGAAATTTGATCACCATACTTCTCAGTAAGGTATTGAAAACCTTCATGGATTTTCTCCCTGATCTCCACAGGCAACTGGCCGGAAAGCATCAAGGTTCTGCACTTCTCACCGGTTTCATGCAGATTGGAGAAATCAGTCGTATTCAACCCTGCAAGAATGCCTGTC
>JBNKYR010000399.1:0-2522 GCA_050300995.1 Crocinitomicaceae bacterium | reverse complement strand
TTCAATAACACGTCGGTTGGTGCCGTGGATTATCTGTGGAACTTTGGTGACGGATCAGCGTCGTCTACACAGTTCGAACCGACTCATGTGTACCCTGATGAAGAATCCGGAACGTACGTGATCGAGTTAGTAGCGTATTCACAACTGGGATGTACGGATACTGCCTGGATGACTATTGATGTCACAGAGGAAGTCATTTATTACGTGCCGAACACCTTTACGCCGGATAATGACAACTACAATGACACCTTCAAACCGGTCTTTACTTCCGGCTTCGACCCATACGACTTCACGTTGTTGATCTTCAACCGTTGGGGTGAGATCATCTGGGAGTCACACGATGCGTCCGTAGGTTGGGACGGAAGTTATGGCGGAGAGATCGTTCAGGACGGGACATACATCTGGAAGATTGAGTTCAAGACCCTGGCAACTGATGAGCGTGTCATGATCACCGGACACGTCAATGTGATCAGATAGAAGTTTAACGAATACGAAAGACGGGATGCTCAGGCGTCCCGTTTTTTTTGTGCGTTAAATTGGGGAGAATGTTAAGCGTTCTTCCGACGCTTGATCTCTTTCATGATAAGGGAAAGCTCACGACCCGTTTGTCCGGCCACAGAGGTATTTTCTTCTGCGCGACGGATCAGGTACGGAAGAACCTCTTTGATCGGTCCGTAAGGGACGTACTTGGCAACCTGATATTGGTGACTGGCAAGGTTGAAAGAGATGTGATCACTCATGCCGAGGAGCTGTGCAAAGAAAACGCGCGGGCTGTCCGCAGGAATTCCGTGTTGCTCCATTAACTCGGTCAATCGGAGCGCACTTGCCTCATTATGCGTACCGGCACAAATGGAGACAACATCGAGGTTGTTCATGGAAAGTTCCAGTGCGGCATCAAAATCCCGGTCGCAGGCTGCCTTGTCTGGCTGAATAGGAGAGAGGTAGCCTTTTTCTCTGGCACGTTCACGCTCCTTTTCCATATAGGCACCGCGGACCAGCTTAAAGCCGATGTACCATCCCTCGTGACGGGCGGTTTTGATCTCTTCTTCCATAAAAGCAAGGCGATCGTGACGGTATAATTGAACCGTATTGTACACGATTGCATGTTGCTTGTTGTAAAGACGACTCATGTCGCGCGCGATCCTATCAATAGTGTCCTGAATCCAGGTTTCTTCGGCATCAATAAAGATCGGTACGCCGGCTGCATGAGCTTCCCGGCAGATACGATCAATGCGTTCTACGAGCTTGGTGTAATTATCAAGATCTTTTCCCGCCAGGTGATCCGTTCCGCTATTTGCCTTTTCCAGAGTGTCGAACAGGCAGATTCCGGTTACTTTGAAAACCGCGAAAGGAATGTTCGGGTTGGATTGCGCTTCGTGAATAGTAGCGATGATTTCCTGAACCGTCTTGTCAAAATCCTCCTCTGAGGTTTTCCCTTCAATGCTGTAATCAAGAATGGTTTTAACATTTCCCTCTGCCAGCTTTCTTGAAGTGTCAAGTGAATCCTTGATGGAAACACCGCCACAGAATTGATGGAAGATCGTTCGTCGGATGATCCCGTTGATAGGCAGGTGCATACTGATGGCCGTATTGGTAGCCCATTTCCCGAATTTAACCATGGAAGGTCTGGCTACCAGACGGAAGAGAAGACGTGCCTTTTTCAGGTCTTTATCAGACTTGCCCCGAAAGGCTATCTCCGTGTTTTCAAACGAGATCATGCGGACAAAAATAATCGCTTTTCAGAATAAGAAACATGATCAATATCGCCTTTTTCACATCCATCCTTGACATTTCAGTATTTTTATGACGATTTTGGATAAGATACCCTCATGCGCTACATCGAAGCAAACGGATATTCCCTGGAAATAGGCAGTTTGACAGAGAGTTCTTTCGCTGCTCTTTTGGATGAAAAATACGCTGACAGTCAGAAGGTAATCATCGTGGATGAGAATACGCGTGAAAACTGTTTAGGGTACCTGATCGGGAATTTTGAAGCACTTTCAGAAGCGGAAGTGATCATGTTGCCCCCCGGAGAAGGCACGAAGCAAATTTCTATGGCCTACAACGTGTGGGAGGCGATGACCGAATATGAGATTTCCCGTTACGATGTGATAATCAATCTTGGAGGAGGAGTGATCACCGATTTTGGTGGATTCATAGCCTCCTGTTATAAGCGCGGTTGTGATTTTATCAATATTCCGACTTCATTGCTGGCTATGGTCGACGCTTCGATTGGAGGGAAAACCGGGATCAATCTGGGGATCTACAAGAACCAGATCGGCTGTTTTGCCAACCCTGTAGGTTTGTACATTGATCCGGTGTTTCTTGAAACCCTTCCGGATGAAGAATTGAACAGTGGCTTCGGCGAAATGCTGAAACATGGGTTGATCGGAGATGCGGAACTTTTTCGTGAGGTTTGTGAGATCATGGATGAGGAAGGAGTGATTACAGAAGATGTACTCATTCGTTGTATTGAAGTAAAGAACAAAGTGGTAAAGGAAGATCCGAAGGAGAAAGGATAC
>JBNKYR010000398.1:0-2529 GCA_050300995.1 Crocinitomicaceae bacterium | reverse complement strand
CTACTTCAATATTATATTCTGAGTTTTTATACCCGTAAGCACTGCCGGTCTTGGTACCAGCCAACCTGATGCCGTTCACATTTGACCAGCCCATACCTTTATGCGTGAGGTTATTAATATCTCCTCCTATTTCGGCAAAATAGTGATTAAATACGCCGTTTCGTGCGAATGCATGCTTCTTTGGATCAAAACCGGAAGATTCTTGTTGAAGAAATTTGATGGTATTTGCATCCGTTATCGTTGATCCTATAATCCCGGAAGCATTCGCATTCATTTTTTTTCCAAGCCAATCAGCAAGATACAGTCCGCCAGCAACATTATCATTGATGATTCTGACATTATCCGTTTTTTGATTATCAGAAAATAGGTAATTCCCATAACTGTCAAAATAATCATCGGTCGGAGCTTTCCCGCTTGGGTCAATAAAAGCCAATGGATTTCCTAATACATAATTGTATGGACTGAATGCAGGAAACTCTATTGCCAACGGATCCAAACTCAGGAACCTCGCCACATCACTATCGTAATACCTTGCCCCCCGATAATCCAGTCCTGTATTCTGGTCGCGTTCGTGCTGCGTGGTCTGGTAGCGTTCCTGTCCACCGAATTCGAAGAAGCGAAGCAACTTTCCATAAGGGAAGTAATCGGCCATGAAAGGCACTTCGTGTTCGGTAAAGTAACCATTGTACTTCGCAGGGGTGTAAATGATACGTGTGTTGCCTAAGTGGTCGTAGAGGTAGAAATCACTTTGACCATAGTTGAAGCGCATTTGTGCAGTAGAAAGGCTACCGTTGTAGCCCGGTGCCTGGATGCTGTCGGGTTGCAGGCGACATTCGCGTTCGGCACCAAAGGCATAGTACTCCCAGGTGAGGCTGTCGGTATAGCGCCCAAGTGCTATGGTGTGTCCACCTGTGTCGATCAGATAGTACTCGTAGGTAGTACCGCTGCTATCCACCACTGTTTTGGTAATCCGTTGGTCGTCTACCGAGTAGAGGAAGTAGGAAGTGTCTCCCGGCATGATCACCCGGAACGGATAGCTGGCACGTCCGTAGTACGTGGTGTCAATACCACGGAAATCGTCGCTCAGCATGTTGCCGTTCGCATCGTAGGTATAATTCCTTGACGTGGCTGTTCCGTTCATACCGGTTGCCTGGCTAAGGCGGTTGGTTCCGGTGGCGTAGACATAATTGAAGTAGTCTTCATCGGTATACGGTGTTCCCGGGCCAACAGCATAACGCCGCAATGATTCGATATTTCCGATTCGGTCGTACATGATACTCACATTGCCAATCTGGCGGCTTGCCCAGTAGTTGGTATCGCCATAAGGCAGTAAATAATCTCCCACCAGACCATAGGCTTCTACTAATCTATTGATTTTATCGTAAGTAAAACCATAAAGTGTCGGTTCATCAAAGGTCGTAATGTTGGTTTGTACGTCATTGCCCAGTGTATTGTACTTCATCAATGATCCGTTGATGTTACCATTGTAGCATTGTGATGAAAGCACCACGTAAAGGTTAGGGCCACTATTATAAAATGGGAGCTGACCATCGTAGAACAGGCTGTAGTCCATCATCGGAGCCTGCCCCGTTGCGGCCTGTCCCGCAGTGATATTGGTCAGACGATCACGCGTATCGTAACTGTAGGCAATGGCATTGACCAAATGACTTACCGCATTGCTGTCGAGGTGATGATTCTTCTTACTCACCAGTCCGTTGGCATCGTCGTATTCGTAAGTCACCAGCTTTGTGGCATTGGCCTTGCCGGATGCGCCGGCGGCTCCGTAGATGGCCGACAGGCGGTTGAGGTGATCGTATTCCATGTAGCAGGCGAAGTCGACCACGTAGTCACCGTTGACGTCTACGGTTTCTGCGAGCAGGTTGCCCCGGTAGTTGTAGTCGGGATAACCTATGTTCGAGACAGTGTTGTAGGCCGTGTACTGGATTCCGTTCGGGTTGTAGGTCACCTTCTGATTGTAGATTCGGCATTGTGCATCCCGGGAGTATTCCGTTTTCTGGATGGTGTCTCCGGTCATGTTGCAACTGTAGGTCTCGGTGAGCTGACCGACATCAACCAGCGAATAACCTCCGTATTTGTATTCCTTTTCAGGGACATCAATGTCGAACATTGTGTCGAAACCAGTTACTTCCACAAAGCAGTTGGCAAAGGTGCCGCTGGCGGAGGAATCAAAGCCAACGTAGGACAATAACCAGTCCTGCGAGGAAGCATTCGTAAACTGATAATCGAAATAGCGGGAGGTATCCGTCCAGTCGGAGTACAGGGTCATGTTTTCGTAGGCCCCAACAAAAGTTGTTTCATAGGTTAACGGTCCGTACTCGTTGCTGAAATTGTAATCAATAGACAGGGGACTTTCCTTGCGTCCCACACGGACCAGGCGTCCGTAATCGTCGTATTTGTACACACGGAAGTAGGGTGCCAGGGAATCGTTGAGCGTACGGGTCCAGGCGTGTTCGTCCTGTTCCACGGCTACCAGCCCTTGTTTGTTGTACAGGTAGCGTTTGGTCCCGG
>JBNKYR010000397.1:0-2551 GCA_050300995.1 Crocinitomicaceae bacterium | reverse complement strand
TATTTAAAACAAAGTCTGATTGAAATTCGTGACACGCATCCTGAGTTATTCATCCATCAAACCCAATCGCCTTGAAATCCGCTACGATCTGTCTTTTCCTCTTATTCGTTGCCTCATCTGCCCGGACGCAAATCACCATGACGATGGAACCTTCCGAATACACTCGTTGCCAGGTGGTAGAAAAACCCTTTGTGAACAAGATCGGGGAACCTTCGGAAGTCAAAGAACTCTACCTGCGTTGCTCTGTGGCAGATTACTACATCAAATTCTGTGAAAGCACCGTATCGCGAAAAGATCTGGAACCTTATCTCAATAAAGGGATCCAGGTGAAAATGGAGATCCGCGAAGGAAGCTGGGATATTTGCCCGGAAGATTCTGAATTTGCACAAAGTAGGATCGGTCAGTACGTTGTGATCAAAGAAATCAGGAAAAAAGAAAAAAAACGAAAGAAGTAACCGCTGGTTGTACAAACCTGACCGTTCGTGTGTTCACTGAAGCACGCTCCTCGTTTTTTACTATGTTTAGGTTTGATTCAAATCATTAAAACAATACCCATGAAAATTATAAAGGCCACTTCCGTAACCAACCTGTTACGGATGCTGATGATCGCATTGCTCGTTTTCAGCGCTCAGGAAGTCCATGCCCAGAAAAAGAAAAAAGGCGGAAATACTACTGAGAAAAAAGAAAGCCCGTCGAAAGACGACCCTAAAAAGATCGAAGACCTGATCAAAAAGCACGCGGTTTACGAAGGCCTCTTCACACTTTACCAGGATTCCACAACCGGATCCCTGAAAATGCTGATCAAAAAAGATCAGATCGGTAAAGAGTTTATTTATTTCAGCCAGATTGGAGACGGTCCTGTGGTTGCCGGCGGTTTCCGGGGAAGTTACCAGGGATCCAAAGTATTCAAGGTTGAAAAATACTTCAATAAGATTGAGTTCATTACCCAGAATACTTCTTCCTACTTTGATCCGGAAAATGCACTTTCACGATCTTCTGAGGCAAACATGCCGAATGCGATCATGGCGAGTATGAAGATCGAAGGAGTAAACGACGATGAAACAGAATACCTCATCAACGCCGATGATCTTTTCCTCACGGAGACGTTTGAGCAAATCAAACCGCCAAGTTTTCCGGGACAAAGTCCGTTCGCTTTCACACTTGGAAACCTTGACAAAGACAAAACCAAGATCAACGGCGTACGCAGCTACCCTGAAAATACGGATATCGCCGTAGAGTATGTGTACTCAAAACCTTCCGTGCTGAACGGTGGTGGACGGGATGTTACGGACGCACGAAACGTGAGCATGAAAGTTTATCATAGCCTGATCCAAATGCCGGACAATGATTACCAGCCGCTCATCGACGATCCGCGTGTGGGCTACTTCCTGACCAATGTAACGGACATGACAAGTCTTGAACACGCCAATTACCGCGACCTGGTTCATCGCTGGCATCTCGTTAAAAAAGATCCGTCGGCTGAACTCTCCGAGCCCGTTGAACCAATTGTTTGGTGGATGGAAAATACAACACCTCAAAACCTGCGTCCTATCATCAAAGAAGCTGCAGAGCAATGGAACATCGCTTTTGAAAAGGCCGGATTCAAAAATGCACTCATCGTAAAACAACAACCGGACGACGCCGATTGGGATGCCGGTGACATCCGTTACAATGTGCTTCGCTGGACCGCATCTCCCTTTCCTCCGTTTGGTGGTTACGGGCCAAGTTTCGTGAACCCTCGCACTGGTCAGATCCTTGGTGCAGACATTATGTTTGAATACCGTTCAGTGATCGGCCGACTACAAACAGAAGATTTCTTCAGCAAGCCGGAAGGTTCTTCGCAGGAAGAAATGGTTCAACTGAGCAGTTGTGCCAACTTCGGTTGTGAAGCTTCTGCCCTCGGCGCCGTAAACAACGCATTTGCGGGAATGGTATTGGAGTACATCGACGGTACCCCGATGGAAGACAGTAAAATGATCCGTGAGTTCCTGCATTACCTCATCCTGCATGAAATCGGTCACACCCTCGGGCTGAACCACAACATGAAGGCAAGCCAGATGCACGACCTGAAATCGATCAATAATGAGTCCCTGACATCCCGGGTGGGTTTGATGGGATCGGTAATGGACTACCCTTCTATCAATGCGGCTGCGGACCGTAGCAAGCAGGGACAATACTACACCACTCGTCCGGGACCTTATGACCTTTGGGCGATCCAGTTCGCGTATGAAATCGGACGAAACGAAGAAGAGACGGTGTTGTTACTGAACCGATCAACTGAACACGACTTACTCTTTGGAAACGATGCCGATGATATGCGCTCTCCGGGAAAAGCGATTGATCCGCGTGTGAACATTTTCGATCTCACCAGCGACGCAATCGACTATGGTGTTGAACGTTTGAAACTGGTTGACACACTCGCTTCCGAAATTCTTCAAAAATATAACCGTGAAGGAACATCGCATCACGATCAGTACGTGGCATACATGAGCATGCTTCGCCAGTGCCGGGATGTTGCACAAACAACTTCCCGCTATGTAGGTGGTGTTTA
>JBNKYR010000396.1:0-2573 GCA_050300995.1 Crocinitomicaceae bacterium | reverse complement strand
TCACATCACCTATACTGAGGAACGGACTGAACTGAAGCGAATCAATTGAAGGTAACTTCCCGGGCACAATGACCTTCTTGATCATCGTATCGTAAATCCAATCCGGATCTTCCCAGATCTTCGAATCCGTGTATTCTGTGGATGTCGGACCGAATTCACGTTTTTCACCTGTATTCTTGTTCTTGTAGACCAACAGGTCTTCGTTTTGCTCAACGATACCATCGTTCATTTTTTCGATCAGGTTCGATCCCACAGCGTACGGACGGTAATCCTTGAGCGGAAGATACATCAGTACATAAGTAACCAGGATCGAACAGAATACCGTGACCAGAAGGGAACTTCCCCAGTGATTCCCCAAATATCGACCTCCGACGCGAAGCATCCAGAGTGCCCCGAGAATGGAAATGAAGGCAAAGAAAACCGGGAAGAACCACCCAAAAACCCAGGAAAAAAAGACGACGGTCAACATCGCTGTAGCGCCGTACACAATGTTCTGCTTACGTGTATTCGGCTTGATGATCCATTGCGCTGCAAAGATCCAGATAACCAGATAAAGCAGTACAATGTCTTTCCACAACGACTCCTTCGGTGTCAATGACCGGCCAACGGAACCCTTCATAGCATCCCCAAAACAACCACAATCGTCTACACACTGCGGAGCCTTTCGCTCTTCGATCACCACTTCCGTTGCTGTTTTGGAAACAACCCGGATATCGTCCGACTCCTTCGCCATATCCATTTTCATGGCAGCCACAGGATCCGTCAATGCATACGTGTCATGATCAATGAATGTACTGTCTTTGTCACAGTTAGCCGTATGCCAGGTAAGGAAAGTGAAAAAGATCATCATGAACAGCATGAGGTAAGACACCAACTTGATCTTTCCTCCAATGATCGTAAGGACACCGAGAACAATCTCCGCAATGCAGATCAATACACTCAGAAGAAGCGCGTACTCGATCAACCCTTCCATGGAAAAGCCCGGAGCACCAAACCATTCCTTGATGCGAAACGCGAGCGCACCATCTTCAAAATACTCTTCCAGCTTATAGGAAAACCCAAGAGGGTCGTTGGCTTTTACCAAACCCGAAACAATAAAGAGACCGCCCACCAACACGCGTGAAACGCTGGACATCATGTAACGTCCCCGGAAAATAATGAGCCCCCCTGTGCTCGCAATCATGAGGATCAACCCCAGTAATTTGAACAATGCAGACTGTTCCGTGAAGTTGTCGTGATACCCCATGGCCAAGAATGTCAACCCGGTAAGGTTCAACACGATGAACAGTACATTAAAAATAAGCGATCGCCCTTCGATGGTCACCTGTTCTTTCATATCTCCTGATTTTGTCCCACGTTCATGTGAATGAGAGCGAACACCGCATAATTCAGCATATCAAAATAATTGGCGTCAATTCCTTCACTGATGATCGTAGAACCGTTGTTATCTTCAATTTGTTTGACACGTAGGATCTTCTGCAGGATCAGATCCGTCAACGAACTGACGCGCATATCTCTCCATGCTTCCCCGTAATCGTGATTTTTCTTTGCCATTAACTCAAACGCAGCCTGCGCATACTTGTCGTAAAGTTCCACCGCCAGTTCTTCCGGAAGCTCCAGTTCTTTCAGGTCGGATTCATGCAACTGGATCAATGCCATGATGCAATAATTGACGATCGCTACGAATTCATCTTCAATGTTCTCGCCTACCTTGTTTTCTCCTGTCTCCTGAATGGTGCGGATGCGCTGCGCCTTGATGAATAATTGATCTGTCAGTGAACTTGGCCGAAGAATTCTCCAGGCCGTGCCATAGTCTTTCGTTTTTTTGGAAAAAATATCGCGACAAACATTCACTACATTTGTGTATTCGGTTGCGGTTTTATTCATCAGATGAGCATGCAAAATTCAAGCGTTGAAAGTACAAAATTTCCAGCGAATCCAAGCATTCGGATACGGGAGAACTTACTGGATCTGTCACGTCCGGCGGTCATGGGAATTATCAACATCACCCCGGATTCCTTCTATGACGGGAGTCGCTCGTCAAATACCGGTGAAATTCTGCAACGCGTTAATGATATGTTAAAGGATGGAGCGGCCATCATCGACCTGGGAGCCTACTCTTCCCGACCAGGGGCCACTGATGTTCCTGAAGCGGAAGAACTTCAGCGTTTACTTCCGGTGGTAAAAGCTATCCGGACGACCTTTCCTGAAGCGCTGCTTTCCGTGGACACCTTTCGCTCAAACGTCGCGCGACAGGTACTGGAGGAAGGCGTACACATCATTAATGATATCAGTGGTTTCTCTATTGACCCTGAAATCATCCATGTTGCAGCGGAATACGACGCCACCTACATACTCATGCACATGCGCGGCACACCGCAAACCATGCAACAGTATACAGACTATGAGAACCTGACCGAAGATATTTCGGGTTATTTCGAAGAAAAACTTCAGCAACTGGAAGTAGCGGGCGTTCAAAATATTCTTCTTGACCCGGGTTTCGGGTTCAGCAAAACGATTGAACAAAATCATCGGTTGTTGCATCAGCTTGATCATTTCAAACGTTTCGGACA
>JBNKYR010000395.1:0-2595 GCA_050300995.1 Crocinitomicaceae bacterium | reverse complement strand
CCCGGAATCTGCATTGTAATGTCAATCGTTTCGCTGTTGCAGGCAGTAGTGTCCGTCGGAAGAGTGAATGTCGGAGTAGGTGGATAATCGTCGATTACGACCGTATCTGCGAAGACGCAACCGTTGTTTTCCACTTCAACCCAATAGGTGCCGGCCGTGGTAGCGATGAATGTGGAGTTTGTACTTCCATCCTGCCAGGTTACAGTGACACCGTTGAGTGGTACGGATAGCAACACAGAATCACCTGCGCAAATTGTAGTGTCGTTACCAAGATCAAAAACGGGAGTATCAATGAAAGTAACGAACATAGAGTCGGTAGAGCTTCCGCAGAAATTGGATGCGGTCAGCCATATCAGACCACTTTGGGTTGTCGTATATGTGTTCCCTGTGGAGCCATTCGACCATAGAAGTGTACTTCCCGGAACCAGCATCGTTACGTCAATGGTCTCGCCGGTACAGGCGGTAGTATCCTGGGGAAGGGCAAATGCAGGAGCAGAATCGAAAGTGACAATTATGGAATCGGTGAAAATGCAACCGTTGTCTTCCACTTCAACCCAATACGTACCGGCAGAAGTAACGATGAAAGTAGAGTTTGTGCTTCCGTCCTGCCAGATGTATGTTGCCCCTGAAAAAGCTGCGTCCAGTGAGAGCTGGTTTCCACTGCAAAGTAGTGTGTCATTTCCAAGATCAGGCTGACTGTTGATCATGGATATTACAATCGTGTCTGAATAGGTCCCACAGGTATCTGTCACATCCACCCAATAAGTTCCTGGCTGGTTGACCGTCAACGTAGTGCCGGTGGACCCATCCGACCAAAGGTGTGGGAGATTGGACAGCGTACTGCTCAGGGTCAGCGTGTTGTTCTGACAAATGCTGGTATCCGGGCCAAGGTTAGGTACGGGTTGCGGAACAACGTTGACGTTCATTGTTATTACGGAATCACAATATGTGGAAATGGAAATAGTGTCATTGTATATTCCTGAGTTGTAAACAGCTTGATTATTGATGATGATCGAATCACCTGGACAAAGGTCGATATTTTGGTTGCCGTAAAAAGTGGAAATGGTTGGGTAAACTGTGATCAACGTGTCAAGGGTCAGTGAACAACCGGATACGGAATTAACAGCCTGTATTTGGAAATCCATGGTATCCGGAACAAAGCCTGTTGAAAAGATTAGCGGACCGCAATTTCCAGGTTGAGGGAGCCCAACATTGGAAGCTGTGGTCAGGTTAAAAAGTTGATAATTGACATCCGGTTCGGAATTGTAAAGGGTAATAGTGGCCGAGTCACTGGCGCATCCGGGATAGTTTGCTACATCAACCGTCAGGGGAAGACATGCCTGGTACACATCAAGAATTTCTTCAGGGCTCAAAACAACGTTATACACACGAATTTCATCTACCGTACCGTCTATTGTATTTGTTTGTCCAGGGATACTTGATAAGGCACCAATAGTGGTCAGATAGTTGATCCCTCCTGCAAAACAAACGGCTGTAGGAAAATTGATTGTCATGGATGTAGCGTACGTCCCACAGTTCATATAGAGATTCACAATGCGGTTTTCCGAACTGTTGTTTTGAACGGTCACCGCCACAAATGTTTCGGTGCCATTGGGGATGTTCAGAGAGGCATTTGTATACCGATCTCCCGCTGAATATCCGGAACAACCTTGATGGATGTTTACCTGTTGACTCAACCCGGGTACGTTGTAATTACCGATTCCGAATTCGGCTATAGAGTACCCTCTGTAGGTACTGGCACATTGTTCTCTTACAGAGAAGATTCCCATCCAGTCGACCTGCGTGTTAGTGTTGATCCAGGCGGTAATGGTAAAATCATTGATGAGATCCACATTGGGGGTAACGAGGACATAATCGTCCAAACCGTCAAAGGATAGCGCTTGTCCGCATTGCGATGGGACGTAGGTGGCTCCCGAGACAGAAGCTGAATAGCTGCCATTCCCGTAATTTGTCAGATTCCCATCAAACGGGAAATAGAGCAGAAGGCTGTTCGTTGGTGGAACTGTCGTTTCATTAATGTTTAAAGGACACTGCGCTTTTACCATATTGGTAAGCAGTATGGTCCAGATAAGAATGAATGAAGTTCGTAGTGACATAGACATGTTGAGCGTAAGTTTGTCAGCGTTGGTCAAAGTAAAAGTACAGCTAATTGATGTAATTTGAGTGCTAAAACCTCTCGTACAACTCAATTGGCAGGGCATCGGGGTCCTGAAAGAAGCAAAAGCGCTTGCCGGTATGCTTGTCGGTGCGAATGGCTTCAGTGACAATTCCTTTTGCATGCAAATCCCGAACGGCTTCATCAATATTTTCTACAGCAAATGCCAGGTGTCGAAGTCCCGTTGCCTCAGGTTGTGACAGGCGTTTTGGCGGATTTGGGAAGGAGAACAGTTCCAGTACGTAACGACCGTTGATCGCCAGGTCAAGTTTGTAAGATTGCCGCTCTTCACGGAACACTTCCTGTAAAGTTTCCAGGCCAAGCACTTCCGTGTAAAATCGCTTCGATTTTTCATAGTCCGAACAGATAATAGCGATATGGTGAATTTCGTGAAGTTTCAATTTTGGCGATATTTCGTT
>JBNKYR010000394.1:0-2602 GCA_050300995.1 Crocinitomicaceae bacterium | reverse complement strand
ACACCGACAGCGATGTCGATAGCGATACCGACACGGACAGCGATACCGACACGGACGGTGATACCGACACGGACGGCGATACCGACACGGACGGCGATTCCGACGCGGACACGGATACCGACGCGGACGGTGACGCGGATGCGGACGGTGATGGAGAACAGTACGATACGAGCTTCACTTCTTACTTCGGATGCTTGTATTCCCCCGGCCACAAACGATGCGTCGATTATTGATATTATCAGTCCGAGAGGGGATAATTGTGCGGGAAGTATAGCACCGCAGGTTACGTTAAAAAACCGTGGTTCGGCGACATTGACCAGTGCAACGATCAGTTACACCATTGATGGAGGTACGCCAACAACTTTTGCATGGTCGGGTAGTGTTGCTTCGGGAGGTCAGACAAACGTGACACTTCCGGCTTTTACAGCAACACTTGGTATCCACACAATTTCCGCGTATTCTGAATTGCCGAATGGGGTAGTAGATCCGGATCCGACCTACGATACTACAACACTGATCTTTGCTGTTTCGAATGGGTATCAGCCAAATTATACACAGGATTTCGAAGGGGGGCAATTCCCTCCGGATGTGCGCTGGTTGGTAGTTAATCCGAATTCTGACTGTTATTCATGGATCGGGCAATCTTGCGTTTCGAGTGCAGGAACTTCTCCGAATGATGCGGCCATGGTACGTAACTTTGATAATGCGACAGGTCAGGATGAGTACTTATATACTCCGTATTTTATTTTACCGTGTAACGCCTCTTCCGCTTCAGTATCATTTGATAAAGCGTACCGTCGCCGTGCGAATGGAGTAAATGACCGCCTTCGCCTACAGATGTCAACGGATTGTGGGGCTACCTGGACAACGATCTTTGATCAGTCCGGAACAACGCTTCAAACGGTAACTGCCACATCGAATACCTATTGGATTCCTTCTGCGGCCGGTAACTGGGCGAATGTTGTAGTAGATCTTTCTCCATATGTAACCGCCTCATCACAGAGTTTGCAGTTCCGTTTCAGAGCGACAAATACAGGGACCAGTGGTGGAAACATTTACGTGGATAACTTCAACTTCTCTGCGGTGACTCCTGCGGAAATCGAAGTAGCCGTTTCAGGCGTAGATGTGCTGGATGACGGTTATTATAGTTTCGGTTCACAATCTGTTGGAGGAACGGTAACAGCAACATTTACGGTGACCAACACGGGAACATCTGCATTGACGCTTACTCCTCCGATCAACATTACCGGAGCATCGGAATTTGTATTGAACTCAAGCTTTGGTACCACATCAGTAGCACCGGGAGGAACAACGACGTTTTCCATTGATTTTACTCCGACAGGAGCCGGTCCGTTTATCGGAAACGTTTCCTTTGGAACAAACGATTGCGATGAAGGAACGTACAATTTTGAACTGAATGGTTCAGGAAACGTAACGCCTCCGACTGCAGCATTCACCGCAAGTCCGACAACGATCTGTCAGGGAGCAACAGTAACTTATACAGATGCATCTTCAGGAGCTTCGACCTGGAACTGGACGTTCCCTGGCGGAACACCTGCTTCTGCAACCGGTGTGGGACCTCATACGATTACGTATGGCACTGCCGGGACTTATGATGCGCAGTTAGATGTAACAAACGCTTATGGCTCTGATACTGATCTTCAGTCATCACTAATCACGGTGCTCCCGGCTAGTGGGACAGCTCTTCCGATTTCGGAAGGTTTTGTCAGTGCAACATTCCCTCCTACAAACTGGTCCATTACCAACGGAGGTAGCGCAACAACATGGGTTCGAAGTGGTACCGCGGGTAACGCGCCAACTGCCGGGAACTCAACATACATGGATAACTTCAATACAAACCAGTCAGGGACACAGGATGATCTGAATATGCCGCCTGCCGATTTTACTGGTTTGGCTTCTGCACAGTTGCAGTTCGATGTAGCTTATGCACGATACAACGGAACTTATTTTGATCAGTTGGATGTTGTGGTTTCATCGGATTGTGGTCAGACCTGGAACACGGTTTATTCGAAATCGGGATCTACTCTTGCAACAGATGCTGATCAAACAGCAGCGTATACACCTGGAACATGGCGTACGGAAACGGTAGACCTTTCTGCTTATGTTGGGTCTCCAAAGGTTGAAGTGAAATTCCGAAACATTAATGGATACGGTCAGTTCCTTTACCTGGATAATGTTAACCTGACTGGTGTGGCTGCTGCTGCTACGGCAAACTTCACCGCGGCTCCGAATCCGGCATGTGTAGGACAAACAGTAACGTTTACTGATGCATCTACCGGCGCTGCAGTTTGGGCGTGGAACTTCGGATCCGGTGCAACACCGGCTACAGCTTCAGGTGCAGGACCACACAGTGTGACTTATTCGACACCGGGAACAAAGAGTGTTTCACTTACCATCAATGGTGGTGCGGATGTATCGAATCAAACGGTTACTATCAATGCGTTGGACGATGCAACATTCAACTATGGTGCGTCAGCTTACTGTGTGAATGACGTTGATCCGACACCAACTGCAACAACGCCTGGTGGAACCTATAGCAGTACGGCAGGTCTTTCGATCAATGCTTCAACCGGAACAATTG
>JBNKYR010000393.1:0-2630 GCA_050300995.1 Crocinitomicaceae bacterium | reverse complement strand
CTTTGTCCCCCTTGACGCGTATGCGCACACTGCTTTCCACTGAACTTGCCAGATATCCCTGAACGATGAGTTCCGGAATCGGTTTTTCCTGTTGTTCCCAGGCCGCCTTATCCACGAGGAATTTGTGTTCGATCTCCTGCATCACTCAACCCATTGCTCCGACAAATCCGAATTTCTTTCCTGTCACCAGTAAAAGACTACGGAGTATATCATGTTGTCCGTCGCGAATTCTGAAAACATACTCGAAATCACCACCACTACGATCCTGCACTTCGGCAACTTCTATTTTCTGAATGTCATCAAATTTGATGTTGATGAATGCATTGGTCAACTGATCGGCACCACCAAACAGTTCATCGACGAACTGAACCTTGTTCCCTTCCAGAAAAGCAATCTGTTCTTTCCGGTAGCCTTTGTCCATCATTTTAATCACTGCCTTTCGATCATGCGATTCAACGGCCGCGATGAAATCATTGACGAATTTGATCTGTGCTTCACTTTGTGCCTCGGAAGTCGGGGAAAGGATCAGGAAAAGTGAAAAGAGAACCAGCTGTTTCATGTATCGAATATACGTATTTCCGCTTTACCTCGTTAAATGCCTTATCTTCGTGAACCGGAAGAAAATGATGCAGATCCTGGAGCGGACAAATATCGATGTAAAACGATGGGATGCGCTGGTTGCCGCCGATCCTTTGGCTACCTTTTTTTCAAGAAGCTGGTACCTGGATGCCACGGCCGAAAACTGGTGCATCGTGGTCGATGAATCGTATTCCGCAGGGATGGCACTTCCTTACAGTATTCGCCTGGGAGTAGAGACCTTATACACACCAATATTCGTGCGCTACCTCGAATGGTTCGGCTCGGAAGAACAATTGTTACTGGCCCTGGAGCAGATTGCTGCCCGTTTCGGGAATGTTCACCTTTCGCTGAGCAAAGCCTTGTTTCCTGGGACACCGGAAGATTACCTGTACCAGCAATTGCAACCGGACGACGAACGACGACTCGGATCACAGGCGAAGCGTATGCTGAAAAAGGCCGAGAAGGCCGGATTGATCGTTGAACGATCGGATGAATATGCAGAAGTAAGCAAAGTGATTCACAGTGAATTGAAGGATAAATTCTCCGGAATTGATGCGCAATCTCTGGAGGCCCTGGATCGTTTGTTTGCAGCAGCGAAACAGCAGGGCGTCCTTCGGACATTGTCCATTGGTCAGCAGGGAGGAATTGTTTGCCTGGAAGATGAACGGCAATGTCTTTACCTGAAAGGAACGGTCACGGAAGAGATCAAAGAGCAGGGGGGGATGTACCTGCTGCTGAACACGGCTATTGAAGATGCGCTCGAGGGAAATAAGCGGTTTGATTTCGGTGGTTCACGTGTGGAAGGTGTTCGGCGGTTCAATCAGAACCTTGGAGGAGTAGACGTGCATTATTACAATTACCGGGTCGATAAAACACCGTTTTGGTTTAAATTCGCGAAGAGAATCCGCAGTACATGGAAAAAGTGATCGTTATAACCGGAGCATCCGGAGGAATGGGAAACGCATTGGCAACTCGTTTTGCAGCAGAGGGGTATCGCCTCGCGTTGCATTACCATAGTCGCCCGGTCCAGCTTCCGGAATCTGATACGATTGCCCATTTCAAGGCGGACCTGACCAACGAAACCGAAGTGGACTGGATGGTGGAAGCGATCCTGGAACGTTTTGGCCGTATTGATGTTTTGATCAATAATGCCGGGATTTCCCGCAGCGGTATGTCATGGAAAACGCACGCAGATGATTGGCGTCAGACGCTTGCCGTAAACCTGGATGCACCTTTCTTCATGTCCAAAGCCATCGCTCCGTTTATGCGTCATCAGCAATCCGGACGAATCATCAATGTTTCTTCTGTTGTGGCACAGACAGGTTTTATCGGGACCGCGGCGTATGCAGCGTCCAAAGCCGGTTTGATCGGTCTGACCAAAACACTTTCGAAAGAACTGGTAACTTCGGGAATTACGGTCAATGCCCTGGCACTCGGTTATTTCAACGTTGGTATGATCGAAGATGTGCCGGAAGATTTACGCAATCAGGTTATTGATTCAATTCCTGCCAAACGCCTTGGAGATCCCGAAGCGGTCTTCGCTACCATGCAATGGTTGATCTCGGACGAAGCCGGCTATGTCACCGGGCAAACCATCAACCTTAACGGAGGATTGTATAGCTAGGGATCTTGGATAGTTTTATCACCCCTCCAACCTCCCCTCAAGGGGAGAGTAGCAATTGTTTCTTCTGATAAAGCACGTCTCGTTAGAGTCGAAACCCTCCGAAAATATAAGATAGTCGTGTCAGGGAAGTAGGGGTTCTCCCCTTGAGGGGAGATACAGAGGGGTGATCCGGGTAACTTGTGGAGAATGATAAAGCTTGTCAACTCCTATCCTGATTTCATGGTCATCCCCCTTGATCCCCCTTCAAAAAGGGGGAAATCGATCTTGTCTTTCATCTCCCGGTCTAAAAGTGCAGCGATCTAATGTCCGACCTCCAACTTCCAACCTCCGCGCAGCTTAAACTGGTTCGTGTCAGGGAAGTAGGGGGTCTCCCCTTGAGGGGAGATACAGAGGGGTGACCAGTGAAAAACACCGTCGGTTTTGTTCC
>JBNKYR010000392.1:0-2638 GCA_050300995.1 Crocinitomicaceae bacterium | reverse complement strand
TGCTACAAAAGCATTCTCCATCACAAGCAACTCACGCATCTGCTCACCGGCACGAAAACGTGGCAGGTCTTCACCGTACTGTACAAGTCCCTTGATATTTTTGATCAGTACCTTTTTCATTGTTCACAAAGCTACCAAATACGCGGGTTAAAACCGATACACACAGATATTTCCTATTTTCACCATGACTAACATTTCAATCGCATGCTAAAACGATTGCTCATTCTGCTGTGCGCTATGCCGGTTGGTATCGCAGCAGCACAAACCTATACGGGAGGATCCGGACCGATCCTTGACCTTCAAACCATTGACATTCCTCTGACCGTATCGGGGCTGTCTCCATCAACGATCGACACTGCCAACTTCGGATTGGAGCAGGTTTGTCTGGATATCACGCACACGTATGATTCCGATCTGACCGTTTCACTCATCGCACCTGACGGCACTACCGTTCAGTTGTTCACTTCGGTTGGCGGAGGCGGTGATAATATGCAGGGAACCTGTTTCCGGGAAGATGCATCCACTTCAATTTCATCGGGTAGTGCACCATTTAGTGGCACATACAAACCCATGGGAGAACTTGGGCTGGTCAATAACGGACAAAACGGCAATGGACAGTGGTTTCTGCGGATCACCGACAGTTACAATGCGGATGAAGGAACCCTCAATAGCTGGTCAGTCACCTTCGGAAACAATCCTGCGAGCTACTTTGCTTTCAATTCTTCAAAATTGCCAATCGTAGTGATCAATACCGGAGGGCAGGCAATTCCCGATGAGCCGAAGATCGTGGCGGATATGGGGATCATCTACAACGGCCCCGGAATCAGGAATTACATGACCGATCCGTTCAACGAGTATGACGGTAAGATCGGGATCGAACGACGCGGGAATTATTCGGCATCGTTGCCTCAGAAACCGTATGCCATTGAACTGATCGACGGCCTTGGAGCAAAGATTGATTCTTCCCTGATCGGAATGCCGGCCGAACACGACTGGGTGCTGATCGCCAATTACAACGATAAATCATTTGCGCGCAATATCATCCCATACCACATCTTCGATGTCATGGGACACTGGGCTCCGCGCACGCGACTGGTCGATGTGGTACTCAATGGTGAATACCAGGGAATTTATCTGCTCGCCGAAAAGATCAAAAGAGATTCCAACCGGGTGGATATTGCCACGGTGAATCCCACAGATATTTTTTACCCGGAAATCACTGGGGGCTATATCCTGAAGTTCGATTACTGGAACTCAACCAATTCATGGTTGCTGAATAACAGTCCGCTGGATCACCCGTCCTTTGATGTACACATGGTATACGTGTATCCGAAGCCCGACAGTCTTGTCGCAGCCCAAAAAACATACATTCAGAATTTCATCGACGACTTCGAGACGACGCTTTACGGATCGAATTTTACCGACCCCGTTAACGGTTACCGAAAGTACATCAGTGTCCGTTCCTGGCTGGATTACTTCATCGTGAATGAAGTTGCCCGCAATGGTGATGGCTTTAAGAAAAGTCGCTATTTCTACAAGGAAAAAGATCCGACGACAGGAGTGATAGGTAAGTTAAAAGCGGGGCCGGTCTGGGATTTCGACTGGGCTTGGAAAGACATGTGGGATTGCATGTACAATACAACCGACGGTTCGAACTGGGCGTATGAAGTCAATGACTGCAACCCGGATGTTCATTCGCCGGGCTGGTTCATTCGCCTGTTTCAGGATCAGGATTTTGCAGATGAAATGCGCTGCCGGTATGAAGACCTGCGACGAAACATTCTCAGCAACCAGTACCTCCACAATCTTGTTGATTCCGTGGCGCTCGCGGTAGACGAAAGCCAGGTCTGGCATTATGCAAAATGGGGGAATATGGGTGCGGCCACCGGAACACCGGAAGTACCGGCACCGTCTCAAAGTTACGCCGAGGAAGTCCAACGTCTGAAAGACTGGATCGACCGAAGACTCGAGTGGCTGGACGACAACATGCCGGGCACACTCAACGGCTGCAGCATGACAGGACTTGAAGAGATCACGTTCTCGCAGGAATTAAAACTGGAAGCTTATCCAAATCCTTTTGAGAGCCGGATTTCACTGAAAATTCACTGCGGTCTTCATGAAAACTGCCGGATCTCTCTTTACGATCCCGCCGGAAGAAAGCTTCGTGCCTTTCAACTTACTCCCTACGAATGGCAAAATAAACCGGTTGAAATCAAAGAACTTGAGCAATTCAGGGGAGGTCTGTACTTCATTGAAGTGGAGGTAGGATCTCAAAAAAACACTCTGAAAATGACGAAACATTAACTTCTTTGTCGCGTGATCGAATAAAAACAATAAATTTGCAGCCACCAATTCCAAATGCCTCGGTGGCGGAACTGGTAGACGCGCTGGATTCAAAATCCAGTTCTGGCAACAGAGTGCCGGTTCGATCCCGGCCCGAGGTACAAAAGCAGTGTGAATGAAATCGCACTGCTTTTTTTGAACCTACCACTATGGCAACTGTTTATATCTTGTATTCTGAAAAGGGAGATTGGTTTTACATTGGCAGCTGCAAAAACTTCGAAAAGCGCTGGAATGACCACATTGACAAAACATTTCCGGATAGCTTTACCGCCAGACATGATGACTGGGATGTTTT
>JBNKYR010000391.1:0-2654 GCA_050300995.1 Crocinitomicaceae bacterium | reverse complement strand
GTGAAATGCATACGGATGAAAAGGGACGTCTCATCATGCTCGGAGGACACGGGAAATCTGCCAATGTGAACGGGGACATTGCCATCACTTTCGCCAACAACGAAGGCTGGTACGATGATATTTCAGACGGCCCGGTGACCGCAGACGTTGAATACGAGGGAGTCAAACTCCGGGTTGATCCGGCCTGGGTCATCTGTGCCCCACCCGATTATGCACCGATGCAAAAATCCGTACGAACCATGTGGGATCTGATGCGTGATGTCGCTGTTAGTGCCGGTATGCTGGAATGCCCTCCGCGGCCGTCGTTTACCAAAGATATTCTGCCGATCTTCGAACGCATGACCAACCTGCAATGGGTCAATGCCGGATTTGCGGCTGCCTTCGGATGGGGCGGTCAGTTCGACTACACCACTTCCGAATGGAAAAAGCGATTGAACGATCCTTCTTCCGCCAACTATGAAATGCGCAGGACGATCTCTCACAATTTCCGTCGTTACGATCAGCCGGGAGCTGAAAGCGCACAATTGTGGCCATGGCTTTACGGAGATGCTATCAGTATTCCACCTACCGGATCGGTTCGCCAGCATTGTACCCTGTCCAACCTGCAACTGCAGTTCCTCGATCAGTGGGTAGAAGGCAATTTCGATGCGGATTACGTGGATCCCGAGGTGTGTCCGCACATTCCGAAATACACAGAACTCGACAAACTTCCCATACACGAACAACCGGATATGCTCACCAAAGCAGCCATGGAATTCTGTCTCGCCGATGCTTTTCACCCGGGTTGCGAAATGACCTGGCCGATGCGAACATCCGGTATGTACATGGCACCTTTCCGCTTGAAGCACGCACCGAAAACACCACCGGCCAACCGCCAGTACTACGGTCCGGTCATGAGCAGCGACGTATTTACCCTCGCCGAAGGCCCCTTGCTTGGAGGACAGGTTGCCGGAGGAGTTACCCGCTGGATGGCCATTCCATGGCAAACAGATACTGCGAGTTGCCGCGACGGCTATACGACCACGTACGATCCGTACCTGCCTACGTTCTGGCCGGCCCGTGTACCGAACAACATCCTTTCCGAAAAGCGCTACGCCGAGACCATCGACCCGGAACTCTCGGAAGAAACACGGCGACAGGCTTTCGCGTTCAGGGCGGCATGGCTCGACGACCTTCCTTTGGATGGTAAACCAGCGACATATACGAACCAGATCAATAGCATGATCAAGCATTTTGATCGCCTGGCTGTCGTACTGCCTCGTCCGGGTGTACCGGACGATCCAAATTTCCCGGATGAAATGCAGGTAGCTATTACACCGAGCGAGCAGCAGGATTACCTGAACCTTCTCCACGTAGTGGAATCAGCCGCAAAGGACCTGGGACAAAAGAAATCCGGAAAGCTGCTGCGTAGCGCGATCGAACCACTTCAGGCCAATGCACGCAGCAAGAAGCTACTGCAGTCGGTGACACGTGCATCGGTGAAAACCATGGTTGACGATCTGGCGCTGCTGATGGCAGATCATTCCGAACTCAGCGAAAATGATGTACTGGTTGATCTGGTGAACAAGCTCACGGAAAACAAAGAAGTTTCCGGCTTCGGTATGAAAGAGAAAACAGACATCCGTGCCGAACTCGGCGTGACCGAAAAGGCACATCGCTTCGAAAACTTCTATCGCAAGGATTGATCCCTGATGCATGCAGGCACAAACAATTGAATGTGATATTGCCATTATCGGAGGGGGAATTGCCGGCTGTATTGCAGCAATGGCCCTCTCCGATCGCTATAAGGTTGTACTGATTGATAAGGATGCTACACCGGCACAACGGATCGGAGAATGCCTTGCTCCGGCCGCCGGACGAATCCTGGCGCAACTCGGTCTGAAGGAAGAAATGGACAACGTTTCCCATCACCTGGTCAACTTCGGCATCCGTTCCTATTGGGGAACAGCCAACCCACAGATCACGGACCATCTGAGCAACCCCGACGGGAACGGCTGGTACCTCGATCGCCGGGAATTTGAATCCTTCCTCCGGGCCGCGGCAGCACGCAAAGGCGTTCAATGCCTGTGGGGTGTACATTACAACAGTGCGGAACGGGAAGCTTCCGGCTGGACCCTGCAGATCACTTCCGACCGGAAAGCAGGTTCGCCAACAAGCTATTTCGTCCGTGCTCGCTTCGTTGCCGACGCCAGTGGAAGGCAGGCCCATTTTGCACGTCATCAGGGCATCCGCCGTGAACAATTCGACAAACTCGTTGCCTGCTGGGCCACCCTGCCTTATCACGGAAAAAATCAGACGAGCCTCATTGCCCCCGGTCCCAATGGATGGTGGTACAACTCTCCCCTTCCGGGAAAGAAACAATTACTTGCCTTTCATACCGACTCCGACCTGATCGAACGCGACATGCACAAGTCACTCTCCGTATTTACCGAAGCCGCCCTGCAACATCCGGTCATCCGGGAAATCGTGCACGGACAGGAAGCCGACATCACCCTGCACGGGGTTGTCTCCGCCAATTCCTCGCGCCTGGAACAGGTCTCCGGCGATCAATCCCGCGAGGATGGCGTCACTCCAGCGGATGCTAGCGGGGGTGTTAGCTTGGCGACGCCTGCCATTTGCGAGTCCGCCGACGATTGCCCCGAGGGCATCGAGTG
>JBNKYR010000390.1:0-2659 GCA_050300995.1 Crocinitomicaceae bacterium | reverse complement strand
GATCAAATTCCCGAATCCGGTTGGCCTGGCTGCCGGATTTGACAAGAATGCCCGCATGTACAATGATCTGGCCTATTGCGGGTTTGGCTTTATTGAAATCGGTACGCTCACCCCGCTTGCACAACCGGGAAATGACAAACCGCGACTTTTTCGTCTGAAAGAAGATCAGGGTATCATCAATCGCATGGGGTTCAATAATGATGGGGTGGAGGTTGCTATTGAACAACTGAAGAAACGTAAAACTTCCGTAATCATTGGAGGGAATATCGGAAAGAACAAAGTGACTCCCAACGAAGAAGCAACAAGCGACTATGTAAAGGCTTTTGAGGCGTTGTTTCCCTATGTTGACTATTTCGTAGTGAATGTTTCCTCTCCGAACACACCGAACCTTCGGGCTTTGCAGGAAAAGGGGCCGCTCACCGAGTTATTGAGAACATTGCAGGAGTTGAATGCGAAGAAAGAACAGCGAAAGCCTATCCTTCTGAAAATCGCGCCGGATCTTACCGATGAGCAATTGGACGATATCATTGATATTGTGAAAGAAGTGAACCTGGATGGCGTTATTGCCACAAACACAACCATTTCAAGAGAAGGGTTGAAAACACCGGGCGCTAAAGTTGAAGCAATTGGGGCCGGTGGGCTCAGTGGCAAACCGGTGAGGTCACGGTCTACAGAGGTGATTCGTTATCTGTCCGAGAAGTCTGGCAGGTCTTTCCCGATTATCGGTGTGGGAGGGATTCACTCTGCTGCCGATGCTCTGGAAAAGCTGGATGCCGGTGCGGACCTGGTACAGGTATATACCGGTTTCATCTATGAAGGTCCGGCATTGATCAAGCGCATCAACAAGGCGATCCTGGCGCGTAACTGATCCAAAAATCCGTATTTTTAAGCATGCAAAAATTGAAACTGATCGAGTGCCCGCGTGATGCCATGCAAGGCCTTCATGATTTCGTGCCAACCGCTACCAAAATTGCCTATATCAATTCGATACTGGCTTGTGGTTTTGACACAGTGGATTTCGGAAGCTTCGTGTCGCCGAAAGCAATCCCGCAAATGCGGGATACATCAGAAGTACTGGAAGGACTGAATGCATCGGAAAGTAAGTTGCTGGCCATTGTCGCGAATGAGCGTGGAGCAACGGATGCAGTATCTTTTGAACGCATCAGCTATCTGGGATATCCTTTTTCGGTTTCGGAGGAGTTTCAGCAGCGAAATACCAATGCGAGTATTGAGGAATCCTTACATAGAGTAGAGGCGATCCAGAATCTTGCAGTAACAAACAATAAAGAACTGGTCGTTTACCTTTCCATGGGGTTCGGAAATCCGTATGGCGAGGCATGGCATCCGGACCTGGTGATTTCCTGGAGTGAGCGCCTGTATCGCGAATTGGATATCCGCATTATTGCTCCGTCTGATACGATTGGGGCTGCAAATCCTGAAATTGTGAAGCAGTTGTTTGAGGTCCTGATTCCAAGTCTTCCTGGCGTTGAATTCGGGGCGCACCTGCATACGGTGCCGGAAGGAGCAAAGGCTCTGGTGGAGGCGGCTTATATGGCTGGTTGCCGGCGTTTCGATGGTGCGATTAAAGGATTCGGTGGATGCCCGATGGCGAAAGACGATCTGACCGGTAATATGCCAACAGAGCGCATGCTTGAGTGGTTTAGTGAGAATCGTATTGAAAGCGGAATAGATGGGGAGGCGTTTCAAACAAGTATGGAGATGGCACTTTCGGTATTTCCGTAACGCATTGAAAAAAACGAATTATAGCTACGATGAAGAAGCTTTTCTACCTGTTATCGATCCTGTTGCTGGTTGCTGCCTGTAAAGGCGAGCCGGAAGTCAGCGAAAGTCCTGTTGAAGACGACAACCCGCTGGAAGATCAGACAACCACTTTTCAGGATGACGCCTTCAGGGATAGCGATGATCTTTCATTGCTGGAGGAGCTGGGTATTTGTGAATTAACGGATTCCTTTCCGGCCATTGCCGATTGCAGTCCTGAAAACTTTCGGATCGTGGCTATCTCGGATGACATTCCCAAAAAGGATGCATTCATCGTTGTGGCCAAGGCTGGAATTGCATTAAAGGGAGCCAATCGTCCTTTGCCGCCGGTTCGCCATATTTTTGTGTATGCCCGTGAAAACGGCCAACTTGTACAAACGAATGGATTCCGTGGGGATCTGATTGCCACAGAAGAAGGGGAGAAGGGCAGAGATATTACACTGGCGCTTTACCTGAAAGAAGACGAAACGTTGTTTCACTGCCTGTATAAATGGGATGGAGAACGCTACAGTTTCGAATCTGTGGAAGGTCTCGATTGGGGAGAGGGTGTGAAGGCATTAAAGGCAGAGACAAAGGATTCTGTTTCAAGGGATATTTATAACTCCATCATGTCGAGCAACCTGATTTTTTAATGAAAACCCCGTTCCTGATCGCTTGCTTGTTATTCAGCGCCTGTACTACTGGCGTGAATATGCATTCGGTTGATTACGGGCACCTTTTTCACGATTCCAACAGCAAGGTTTGGCTGGTCAATAAAGTAATGCTGGGTAACGCGGTAATTTCTCCTGATATCACTTATGACAAGCACCTGCTGATTTTCTATCGGAACGGTCACATCAATTATATTCCTTACCGTGATGTTACAAGAGTTCAGCCCTTG
>JBNKYR010000389.1:0-2665 GCA_050300995.1 Crocinitomicaceae bacterium | reverse complement strand
AACTTGCTGTAGAAAATGGTCTCCAATACAAAAAACGATGCTTGCTGAATCCATCCCGTTTGCTCTGCTTCCCATTCTCCCCGATAGGCAAAACTTACGTTCATGACGAGAATGTTCACCATAAAAATTCCGAAAACCGCAAAGCCACGGAAAACATCCAGCTCATTGATTCGGTAATTCTTTGAAATTGGATTTCCTGACATTCAGACGCCACTGTTTAAATTCCACACAAAGGTAATCGTTCGGTGTGATACCGCGAACTGACTATCTTACCAGGGCCAATATGATACAAGTGGAAATGGCCTGCGAACAGAAAATTCAGGAATTACCTGTCACCCCGCCATCTTATTGGGAATCACCAGTAAAGGCACCCGGGTTTTCACTGTCATCTGGTTTGTATTACTTCCCTTGATCAACGATTCAAAAAAGCCGGGTTTGTGGTGGATCATCACCAGCAGATCGGCCGGTGAACTCTGTAAACCATCATCTATGCCGGCTCCAACCTTCGGATTTTTCACATAACGATAGGCATGATTGACTTCTTCCAGCATTCCTTCCATCACCCGTTCCAACTCATCACTCCTGTCGCCCGATGAAGAATTCGTCAGTACGTGCAGAACCTCCAGTTGAGCATTGACAGCCTTTATGAATTTCCGAAGGATCTCCATGCTAACGTCATCTTTGACATAAGCCGGATCGCAGGCATACATCACCTTGTGAATCCCCTCATAGCGAATGTCGTTCGGCACCACCAACAAAGGAAATTGCATCAATTCAATGGCGGCAGTCGTGGTATTCCCAAACAGCCTGTACTCGATCAGGTTACTTTGGATGCCCATCACGACCAGATCGACCAAATGCGTACGGGTGTACTCCTTCAGACTTTCGATCGGATCATCCTTTCGCAGTTCCCACCGGACATCAATGGAAAAACGTTTCTCAATCTCTTTCGCATATTCCTTCACACGTTCCTCACTGTGCCGGACCATCACCTCCACATCATCGGCACTTGCCAGGGAAGTTGTTGCATGAATGCTGGGCTTGTACACATTAAAAATCACAAGGTCTGCACCTGTATCGTGCGCAAGCTGGGCAGCATATTCTACGGCATTGATTCCCGGATCGGAATAATCGGTAGCAACGAGGATTGTTCTCATAAACGAATTGTATTATTCGCTAAAGGTCGGGAGGATGAATGGTTAATTCTATGACGTGGGTCAGGATATTGGGAATTAGAAGTTAGGAACCAGATATTAGGACGTCGTGCTTTTAGACAAGACCGGATCAAAGATTCATTTCATGATCTTACGCAAGCGGGCGCTGATAGAAGGAATGTTCTCGGCATCTATTTGACGGGCAATTTGTTCGAAAGACTCCCGAAGTTTAGGTTTCTTTCCGGACAGATCGAACAGAGCCTGAATGGAATTCACCCGAACGATCCTGCTTTCTTTTGGATCTCTTGCCCAGATTGCCAGCGTGCTCCAAACACCATCCAATTCAGCCTCCATCAGATCCATTCGCGCTGCGATCAACGCCAGGTGCCACTTCAACTCCTTATCGGAGGCTGTTTGGATCAGCTGAATGACTTCATCCGAATGTCCGTGCAAATACTCCGGTTTCTTCAATGTGATCTTCTCTACCGCATCTGCTGCCCGCATGACAACCAATCTGTCCTCTGAAAACAAATACTGAAACAAACGATCGAAATCGGATGGAGTCTTCACCAGCGAAACGACCTCATCGGCACCTGCAATTGACCTGAGATCACCACCCTGTAGATATTCGAGTAAGTGCTTCACACTGCTAAAAATAAGGCATATCGTTATGCATTCTTTCCTGCTACTCCTCTACCAACCTCCCCTTACGACGCATTTTGCGCACCATGTGTTCGTTCGGCAGGTCTTCGGCATGCCAGATAATATGCTTTCCGAAAGTGCCGCGCAAACGGGTAAAAAATGATTCCCTGTCCGGCAAGGCCACAAAAGGCTCACGAATGGCTGATTCGGGATTAATGGATGGTTCCGGACGGTCAATCGTTTCAAGGGTATCAAACAGAATAGGCAAAAAGTCAATTGGCAGTTTCAGCTTGCGGATCATCCGCTTTAACTGTTTGGATTGAAAGGGATCTGTGGCCAATGCGATCTTCGTGAAGCCCTGCTCTTTCGCAAGCCGGTAGGAATAGTACACATTTTCCGAACTGTGCTCGGCTTTCGTTTCCGTGAAGATATGTTCCGACGGAATTCCAACGGCCTCGCCGTATTTCGCCATGATTTCCGATTCCATGTATTTCGTGTACACCGCGCTGCCTGAATAAATGACATTTTTTGTCATGCCTTGTTCAAACAGGTAATCCGACCAGGATACGCGGATGTTCATCACCGGCGACCAGGTTGCTCCGTCGTAAGGAATTCCCGGCACAATGATCACGTCGTATGGTGCCTTCGGTTGCGCCGCTTCAAAATAATGCTGTGCCTTTTTTCGTGAAAAGGCGCACGAGGAAAGCATGAGGATCAGCACGAAGAAGTTGAACAGGTATTTCACGAACTCAATTTACGATGTTTTCCGGAATACGACATCCCTCTTCCATTCATAAAAAAAAAGGCGGCCCTTTCGGACCGCCCCTTCCTGTGCGATTGCACTGATTATTGTTTGACGAATTGGGTCG
>JBNKYR010000388.1:0-2687 GCA_050300995.1 Crocinitomicaceae bacterium | reverse complement strand
GCGGAGTATCCAACATATGTGTGTTCCGGATTTAATGATGTATTCGGATTCTTCATCTCAGGACCTGGTTTTACGGGGCCTTACTCAAATGGTGCGGAAAACATCGCGCTTGTTCCGGGAACAACCGTTCCTGTAGCCATTAACACCGTAAACTCGGGTGTTGCCGGAGGTGCCGGAAACCCTGCAACTTGTGCAGCACAGGATCCTAACTGGACATCGAATTCGATTTATTATACGACCATGTATGCGAACTACTCAGGTGCAGGATTTAATGGTGGTACAGTATCGCTCCCGGCACTGGCACAGTTGCAGTGCGGTCAGACCTATCACATTAAACTTGCTGTTAGTAACGTAGGTGATACGGCGCTTGATTCAGGGGTATATATCGAAGGAGGAAGTTTCGCAACGAACGCTGTGGAAGTTGCAGTTGCCACTGTATCCGGTGATACCAGTGTCTACGAAGGATGTTCTACTGCTGACCTGATGTTCATTCGTCCGGAAAACCAAACAAATGACACACTTACCGTAGCGTATGACATTTCCGGAACGGCGGTCATGGGAGCTGATTTTAATAACATACCCAATCCCGTCACCTTCCTGCCCGGACAGGATACGGTAATTATTACCATCAACCCGACTGCAGATGGAATTTCAGACAACAATGAATTTGTTTTCATCTCTGCATACACTGTTACGCCTTGTGGGGACACCATCGTTTCAACGGGTACACTCTACATTCTGGACGAGCTCTTAATTGACATTGTAGAAACAGATACTCTGGTCTTATGTTACAACGATTCCGTACCGGTCTCAGCTTATGTGAACGATCCGAACAACTACCTGTTCCCTCCGTTTACGTATGTCTGGACGGGTGGACAAACAGGGCAAAACGCTTACTTCCCAACCTCTCCACCACCGAGCGGAACGGTTGAATATTACGTAACGATTACGAATTCATGCGGATACTCTGCGGTAGATACTGTAACCATTGATCTGAACCAGATATTGACGGTTGATTCACTGATACAAAACCCAACCGATGGTTGCGGTAATATGAACGGAACAGTTTTCGGTTATGCTTCGGGGATTACCACCTCGGGAGGTAACCAGCCTTATTATCACTGGGACAATGAACCTAACTGGAATTCTCCTGGTTCAGGAAGCTTCTATGACGGAACGACCTGGAATGGAATTCCTTCAGGATGGTATTATTTCACGGTGACAGACGACGTTTGTTCTACCAGCGACAGTGTGTTTGTAGAAATGGACAACCCGCCTATCGCAGATTTCACTGCAACTCCACAGAGCGGATGTAGCCCGGTATATGTTGACATGGTAAACACCAGCCAGAATACCAACAATTACTATTGGGATTTCGGTGACGGAACAAACGCCAGTGTAAACAACGAAAATCCGCAATCAAATACGTATACACAGACTTCTTCAATCATTCTCGTGGCATTCCAGAATCCGAACTGTGCTGATACAACTATCCAGTTGATTCAGGTATCGAACTGTGGATGTACAAATCCAACTGCGACAAACTACGATCCGAATGCTTCAGTTGATGACGGTTCATGTTACTTCCCATTGCCTGAGGTGATTGCACCAAACGTATTTACACCAAATGGTGACGGAGAGAACGATATCTTCTACCTCACTACGATCAATGCCGTGAATGTGGACCTCGTGATCCTGAATCGTTGGGGGAACCTGATGTATGAAGTTAATTATGATCCGGCAGATGTAGCTGGTAGTATTTTCCCTGGCCTCGGATATGGATGGGAAGGTAATACACCATCAGGCGCCGCTGCCGAAGAGGGAACTTACTTCCTGAAGTATACGATCACAGGTGTCAACGGTGATGAAATCAACGGACAAAGTTTCGTACAGCTTGTAAGAGATTAACTAGAAAATGATCAATCATAAAAAGCCCCGGAGTTCTCTTTCGGGGTTTTTTATTTCATGCTAGTACAGAAAGTCGTTGTAGGGATACCGTACTTCAAAAATACGCTTGACCTCTTCGTAGAGTACCTTCTTGAATTCCTCGATGTTCTGCTTGTTCAGTGCGGAGATAAACACGCAGCGGGTATCGTTCAACTTCGCCATCCATGTTTTCTTCAATTCATCAAGCGGCAACACGGCATCTTCCGTATCCACCTCATGATCTTCCTGCTCATGATAACCGTAAGCATCGACTTTATTGAAGACCACGATTGTCGGCTTATCTGAATTGTCATCAATCTCTGCAAGTGTTTCATTCACCACCCGGAAATGATCTTCAAAGTTCGGGTGGGAAATGTCCAGAATGTGCACAAGGATATCTGCTTCCCGAACCTCATCCAGGGTTGACTTGAAGGACTCCACCAACTGGTGCGGCAATTTACGGATGAAACCTACGGTATCCGACAACAGAAACGGCAGGTTGTCGATCACTACTTTCCGGACAGTCGTGTCAAGCGTCGCAAATAACTTGTTTTCCGCAAACACCTCAGATTTACTCAGCACATTCATCAGTGTACTCTTTCCAACGTTCGTGTAGCCCACCAGTGCAACCCTGACCAATTGCCCACGGTTTCCACGTTGCACCGCCATTTGCTTGTCGATATGTTTCAGCTTCTCTTTCAGCAGCGCAATCTTCTGCTGAATGATCCGACGGTCAGTCTCAATCTGGGTTTCACCCGGAC
>JBNKYR010000387.1:0-2707 GCA_050300995.1 Crocinitomicaceae bacterium | reverse complement strand
GCAAACGCGAAAAGGCACTTGTGTACGATTTTTTGAGTGATGTATGGAAAGGATACCGTCACGGAAAAGCTGAGGATTTCGAACACTCACCGGAAACAGGAGTTCCAAAAAAGAAACTGCTCGAACTGGGTGAAAAACTTGCTACCCTTCCGGAAGGCAAGAAATACTTCCGCAAGATCTCAAAGATCTTTAACGACCGTTTGGATTGCATTCGTGAAGACCGTTTGGATTGGGGAGCAGCAGAAATGCTGGCGTATGCCACCTTGCTTGTAGAAGGTCACCCGGTGCGAATCTCCGGTCAGGATGTGGAACGTGGAACTTTCTCTCACCGTCATGCGGTTGTGAAAACAGAAGATACGGAAGAAGAGGTGGTAACCCTGAATATGCTGAGCAAGGATCAGGCGCAGTTCTCCATTTACAACTCTTTCCTTTCCGAATACGGTGTACTCGGATATGAATACGGATACTCACTGGCCTGTCCGAATGGACTCACCATTTGGGAAGCTCAGTTCGGTGACTTCTACAACGGAGCTCAGATCATGGTAGATCAGTTTATCACTGCCGGTGAGGACAAATGGTCTACACAGAGTGGTTTGGTGATGCTATTGCCACACGGTTACGAAGGACAGGGTGCGGAGCATTCCAGCGGACGAATCGAACGCTTTCTGCAGCAGTGCGCCGACCTGAATATCCAGGTAGTGAATACCTCTACCCCGGCCAACCACTTCCATTTGTTGCGCCGCCAGTTGAAGCGCGAATTCAGAAAGCCTCTGGTGGTTTTCTCGCCGAAAATGCTGTTACGTCATCCACGTGCGGTATCATCACTGGATGAAATGGCCAAAGGTCACTTCCAGGAAGTCATTGACGATCCTGCAGCAAATGTTGCCTCTGTGGATACCGTAGTCTTCTGCAACGGTAAATTCTATTACGAAGCAACCGAGAAGGCTAAGGAAATGGGCGTAGACAATATGGCATTCGTGCGGATCGAACAATTGTATCCGTTACCGAAGACACAAATCGACGCAATCCTGAAAAAATACAAGAACGCAAAGAATATCCTATGGGCGCAGGAAGAACCTGCCAACATGGGTGCCTGGACCTATATGGCCATGGAATTGCGGGAACTGAACCTTACCGGTATTTGCCGACGACCTTCGGCAGCTGCTGCAGAGGGATCGCATGACCTACATAAGCGTCGACTTGATCGTTTGTTCAACGAGCTGTTTGAGTACGCAAAGGTCAAAGCATAAATTTTGAATCCTTGAATCTTTCAATTTAACTAAAAGGATATGTCAGTATTAGAAATGAAAGTGCCGAGTCCCGGCGAATCCATCTCAGAAGTAGAGATCGCACAGTGGCTGGTATCTGACGGAGACTATGTAGAAAAAGATCAGGCCATTGCCGAGGTTGATTCGGACAAAGCCACACTTGAGCTTCCTGCCGAAGAAAGCGGAACCATTACGCTGAAGGCGGAAGAAGGCGACACCGTTGCCGTTGGAGCCGTGGTTTGCCTTATCGATACTTCGGCGGAACGTCCGGCAGACTTTCAGGCAGCAAGTGCTGCTCCTGTTGAAGCCGTAGCTGAAACTCCAGCACAACCAGCGAAAGCTGCATCCGCCCCGAATCCGGATCCGGTAGCGCCAAAAAAGGAAGAGAAAGCAACTTCTTACGCCGCGGGCACACCATCTATTGCTGCTGCAAAGATCATGGCTGAGAACGGTGTAAGTGCCAACCAGGTAAACGGAACCGGAAAGGCAGGACGCATCACCAAGCAAGATGTGCTGGCCGCTATGTCTGCCGGGTTCCCTGCAGAAGCTGCACAAGGTTGGGGTGGATCGCGTGAACAGCACCGTGAAAAGATGTCGATGCTGCGCCGCAAAATTGCAGATCGTTTGGTTTCTGTGAAGAACGAAACGGCCATGCTTACGACCTTCAATGAAGTAGACATGAAACCAATCATGGACCTTCGTGCAAAATACAAACAAGCCTTTGCAGAACACCATGAGATCAACCTCGGATTCATGTCTTTCTTTACGAAAGCTGTTACTGAAGCCTTGAACCTCTACCCGGCTGTTAATGCACAGATCGATGGAAAAGAAATGATCTTCCACGACTACGCTGATGTGGGTATTGCTGTTTCCTCTCCGAAAGGACTGATGGTTCCCGTGATCCGAAATGCCGAGCAGATGTCACTGGCAGATATCGAACGTGAGATCAAGCGTTTGGCGATTCGTGCCCGCGATGGAAAGATCACTCCGGATGAAATGACGGGTGGAACATTTACGATCACCAACGGAGGTGTTTTCGGATCAATGCTTTCGACACCGATCATCAACCCGCCACAATCTGCCATTCTTGGAATGCACAACATCGTAGAGCGCCCGGTAGCGGTGAACGGACAGGTAGAAATCCGTCCGATCATGTACGTGGCACTGTCCTACGACCACCGTATTATTGATGGTAAAGAATCTGTTAGCTTCCTCGTGAAAGTGAAGGAAATGCTGGAACATCCGGAACGAATGATCTTCGGATCAAAAGATCCGGCTGAGATTCTCCTTGGAATTTAATATGTACAAGATAAACAAGAGGCCCGTTCGATGAGCGGGCCTTTTTTTTAATAATTTCGGTATCAGTGAATAACATTCGATCCTTGAACAACTATTTCGCAGAACATGAATAAAATAACCAGTATTCTTGTCTTTTGTGG
>JBNKYR010000386.1:0-2708 GCA_050300995.1 Crocinitomicaceae bacterium | reverse complement strand
AAGCGGTATTGAATGAAGAAGCAACTGCAATTAAGCACGAGTTTCGTTCCATTGAAGCCGGTTTGGAGATTTCCTGGGCGGCTGAAGATGTGGAGGGAGCACAGGCTGTTGCTGCTGCCGATTTTCGCAAGATCGTCGATGCACTCTACGCTGTTCATAATGGCGTGTTTCGCATGAGTCCGGATATTGAAGGGCTTGTAGAAGCGTCTTCCAGTCTGGCGCGTGTGATTGTATCAAACGGGTCGTTTACAACGCAATCCCTGCAGCGAAGCAGTGTGGAGAGCAGCAAGGCCGATGTCGCGAATACTGTGCGTGCTGCTTTCGAGCAAATGGGATGCGACGTCGTGCAGGGCGGCGAATACCCTGGTTGGCAACCGAATCCGAACTCGGAGATCCTGCAATTGATGGCGAACCTGTATCGCGGGCGTTACAACGAAGAACCGCAGATTAAAGCCTGTCATGCAGGATTGGAATGTGGCATTTTACTGCATCATCTGCCGGGAGTTGATATGATTTCTTTTGGTCCGAATATTCGTGCGGCGCATTCACCGGACGAGAAGGTGCAAATCTCTTCCGTACAGAAGTTCTGGGGGTATTTCCTGGAAGTGCTTCAGCGGATTCCTCAAAAAGGGTAGTGTGGAGACACACGAACTTGTTGCGCTGGCCAATGCGAAAATGCCGTACGGGAAATATATCGGAAAATACCTGATCCACCTTCCTGAAGCATATCTTGTCTGGTATAAAAATAAAGGGTTTCCTGCCGGGAAATTAGGGCGACAACTCGCTCTTACGCTGGAAATAAAGCAGAATGGGCTGGAACATTTGATCTATCCGCTCATAAAAAAATAACGATTTTTCGTATTTGTAAACGTAGACGTAATTATCAGTTAATCCGATAGTTATACCTTACGTTGTGAGAAATGACTTTGAGTAGATCGTTTACAAATCAAAATTTTTTTCACTTTTTTCGAAACTTTCGGAAGAGGGCTGCCGTAAATCCCTTTGTATTTATTTTTCAATGACATGCAAACAACACAATTCAATATGATACAGAACGCAGTGAAGATGGCTAAGTACAAATTGGCTCAACACAGAATTCAGGGAGAGAACAGCTCATTGTCCGTATTCCAGGTTGCACGCTTGATGGACACTGTCAAAAAAGGGGAGTGCTCAGATTCGGCTGATGCGAAATCCGTGTTCTTTTCGATGAATTGATCGAAACAATATTCAGGAAAAACCATTCCGTTTTCGGGGTGGTTTTTCTTTTTTCTCCTCCCTGAAAACGTTTAATTTTATATACATTTGTAAACAATAAGGTTGTTTACAAATGTTAATTCACGAACGGATCCATCTCATCATCAAAGCAAATAAGCTCACGCCTTCGGCGTTTGCAGATTCCATTGGTGTAAAGCGTTCGAATTTATCCCACGTACTCAGCGGTCGCAACAAGCCCAGTCTGGATTTCCTGGCAAAGGTTATTAATCATTATCCCAATGTAAATGCTTCCTGGCTCGTCACCGGGGAAACGAGAGAAGGTGATTTTCAGGAAAATGCTGAGAAGCCTGCATCCACTGCCATCGCAGGGGATCACGACGTTGATCACGTTGCTATTTTTTACAAAGACGGAACGTGCAGGCTGTACAGGCCTAGTGAGCAATAACTCCTGAAGCGATCAATTCTTCATTCACGTAGAATGCGGCGAACTGTCCCGGTGTTATCCCGCGTTGTTTTTGTTCGAAAAGGACATAGATTCCAGAGTCGAGGACATGAATACTGCATGCCTGCAGTGCCTGACGATACCTTATTCTACAACTACAGGTAAGTCCATTTATATTGTTCATATCGAATTCATTGGAGATAAAATGAATCCCTAGTGAATCGAGCTTCAATGCATACTTATTGAGGCCGGGATGTTCATCCTGCATGCCGGAATAAACGACATTCTCATTTACGTCAAGTCCAATCACGAAAGAAGGGTGTGGGCGACCACCAATGTGCAACCCGCGACGCTGCCCAATGGTGTAGTAATGAGCGCCCTGATGCTCGGCAACCACCTGTCCCATGTCGGGAGCATAGGTGAACGGAGCGGCAAGTGCTTCTATGTTTTCCACTGCAGGGCTGATGGCCAGGTATTCGTCAAATACTTCCAGGTTTTCGGGGATTTCCACGATCTGGCCCTTTTTCGGTTCTAATTGCTGTTGTAAAAACTCCGGAAGACTGATCTTTCCAACGAAGCAAAGCCCCTGTGAGTCTTTCTTCTTCGCTGTAACGAGTCCGTTTTCTTCCGCGATACGGCGTACTTCGGGCTTTAATAGCTCTCCGATCGGAAACAGTGCTTTGGATAGCTGTTCCTGACTAAGCTGGCAGAGGAAGTAGGATTGGTCCTTGTTGGGATCCTTTCCGGCAAGCAGGCCGAAGCTTCCGTCTGCTTTTTCAATCTTTCGGCAATAGTGCCCGGTGGCTACGTAGTCGGCCCCGAGTTCCATAGCAGCCTTCAGGAATACGTCAAATTTGATTTCGCGATTACAGAGTACATCGGGGTTAGGGGTTCGCCCCATCTGGTATTCAGAGAACATGTAATCGACGATGCGCTCTTTGTATTCCGCGCTGAGATCAATCACCTGGAACGGAATGTTGAGTTGCTGTGCGATCAGCAATGCGTCATTGGAATCGTCAATCCACGGGCATTCATCGGAAAGCGTTACACT
>JBNKYR010000385.1:0-2719 GCA_050300995.1 Crocinitomicaceae bacterium | reverse complement strand
TGTGAAGTTTGTCAAAGCGTGGGTCAAGATCGAACCAGGCAAAGAAGATCATCAGCGAACCGACGATCAGTTCCACCGGAGTAACCGAAAATTCGGAACCGCCCATGCGGTACGTAAAAAGGGAATCCATCGTGGAGACATAATCAAGGAGCATTCCGCCCAGATAGGCAAAGACGAGGGCCGGAATTCCAAAGCGTAAAAGCGTGGGGAAATGGATGTGCTTATGCACCAGGGCAAACTTAAAGAGGTTGTTGGCAAGGTGAACAATCGCAGTGGCACCAACGGCTACCGGAATATCAAAGTAGAGTGAGAACACCGGCAACATCAACGTTCCGAGCCCGAATCCTGAAAAGAAGGTGAGGCCCGCAGCAAAGATGACGGTAATGGCAACAATGAAGTATTCCACACTGCAAAAAAAGAAGATTTCGCGAAGCAAATGAAGTGCAAAGCCTTAATTTCACGAAAAAATAATCGGATGATTGATTTTAGAAGTGATACGGTGACCAAACCAACCAAAGCCATGCTGGACGCCATGTTTTCGGCGCCTGTTGGTGATGACGTATTTGGAGAAGATCCTACGGTGAATGAGCTGGAGGCCTTTGCTGCGGATTATTTCGGCAAGGAAGCGGCCTTGTTTTGTTCATCGGGAACGCAGACCAATCAGATTGCCATTAACGTGCATGTAAAGCCGGGTGGAGAAGTGATCACACACGAGGACAGCCATGTGTATAAATATGAAGGCGGTGGAATTGCCAGGAATTCGGGAGCTTCTGTGCGTCTGATTCGCGGGAATCGCGGGCGTTTGACCCTCGAAGATGTACAGCAGTGGATCAACAATCCGGAAGATGTGCATTTACCCCTGACGCAGCTGGTGAGTCTGGAGGATACGTCCAATCGTGGAGGCGGCGCCATTTACGATCCGCGTGAGTTGGATCGGATCTCCGCATTTTGCCGGGAAAACGGATTTCCATTGCATTTGGATGGCGCCCGTCTGATGAATGCGCTGGTGGAAACCGGTGAGGATCCGAAGCAGTACGCTACCCGTTTTGATTCAATTTCCCTGTGCCTGTCGAAAGGATTGGGAGCTCCGGTAGGATCAGTGCTGATCGGTACGAAAGACTTTATTTACAAAGCGCGACGAGTTCGTAAGGTGTTCGGTGGTGGAATGCGCCAGGCAGGGATCATTGCTGCCGGAGGGCTGTTCGCAATGAAGCACAATGTGGCCCGACTGAAAGAAGACCATGCGCACGCTGCGGTACTCGAAAATACACTCAATGAACTGTCCTGGGTGAAGGACGTGATCCCCGTTGAAACAAACATTGTGGTAGCCATCCTCAACGATCCGGGGCAGCGCGACGTTATTATTGACAGAATGGCACAACAAGGAATCCGGACGATTGCCTTTGGCCCGGGAATGATCCGTTTTGTGACGCACCTGGATATTACATCGGAGATGATCGATAAAACGGTGGAAGTGCTGAAAACAATGAACGCGTGAAGAAACTGCTGATCTATAGCTTTGGTTTGCTGGCATTGACAGCCTGTCGGGAGGAGGAGCCTGAGATTCTGGATTTTTCAGATATCGTGGCCACATCCGATCGCTATGGAGAAGATAGTTTACAGGTAAATGATTCGAACCCGGAAGATACGCTGGCTTACCTGCTGAAGGGATTGAAGGAGAGTGGCATTTCCGCAACTTCGGTAGATCCGGTGTTAGAGCTGACGTTTCCCGATCGTTTCGGGCCGAAGCGTGCGAAGAAATTTCAATTTGCTGTTGCCGGGGATACCATTCGCTATTCGGAGTGGTATTACGGTGATTCTACACGTGTGATGAATGCGCTGTACAACTGGATCGATTGTTTTGGTCCGAAATGCAAAAGCGTGTACATGAAAGAACGCGTGAACATGCAGCCGAAACCTTTTAAGATGTTGGTAGGCGATACCACGCTTGTATTTATCGAAGCGGAGACTTCCCTGGATTTTGAGCAATGGGACGACTACATGGAATCCCTGGGCTATGGCAAAGACTGGAACCTTGTGATCGAACAGGTAAAGGGAAGCCGGGCTCGTTGGTATACCTATAAAGAAGAACAAAAAACACTGCTGGAAAAATGAACATTGTAAACCGTGGCTTTATCCATGTAAAAGCGAAACAGGCATTCATCGACTGGGCAAACAGTCAGGACGAGGAAGAATTTTTCATGGACACCTTTCTCGAGGGAAATGTCTACCTGATCGAAGAGGATTTCTTCGACATCGAACCGGTACTGGAAGCCAATTTCAAAAAGATCTTTCTGAACGAGCTGCAAAGTGTTTCGGATCACGAAGAAAATTATCCTGCCATCAACATGGAGAATTTCGAAGCCTGGTTTGAATGCGAAGTGGGCAATGCAGTGTTTGATTGCGAGAAAAGTAATCTGAAAGCAGATTAGCAGCGTTCGATCAGGACGGCGTTAAAATAATTGGGGTCTTCGGAAACATCTTCGGTGACCCAGGCCGGGCGTGCAAAATCTTCGCCTTCTTCTTTCAGCTCAACTTCGGCCAGGATCAAGCCCTGAAGCGGCCCTTCAAATTCATCTACTTCCCATAGGTGATTGCCGAATGGAATGTGATAGCGTAGCTTCCGGATCTTCTTGTCAACAAACAATTCCAGCATTTCGAGGGCATGCTGAACAGGGATCGGATACTCGTACTCCGGTCGCGTGCGTCCAACGGTTTT
>JBNKYR010000384.1:0-2723 GCA_050300995.1 Crocinitomicaceae bacterium | reverse complement strand
ATTGATGCGATCGACATCCTCCCGGGTGAATTCATCCGGTTGTCCCAATTGCTGGTACAATCGCGATACGCCGATATCAAAGCTAGCGCTCCACTTTACACCACTTTCATCCGCGTGAATAAACTCTGTAGAACCACCTCCGATATCCATGATCATTGCCGGCTCATCAAAGCGATGCGATAGTTTCACACCTTCGTATATGTAGCGGGCTTCCTCCTGCCCGGAAATGATCTTTATTGTAATTCCGTGTTTCTCCTTTGCATACCTTACCAGGTCTTCCCCATTCGATGCTTCGCGTAACGCCGATGTCCCGATACCGTCAATCTGTTCGACCTTCAGTTTTGCACATTCGGCACAAAATTGCTCCAGGGCCTGGTGTGCACGCTCCATTGCGTCCGCTGCAATACGCCCTTCGTTGATGCCTCCCATTCCAAGGAGGACCGGTAATTTTTCATGATAGATCATCCGGATCACTCCGGGGCCTACCTCGGCAACCAGCAGGTTAAACGTATTCGTACCGAGATCAATGACTGCCCGCCGCGTCAGCTTCGCTTCAGCCATTTGAAAATGTGTCTGAATCGTACACGGTGACCAAACTGCAGGATTCCATTCCTGTAAAGACGCGCCGCCACTCCAAGCATGGCAAAAGCCGAAATAAAGAGTACCAGCAGCGACATGTACACCTCATAAGCATGTCCGGGTTCGTACCCCTGCGTCAGTTTCACCATTACGACCACCGGTGCGGTAAACGGCAGGTATTGCAATACCGACGATAACGAACTTTCCGGATAATTCAACGTGAAATAGCCACCGTACAGTGCGAAACACAACAGGAAGATGATCGGCAGGACAAATTGCTGTCCATCGCTCTCCGACCCCATCGTAGCTCCCACGGCGGCAAACAATGCACCGTAAAAGAAATATCCTCCGATAAAAAAGGCAAAGAAGAACGGCAGGATCACGCTCAATTTCACCCGCACATACACCAGTTCCACAAAAGCATTGTACTCATGATTCGCCAGCAGGTCTTCCTTTACACTCCCATTGATCGCCAGATTCTGCAGATTCATGTTTGACGGATCGAGCATATCCGGAAAAAGCGTTTCCCGCATCAGGTAGAGACCGGTGCCAATGATCACTCCCCAGATCAGAAACTGAAGCATCGCAGAAAGTCCGACACCGATCAGTTTACCGAGCATCAATTGATTCGGGGAAACCGAGGCCAGCAACACCTCCACAATGCGATTGCTCTTCTCCCTGGAAACACTTCGAAGAATCGTCATGCCAAAGAGGAAAACAAAGACGAAAATAATCGCCCCGTAAAAGAAGCCGGCCCAACCACGCAAATCGGCGGCGGTATCTTCCGGATCGTAGACGTCATGAAAGGCCACGTTGAGCGGTTGTTTAACCATCCGATACTTCTGTACCGAGAAACCGATCAATTCAGCCGCCACCACTTCTTCCAGGCGTCGTTCCACATCAAACTGCACGCGGGTCTGCATTCGTACGGATGGTTTATCCCGGTAAAACACGTGTACATTCTTGTTGGACAACACTTCGCCATGCACTTCAAAAAGCGCGTTGAACCGCTGGTATTTTTTCGCGTCCCGGAACTCTTCCAGTTCAATGTAACCATCGGCAAACTCGTAATGGACATTGGCATCGTCTTCTGTCAGTACACGATTCTCCAGAATTCCTGTCGGGTCGACCACCAGTACTTCCCAGTGCTGTTTCGATTCTCCTCCGAAAGCAAAAAGCAGGTAAATAACGCCCAGTACTATAAGCGGTCCAAGCACCGAAAACAGCACAAACGACCGTGAACCGATCCGTTCACGCCATTCACGAAGCGCTATGAGCATGCTGTTTTTCATTCGATTGCACTTACCGGTTGAACAATATCAATAAACACATCCTGCATGGACGGCATGACTTCCCAGGCCGCTTCGATCCGAACCTGTCCGACAACAGCCTTCAACAAATCATCAAAGGAATTTTCTCCACGCATTTTCACACGCACTACAAATCGATCATCGCCCAGAATATCTTTGTCGATCACTTCGTATCCTGTCCATAATGCATTGATGAATGCGATCATATTTCCCCGGAAACGCACGGCATAAATCCCCATTTTGCGTTCTGCCTGCAATTCGGAGATCGAACCTTCCGCCACCTTTCGCGACTCGTGGATCAACGCTACACGATCGCAGATTTCCTCCACACTCTTCATGTTGTGCGTCGAAAGAATCACTGTTTTTCCCGCCGCGCGCATTTCAATCAGTTCCTTTTTGATCAACTCCACATTGATCGGGTCGAAACCACTGAAGGGCTCGTCCAGGATCAATAATTTCGGTTCATGCAGCACCGTACAAATGAACTGCACCTTCTGCGCCATTCCTTTGGAAAGTTCCTCGATCCGCTTCTTCCGCCAATCGTCGATCCCAAAGCGTTCAAACCAGTAATTGATCTTGGTCGTAACATCCTTTTTGGAAAGTCCGCGTAGACGCCCCAAAAACATCGCATGCGATTCCACGGTCATGCTTCGGTACAACCCACGCTCTTCCGGTAGGTAACCGATGTACTTCAGGTCGTCATCCGTCATCAGATGCCCATCAAAATGCACCGAACCATGGTCCGGCTCTACGATCCGGTTAATTACCCGGATGAGCGTCGTCTTCCCAGCACCGTTCGGTCCGAGCAAGCCAAAGATCTCACCTTCCCTGACT
>JBNKYR010000383.1:0-2730 GCA_050300995.1 Crocinitomicaceae bacterium | reverse complement strand
CCTGAACCTCTGGACAAGCTAATTTCCTATTGTACGTACAGCCAATCGTATCGTGAAGCAGTACTGGAGCGAGCGAAGCGAAAAGGCATAAAACGTGTCAATACTGTTATTTGCATTCTGGACTTTGCCTACTCGGAAATCCTGGCTGCTCAACTCGATGATCTCCCCTTGACCTTTCTTGGAGCATACCCTTACAAAAAAGACCTGGTGTAGGCTACAATCGCACCGCCCCGAGGTGTTCCATAAATCGTAAAAAATCGCTGTAAGGATCCGATTACTTAGATGAGTCAGGATTCCTTTTCATTCTCAGAACGGATCGTTTAACCAGGTATAAATACCTGATTTTCTTCCATTATCACCAGCCTGACTTATTTCTTTGTATTTTTAAATACAGGATATTATGAACCGACATCTATGAAAAAACGAGTCCGTAGAAATAATTCCCAATTACCTGGTCACATGCTTTCTTCTGAACAAAAACAGCATGCCACCGGCGCTTTTTTTAGCCCACGTGCTCAAAGCCAATTTTCAGAACAGCAAAAAGAAATGTCGGGGAAAGCATCCCAGGTGGATGAAAGTACTCCTGAAAAAACGACTCCCGAAGCGGAGAAAAAAGATACAACTGCCGGAGGAAAGGTAACCGGTACAGCAACACCTTTAACTGCCACCGGGAAAATCCTTGCAAAAGACAACTTCTCAGGAAGAAGTAATACGCGTTATGGTGTCGGGGAAATCCTTGACCTGAGCACGACAGCGAGTTCAGTCCCCACAGGCACCGGTCTTGAATGGGTGCAGGTAAACGGAAACGGATCTGTTTCCAACACAGGGGCCGGCGCGGGAACCTATACCTGTCACGATCGTTCGGAAGCTGTAAAACTTGAACTACGTACCACCGGAGGAAGTGGCACGGCAACCGTGTTGGACACAAAAGATTTCTCCGTGGTTGAGCCGAGTAATGCCCTCATGAAAAAGGCCGCCGGGACAAATGTCTGGCACGTACATAACACCGCTTCAGCAGGGTTCAAAGGAGAGATTTATATGCGACCGACGGACGTTTCATTCAAGTATGCCAATATGCGTGAAGGGAGCGCACCGGGTACCGGTACCGGATTCTATTCCCACCACAACGGGCGCAGCCATCCGGTTGGCAGTTGGGTAACGATCGGCGGAGGAAACAGTTCCGATGGAAGTAAAATAAATGGCGTTGACACGGTTCAATCCGGTACCGACAAGGCTCCTTATTCGGCTGGTACTTTTAACTGGCCAATTCCCTGGAATTTTAAAGTTGGATCCGGAACCGAAAAGAACTTTACCACCGCCAATCACTACATGGAAGCCGATGCCACCGGGACGGTATCTATATCCAAAAAAGGAGCCGGACCATATACGAAAGCCGCAAGCGACGCAAGCTCGTCCTATTGACGTACTTCACCACGATGGCCTGAATCAAGCACATTATGTATAAGTGTTTAATTTGTTTCTTACTTTTCCTGACTGGCGTTACGGCGCAGAAATCCGATTCAATCCCTATGGAAGCTGACATACAACGTTTAAAGGATATTGCTCAAACCGAAACCACAGAGGTTTTCACTTCGGAAGCCAATGCCTTGCTCGAAAAATGGGCTGCCCGTGATTCTGTCCAACTCCCTCAGTTGTATGTTGCCATTTGTACTGCTTTGTCATCCTATGATCTTTCCGGAACCTCCCGTGACCAACGCGACACTGTACTAAAACACTACGCATTTGAGGGCTTAACAACATGTGCATTCACAAATCCGGAACAGGAATTCATCCTCATCTCCCATTTATCAAATGCTTGTCTCAATGAGAAAAGGCCCATCAGTGCAGAAGAACGCGAACAAATAAGTCATTTCTGGTTGCAAATCTGGCAACGAACCGAAAAAGAACTTGATCCCGATTTCAACCCCGAAGACGTTCCTGAAATCAACATTGCTCCTCCTGCTGAGACCGGACTCCCTGCCGGCGTAGATCCATCTGAAATTGAAGATCCGGAACTTCGCCGCATTTACGAAAACGACCTTCGTAAAAACAATGAAAAAAACCAATACTATAACAAGCAATGGAAACTTCGTTCCCTGCATGAGCAATACCGCCCGAACCTCGTCCACTTTTTCAGCAAAACTTATCTCCCGACGGATGCTGAAAAGCTCGAGCATCAACTGGCGCTGTTCATTGATGAAAAGGCACTCAGGAATGAAATCCTGAATGCTGTGCGCGGAGAGTAGTTCGACTGAAACAGGGGCTAATTTCCCCAATTCCCCTTATCCAAACTCCGATACTGAATGGCCTCCGCAATGTGCTGTGTTAAAATTACCTGTGAACCATCCAGATCGGCGATCGTTCTTCCCACTTTCAAAATCTTATCGTAGGCCCTTGCAGAAAGTCCCATCGTATTCATTGCCCGTTTGATCAATTCAGCGCCTTCCGTATTCAACCGACAGTACTTTCGGATATCACGGCTGCCCATCTCTGCGTTCGCGTGAATTCCTTCCTGATTCCTGAAACGCTCACGTTGCACATTGCGCGCACGAACTACCCGCTCCCGGATTGCTGCGCTTCCTTCCTGTGGCACTTCTGCTGAAAGCTCGTCGTAATTGACAGGAGTTACCTCCACATGTAAGTCGATCCTGTCTAGTAACGGGCCGGAAACCTTGCTCAAGTATCGTTGTACTGCGTGAGAACTGCATGAACATTCCCTCTCCGGGTGGT
>JBNKYR010000382.1:0-2797 GCA_050300995.1 Crocinitomicaceae bacterium | reverse complement strand
GATCCTTGATAAAATGGCTTATCTCCTGTACGAAATGAACACACCCTCCGTAAAATCCGTCAGCAAAAGCAGTACACACACCTTCAACAAATACAACTGTGAGCACATCCGCCTGATCAAAGGCTTGGGCGTGGAAGGAGATGCGCACATGGGAGCAAAGGTTAAACACCGCTCACGGGTTGCGAAAGATCCCGATCAACCGAACCTGCGGCAGGTGCATTTGATCCATGCCGAACTTTTCGATGAACTGAAGGAAAAGGGATTCGATGTAAAGGATGGAGAGATGGGGGAGAACATCACCACGCAGGGAGTCGAATTGCTGAAACTTCCGAAAGATTCGGTGTTATGCATCGGAGAGACCGTCAGAATACAGGTCACAGGCTTGAGAAACCCCTGCATGCAGCTTGAGGCGATCAAAGAAGGATTGATGAAGGCCCTGCTGGACAAAGACGAAGAGGGAAACCTGATCCGAAAGGCCGGGATCATGGGAATCGTTCTGGAAGGCGGCATTGTGCAGACCGGTGACGAAATCTCCGTTGAACTTCCGCCGGAGCCATTTGTAAAACTGGACAGGGTGTAGGATCGACTCATGATTTGCCAGCATCAACCTGCGAAATCTTCTATCTTTGAATTTTTGAATCCCTGAATCTCTCCCATGTTCATCAACCCTGATATCGAATCCTACGCTGCCGCTCACACCGAAGACGAGCCGGAATTGTTGCACCGCATCAACCGCGATACGCATTTACATGTAATGAAACCACGCATGCTGAGCGGTCACTTTCAGGGGCGCCTGCTGAGCATGATCTCGCACATGATCCAACCGAAAGAAGTCCTGGAGATCGGAACGTATACCGGTTATTCGGCGCTGTGCTTTGCAGAAGGACTTGCCAACGATGGACACATTGTAACCATTGATCGGAACGAGGAGCTGGAAGATCGTACACGAATGGCCTTTGAGCAGTCGCCGTATGCGGAGCAGATCGAATTTCTGATCGGGGATGCCATGGAGATCATTCCCGGGCTGGATCGTTCATTTGACCTTGTGTTCATCGATGCGGACAAGTCGAATTACATCAACTATTATGAAATGGTGTTTGACAAAGTCCGCCCCGGGGGGTATATCCTGATAGACAATGTGCTTTGGTCAGGCAAGGTCCTGGAACCCATTAAACCAGGAGATACTGACACGGAAACACTGGTGCGGCTGAATCAAATGGTCCATGAAGATCCGCGTGTTCAGGAAATTTTGTTGCCCATCCGGGACGGACTGCTGCTGGTGCGAAAGAAATCGTAGCATAGAAATGTTTTCGCTGCTCGCAAACAGGAAGTGCGTTGGCCTGAGGAAAATGCGGGCCGGCGGATGAGTGAATTGACGTTTAGGTTGACGCGGATGCAACGCGGCGACCGTTAAGAACGCCAAGAGTGTGTAGGAAGCATATTTTCCTCTTGATTTTTTTGGTTCTTTTTGCATCAAGGCAAAAATGAACATAGAGCGATTCTTTGCAAGACGGTCAGGGGTAAGGATGAAGTAGGAAAATGGCGTACGATCTCGGTACCCGACCGACGCCATTTTGCTGTCGCAAAAGGTATCAATGATCCAATGCGGCCGCCAACTCTACCAACCGGACAAATTCTGCCCGGTAGCCGTCATCGTCTGATCCTTTTGCATTTTTCGCCCAATCAACGATCTGCGTGTAATCGCTGTTTCCCTTGTATTTCGAATCACGAAGTAACATTCCGAAGGCTGCGACCGACGCTGCAAAGCGACAGTTCTCTGAGGCCGAACCAAAATTCATGGCGGTTGTCGGAATACTTTGCACGATCAGTTTTGATGAAATCCCGCGCGGTTGTTTGTAGCGCAGTTTCAGCGTCATCAGCTCATTGTCGAAGCGGGTGTCCGTTGATTTTGTCTTTTGATAGCGCAGTGAATCAATGCCCGGAATTTCTTCGTCGGCCCCGGCAGGGACGATCTCGTAAAGTGCAGTAACGGTGTGTCCGGATCCAAGTTCGCCGGCATCTTTGGTGTCGTCATTGAAATCTTCATCCGCCAGTTGTCGGTTGACGTATCCGATCAGGCGGTACCCTTTTACATGCTGTGGATTAAACTCCGTCTGGATCTTCACATCTTTCGCGATCGTTACAAGTGTTCCGCCGAGTTCTTTGACCAGTACTTTTCGGGCCTCCAACAGGTTGTCGATGTAATTGTAATTCCCGTTTCCTTTGTCCGCCAGCTGCTCCATTTTATGGTCCTTCAGATTGCCGGCCCCGAAGCCGAGAACGCTGAGAAAAATGCCGCTTTTCCGTTTATCCTCGATCAGACGGATCAGTTCACCATCGCTGGAAACTCCCACATTGAAATCGCCATCAGTAGCAAGGATCACGCGGTTGTTGCCGTCTTCCGCGAATTGTTCCCGGGCAACTTTGTAGGCAAGTTCGATACCTTCCCCTCCGGCAGTGGAACCGCCAGCATCAAGTTGTTCGATGACACTTTTTATCTGGTCTTTCTGGTCGCCACTGGTGGAAGGGAGTACCAATCCTGCTGCTCCGGCATAGACGACGATCGCTACACGGTCGTTGGCTCGCAATTGATCAACGAGGAGATAGAGTCCGGATTTCAACAGATCAAGTTTGTCTGGCGAACTCATCGATCCTGAGACGTCGATCAGGAAGACAAGGTTGTTTGCTGCAGCCTGATCCATGCGGATTTCTTTCCCGTGAATACCGATGTGGATCAAACGATGTTCGGGATTCCATGGACACTCAGTGAATTCGGTACTGACCGAGAAAGGATCTT
>JBNKYR010000381.1:0-2813 GCA_050300995.1 Crocinitomicaceae bacterium | reverse complement strand
TTTGAGTACGCAGAACGTAATCTATTTATGCACTATTAATTTAACACCCCACGCACCTTGATTTCCTACAATTATATAATCCGGTCCTATCCCCCCTCACTCCCCCAACACAGCAACAAGCATCAAATTGGTCTCACGCAATCCGTCGGATTGAATGGTGATCATGTTGTCCGGGAAAACGCCGGTCATGATATCCGAACCAAAGCTTCCGAAGGAGGCCCCGGACCAGGTAAACAACCCTGCATCGGCCGGCATAACACCCGGAAGGGGCTCACCGGGGTGTTTGTCCTGCCAAAATTTGGTAAAAATGGTTCTGCTGATCCACTTACCCAGCCTAAAATGTTGGGTTCCGGGTGGCATAGGCGCTGAGATCGTTTCAAGTGTTGAGTCTCCGGAAATGGTGTACTTTCTGGCATGGAACACACTGCTCCGCTTACCCGTTCCGGGATCATAGTCCAGCGTAATCCAGGCCGCAAGCGCCTCTTTTCCGTTCGTCACGCCTCCTACGAAGTAAGCACTTGTGTCGCGGGCTATTCTCTTAAGGGACGGGCCGTCGTTTGCGCAAATAAGGGGTAACCACCCCACAACGTTCGGTGGCGACAAAAGGTCATGCGCACCAGCTTGTTGGAATTCCTTCATCATCCTGCTAAAGCCACACTTTTTCTGAAAGTCCAGGTTCTGAACCATGGCTACCTCCTCACTTTCCATCAGCTGATCGACCGTGCGATCGGAAACCGTCCGAAGAAGCAGAACCAGACTGGTATCCACGTTGATCTGTATTTTCGCGTCTACTAGGGAAATACTGAAAAGATCCTGATTGATCACATTCCAGGAAGCTCCCCAGGTTGCCTGCGCACTTTGGGCTTTCGTCAGTAAACGGATAGTATCGGATTCGGACAAGGAGGGAATATCCACCGTGACCGTTCCTTTCAGCACTTCCACATGCTTCGCCAGAAATTTACGATGATGAATGCAGGCAGAATCACAATGATACTGACAGGGAAGCTCAACCATGTACCAGGAAGCACCGGCATCCGGCAGTAAAATTCCATCTGCACCTTCTGCGGACTGCGTCACGGTTATTTGCCGGTCTTCACCGCAGGATCCCAGGATCAACAGACAAATGGCGAAACAAAAAAGCAGGTATTTCATGGTGGTGGTTTGCAGGATGTCCGGTAATGATAGGAATTTCGGACGAGATTCCACGGATCATGAACTTCCATTGATTCTGAGGCTTTTCAGTCAAATTGCTCAAATCGTTACTGAGACACGGAAAGAATTCACTTTTTGCAATTCCTGTTCAGCGAATCATTTTCTTAACAATCCTTATCCTCCTGATACGCACTTTGATTTCTGCCCTTCTCTCCGGGGTACAATTCCGGAAGCGGATCGCTCTGCCAGAATTCCTTTGTTTCGACGTCGAGCAGAGACAATTTCCCTTTGAATCCGGCACCGGTATCCATGTTCCATAAATTGGAGCGTTGCAACGGCACATCCCATCCGATGTTAGTGACCGGCGTGTGACCAATGTAGATTTCCTGAAAATGTTTTAGTCGTGCCGGATAATCCGGGTGCTCCGGCTCCACCCGACCATGAACTACACGGGCCACTTCCCAGAGCGTACGGTCCCAGGTGTAATTGCTCGGATACACTTCTTTCTCAGGACCGTGCATCGAAGTAAAGCCTGCATGAATGAACAAACGGCCTTTCTGATCCACCAGGTAATCCTTCATTCGCTCAAAGAACTGTATGTGATCCCGCCTTTCTTCGTCGGTGATGCCGGCATAACTTTTCATAGTCACATCGCCTCCGTGATGCAGCCACATTGGTCCGGGCATTTTCTGCACCAGCCACTCACAGCAGGAGACATCATGATTTCCACGAATGAAGGTACATTGGTGCGTACGTTCCAATCCGAGCAAAAAGCGGATCACATTGGCGGAATCGCTCCAACCGTCTACAAGATCTCCCAAAAAGATCAGGTGATCCGATGGTTCCACCTTTGCGCGCTCCAACACCTGGATCAGCGCCTTCAGGCCACCGTGAAAATCTCCTATGACCAGAATTCTACTCATTTGTTCGTAATTGCGTGGATTTTAGCAGCTCTTACCAAGAACGTAAAAATCAGTGAGAACATTGCCGGTCAGCTACGTGTTTTTCGAACGGCCCGAACGGAGATCACCTTCATTTACGGATCGCCCCTATATTCAGTGCCTCTTCCCGAAAACAAAAAAACTGCCCCGTTTCCAAGGCAGTTTCTGTTGTTGGTTTAGGTTGTAGACTTGTCAATGCTTTATCAGACGCGTACTCACTCCTTCTGCGGTGCGCAGCAGGTAAACGCCTGAGGGCTGATCGCTCAGATCAAAGCTGGTGGTATACCAGATATCGAGCACTTCACGTCCTGTCAGCGTGTATACACGATAACCGATACTCGCTGCTTCTTCTGCCACGTAGAATACTCCGGTAGACGGATTCGGGTACGCGCTCAGCTCCTGGTTTGCAAGTTCCTGAACTCCCCCGGTACCGTCCAGTGCATAGCGCGCCACAAAGAGGTCGTTGTCGAAGTTGTAAAACGGACCGGCTGTATCCGTCTGCAGAATGTAGTCTCCTGCTGAAGGGTCGAAATCGCATTCCTTCTGGAACGTTCCGTAGGCCACAACCCCATTCCCCAATGTTTCCAGGCCGCGACTTGCTTCGTTCGCAAGGTTTCCGTCGATCTGCCATGCGGTCATGAAATCACCGGCAGTTGAATACTGCGCATAACAGAGGCTAAGTGCTCCATCCTGCGACGCAAGGATGAAATCGTTGGCAGA
>JBNKYR010000380.1:0-2816 GCA_050300995.1 Crocinitomicaceae bacterium | reverse complement strand
GGGAGGTTGCCTTAAAAGCAGGATGCACAAATGACCAGATTGAAATTCTGTATTACGAAATTCCATTGTTTCGCTATACCCTAAGTGTGTTTTTCTTCAATTTTTACGTTCAGAACAGTTGGAAACACCACCTTGCTCGTCTGGTGATTCTCCCGTTTTTACCAATAGAATGGGGCTTTAAACTTATCCATTTTGTTCTTTTGCGATTGCGGATTCTCACTCCGGGAGGGATTGTCCTGAAGATCAAAAGGTAGTGGTTTCATAACAGTTTCTTCCCTTTAATCACTTACGTCCAGAACCTGATTCCTGATCTCTAATCCTTATCTTTACCCCATGGAAAATGCAAAAGAAAATCAGGTTAACATCGAATTGACCGAAGAAGTGGCTATGGGAGTTTACTCCAATCTGGCGATCATTACTCATTCACCTTCCGAATTTGTCTGTGATTTTATCCAGATGATGCCTGGTGTACCAAAAGGAAAAGTACGTTCGCGCGTGATCATGACACCTCAGAATGCAAAACGTCTGTTGAATGCCTTGCAGGACAATCTTTCCAAGTACGAGCAGCATTTTGGTGAGATCACTGAGGATGAAGCGCCACCAATGCCACCGATGAGCTTCGGAACACCGACTACACAGGCCTGATCAGGAAACCTTTTGCCTTCTCCTTTCGTTTACATAGTAAAGACCTGTTACTATGTTCAAAGCGAAGGAGATATCAACCGGAAGTTTTTTTGGTGCGCTTTTGCTGGCAGCAATCGTGCTGGTAAGTGGCTGTGAAAAGCAGGTTTCACCGAACAAAGTGGAACGGAAAATTACAGAAGGGCGCTGGGCGATCAGTTCGTTCACCTTTCTGGATAGCCTCGTTACAACGGATTATTCGAACAAGTTATTTGGCTTCGGAGAAGGCGGGGTCGTCGCGGTCCAGAATGAGCCGAATAACGGTGGAAGCTGGAGTGTCGGACTGAACAAAAAGCCCACGATCCTATACCTGGGAAGTTTCATCAATGATCCGTACACCCGATTGAATGATGACTGGGAGGTGTTGACATGCAGCAGCGACCAGATCACTTTGCAGTCCGAAAATGGGGCATACACGAATAAGCTAACCTTTTTTAAAAAGGAGGAGTAAAGATCAGTTGAACGCGAGACGCGTTTTCCACTCACTTACGTTGCCGCAGGCGTCTTTCACCACCACAAGAATATCATGTTCGCCCTTCAGTGAAGGGGAAAGCGTGTGTGTTACCGTCGCGTTCTTGTATTCGTATTCCAGCAATTGCCATTCACCATCAATGAACAGATCGTAGTCATCAATACCGATCCCGGAATCACTGATCTTCCACTGCAGGACAGGACGGGTATACAACTTGGTCGACTGCGTAAAATTCAGGGGAGCAATGGTCGGAGCAATCGTATCACGTTTCAGACTGTAACGTCCGAAGTAGCGTGCATCGCAGATGATGTTGTCGCCGTCGTAACTCACTTCCAGTTCCTTGGAGCGCCCTTTGGCAGTGATCATTTGCAGGTAATCTTTTCCGTCTTTCGGTCCTTTGTTTGGAATCACGATCCGGTAGGCATTGTGCACCGGCGTTTCGGCATCACCGATCGTATATCCGATCTTTTTGTCACTGATCTTTATCGGTTCGTACACCGTTCCTGAACCGAACTCCACACGGGTGGCTCCGTCTGTAACTTCCATCGGTTGCGAGGGGCGCAGGTAATCCATTCCAATGAAGTCGCCCTGAACACCGCCACCGAGCGCTCCGTTCGGCAAGGGGGTAAATTTGAGGTTAAATTCCAAAGTGGAGCGATTGCCCCTGACATCCCATGCAATGTATTTCACCTTGTATACTTTGTCCGGACGGCCTTCAAAAATGCCAAGCCCGTTCACCGTGTAGATGGGAAGATCGTTTTCCCGTGTGCGGTAACTTTTATGGAATTTTCGATGGTTGGCGCTGTATTCTTCGTAATCCTTGTGGCAGTTCACATAACGGGTAGATTCAAAAGGAATGCGGTCCGTTTGCTGACCGAAGATCGTGTCGCCGTCGATGATCAGTACACTTCCGTAAAGTCCGCATTGATTGCTGGCGCCATCCAGGCGATCAATCACATCAAAGGCAAAACCAATACCTCCGGGATACGCGTTGTATTCAGCAGGTATGGTGACCGTATTTCCGGAAACAAAGTAGCCCGAACCGCCTTTGCTCACTGTAAATCGCTGGCTTTTCCCCGGTCGTCGGTAGCCGTCCGCTGTCAGGCTGTATATTTTCAGTCCGCGAATTTCCGGTGCCTTGTGATCCGCAATGTCAAAACCGTAAACCAGTGGATTCAATGCGTGTTCCGTTTTGGTGTCACGCAATTCAAAATGCAGGTGAGGAGCCGTTGAACCTCCCGTATTTCCTGAAATGGCAATGATCTCACCTCGTTTTACCCTGACCGCTCCTTTTTCCGGAAAGATCTCGACTTCGTAGTTTTGCTCTTTTCGTTGCGTGGCACTGACCAGTGAATCAATTGTTCCTTTGAATTCGAGGCAATGCGCATAAACACTGGTTACACCATTCGGATGATCGATATAGACCACCTTTCCATAGCCGTAGGTGGATACTTTGATTCGTGAAACAAAGCCGTCTTCCACCGAGTAGATCTTGTATCCGGTAGCTCCGTTGGTCTTGAAATCAATGCCCATGTGGAAGTGGTAGTGGCTCTGTCGGGTCATGCAGCTGGAGGTAAGGGTGAAAATGGTCGGTAAAATTCCCGGGAATTTTGGTTCCGTTTTTCCATATTTTTTGGTCATTTTCATATTATTCGGTAAATAC
>JBNKYR010000379.1:0-2849 GCA_050300995.1 Crocinitomicaceae bacterium | reverse complement strand
ATGAACTAAAACCCAATGAAAGAAACTCACTCGCAGAACTTAAAAATCTAGAACTTTTTTTCTTTGAAAACCTTCATGCAAAATGCTACTTCAATGAGCGAGAAATGGTTATCACCTCTATGAACATGTATGAGTTTTCTGAAAAGAACAATCGGGAAATGGGTGTGTTTATCACGAAAGAAAAAGATCAAGAACTTTTTGATAAGGCTGTAAATGAAACGCTTTCTATCGTACAATCCTCTGAATTAATCGGTCTTGCGAAAACAAAAAGAACATTCTATCAAGACAAATCGGATCAAAAAGGAAATACCAACAAAAAGAAACCAAAACGCGGTTACTGTATTAGATGTGAAGAAAGGATTCCTTATGATATTTCGAAACCATATTGTTGGGAATGTTTTGCCATTTGGTCACAATTCGAAAATCCTGACTATGAAGAAAACGTCTGCCATGGTTGCGGAGAGTTTGAATCTACAACTATGAACAAACCTGTCTGCTATAGCTGTTTCAAGCAATATGAAAAGTAAGTGCTTATAACATCAACTAAAAGCCACGGGCTGAACAACCACTACAGGTAAGCCGCGCCTACTAGTTGAAAACCGCCAAAACACTCCTCCAACTGAAGTAACTACAACAAAAAAAAGGGGACGCTGATGCGTCCCTTCCTCCTCACACACTCCCCAAATTCAACCCTTCCTCTCCGCCATCAACATCTGAAATTTCAGGAAAATGGTAATATTGTTGTCATAACAAAAATCCATGAGCAGAACTACAGACAGACAGGAAGCCTTGCGAATTGCAGCAGAAAAAATACGGCGGAAGAAAGAAAAGGAAGAACGCGAGGACAGAGAGTTTTATGAGCGCATTACCTCAGGAACACCATGGATCATCTTCAAAGCGGTTGTGATCTTCTGTACCCTGATGGCATTGCTTACCACCTTCGATGTCTATGTTGACGGCCCAAGTAAAAAACTAAGCGAAGAAGATTGGAAAATCAATCGGGAGTGGGAATGGACATGGCATAAGATGCTGGACGTGGAAGGGTACATGTTCAGTCCGTTAATCACCGACTGGGGTGATCGTGTTGAAAACACGCTTGAAATTACCTATTCTCCTATTTTTCGAGCTGGGAAGAAGTTGAGCTACGATATTAAGGTCGGTGAGTCCGTAACAAAAAGACAGGAAGAAATCAGACAGCGATCCATCTTTACATGGTTTCCCGTATTTCAGTTTTTTCTGCTGATCCCGCTGGTCACCTACCTTTTTAAACGACAAAGTCCCTGGTTTAACTTCGCTCGACTTCTATCGCTGTTCTTCGTGTTTCCCGGAACACTGATGGTGATCTACTACGCAATATATTAGTTATCCGAATAGTAATCTGGCGTTGGCCTCAGAAACTTAGTACCTGATTCAATTCCCACCAACCCTGTCGCTATCGCCCGCGTCATTCATATAAAACCGTTCGAATGAATACGATCTACTTACTACTCTTAAGCATATTTCTATACCCATTTATTTCGTTAGGTCAAACCCAGGGGCAGGTCTATAATTACGAAATTGGAGACGTGCTGGAAACGCGCTTTATGACCAACTCCCTGCCACCGATAACCTACCAACTTGATACGATTGTCGATAAGCAGGTGAATGGGACCATCATTACCTACACCATTCATCGACAAACCAAGTATGATGGGCCGCCACCCTATCCGCAATACAATTTCACCACTGAAACGCTGACCATTAGTACCACCGCCACGGCAACACATGCTCCAATGATGTCTACTTGTCTGCCCTATATCAACTCAACGAACACTGGAAATTGCGGCCAAACCGTGTGGAAGCGGGAATCCAATTCCGATACAAATTGTTTCGAGCCTCCCATTTGGATATCTTCCCTTTATGAAGGACTCGGGGGGCCTTACTATTATGGAAATGATGCTTCAAACCCCGGATGGTTCGTTCAGAATGAGCTGATCTACTCGAATACGGCACAATGGGGCGAATGCGGTAACTATTATTGGATTGCCGGTGTTGAGGAATTGTCACCAATGGAAAGGGAGCTAATTAAGATTGTCGATTTGATGGGACGTGAAACAAAAGCAAAGCCGAATACTCCATTAATCTACATTTACAGCGATGGCTCTACAGAAAAGATGTACATACCTGAATAAAAAAGGTTAGGTTCTAATTGACAAAGTCGGATGCAGATCGCTCCGCATCTAGCGGAACCGCAGCTATAAAACGTGTAATATCCAACCAAAAAAGGGACGCATCAGCGTCCCTTTCTCTTTACATATACTCAAGTTCAGATTTTACTGTTCGGCATCGGCAATTGCTGCTTCCACTACTTCTGCCAGTTCTTCTTTCGAACCTACCAGCATTTTCTGGAATGTACGGACTCCCGTTCCGGCTGGGATCAAGTGTCCTACGATGACGTTTTCTTTCAAACCTAACAAGTGGTCTTCTTTTCCGGAGATCGCCGCTTCGTTCAATACCTTCGTTGTTTCCTGGAACGATGCCGCAGAAATGAAGGATTGTGTCTGGAGTGACGCCCGGGTGATTCCCTGAAGCAAGGCAGTGGAAGTAGCAGGAACCGCATCACGCGCTTCTACCAGCTTCTTGTCCGAACGCTTCAATTGAGAGTTCTCATCACGCAGCTTTCGCGGAGAAATGATCTGTCCGGCTTTCAGACGATCGGATTCTCCCGGCTCCGTTACGACCTTCATTCCGTAGATTGCGTCGTTCTCTTCCATGATGTCTGCTTTGTGCACCGATTGTCCTTCGAGGAAACGTGTGTCTCCCGAATCCACGATCTGTGCTTTCAACATCATCTGGCGAACGATCACCTC
>JBNKYR010000378.1:0-2849 GCA_050300995.1 Crocinitomicaceae bacterium | reverse complement strand
TGTACCAGTTCCTGCATCCTTCCCTCATCCCCTCCACTGCTTTTCCAATGGTCTGCCAGTTGCTTACGCAGTGCTCCATTCGCATCCCGGATCAGTTCCATTTCCTTTTTCATATCCTCCATTTCCTCTTCCCGTGCCTTGTCCGCATCAAAGGTTTCGGCATGTACTGCATCGGACAGGGCTTTCAGGTGCGTCTTTTCCAGCGCGGCATTGGATGATACATCATTGGTGTGTTCCTTGCCCTGATTCCTGATCCGCTCTGTATCATTGCCAATTTTTACGACAAGTGCGCGCATTGCATCCTGTGTCAGGCCCTGTTCTTCTTTCAGGTTCTGAATATCAGCGTGCACATAAGATGCCCACTCTCTGGCCTTCACCAGTAAATGCTCTGCGGCGTCGCGCCGTTTGCGTGAATAGGCATCGTCGTTATTGGATCCACTTCCATCCTTCACTTTTTTACTGAAATCCCGTGCATGATGGTTCAGCAAGTGATCCCGGATCGCACCCGGAATTTCTTTGAGTGAACCCGGTACCTCGAAATGAATGTCTACGAGCTTCACTTCAAAGTGGAAGAAATAGAACGATCCACTGAGGCCGAAGCTGAGTCCTTCGCTTGTTTTTTCAAAATCCAGTTTGGCCTGGATGCCCAGTCGAATGTCAACATGGATCGGACCGAAGATGAAAGGAATATCGAAGTGGAGATCAAAACCAAGGAAGAAGCTGCCGGAAATACCAAAGTTAACGTCCGTCGATGATTTTTCCAGCCAACAATCTACGCGGAAGCGAGCCACCGGAACGAATTGCAGGAACAAGTGAAAACTCGCCCTGTCTTTTCCGATCTCAATGTCTATGTCGAGCAATTCCATTTCAAACAAACGGACATGCGTCGATAATTTCAGGTAAGGGGCACCGGCGCTGTTGAATTGAATCACCGCTCCTCCTGGTGCCACAAGTTCTTTGAATTGTTCTCTTGATTCACCAGGGGCCAACACCTGCGCCATCTCCGGCCTGGGGTTCACCATCACATTGGAAACATCACGCCAGCCTCCGTCTTTTGTACGTTCCTGTCGTACCGAAATACCGGTACCGGTTCCTGCAATATGCAAAGGGCCGAGGTCTATCCGTTCCATTTCGCCGAGGCCCTGAATACCTGTTTGCGGGTGTACTTCCAACGAAACATAAGCCGACCAGCCCATTATTTCGACCTTGCCATGCAGGCTGAAGCCAAGTTTTCCAGTCGTTCCGTCGGGCAGTACCACCGGCTTTTCACACCAAACAAGTCCGAAGCGATCGATCTCCAGAAGATGATCGGAAATATGCGTATGACCTTCTTCCGAACTTCCCGGGAACAGCTTGAGAATATCCGACAGACTGATCTTATCAAACGCAATGGCAAAGTATTCCGGGTTTGGGATCGGGCCGACAAACTCCATGACGATAGCAAGCTCGTCCTTGGGTGTGGATTGTCCCGGCAGGTGCATCTTCCCTTCAAAGCCTATCCTGGCACCCGGTGGTTCAAAATCAATTCCCAGTTCAAACCCTAATTCATCAATGATCACCCCATCTGTCCCGAAGGGCTGCCAGCCTGAAGTATCAACTTTGTTATCTGATTCCGTATCGGCAATCAGTTCGATGCCATCAAGTCCTACATCCAGCGCTACCGTGAGTCGCTGGTTGTGATCGTCGAGTTTCAACTCCATCTTTCCACCCAACATCAAGGAGATATTCTCTCCTACCTTCAGGGTAAGCATTACTTCTTCCAGCACAATGGATTTTCCCTGCCCGGTCGGGATCGAAAGATGGCCCTCAAGTACTGCCTCGATCTGTATCCCATCCGAATTTACAAAGGCCATCAATGCCACCTCCGTTGTTTCATGATCCCCGAAGACCTTTCCGGCTCCCGGCACCTTCTCCTGTTGTGCGATGTCCATGCTGGCCGCTACCACAAGTCCCGGTTTAGTCGCTTGCTGCGTAAGTCCTTCAGGCATGTGATCGGGCAAAGGTGGCCATTCGCTGCCCTTGGTTTTTGCCGTATTCAACAGCACCCACAGGTTTTCGAGTTTGAAATGCGCCAGATGATCCTTTGGAATGATTGCATCATCAATATGGCTGGCATCCTCATATCCGATCCCGATCAGGAAGTCCCAGGTTGTCGCATCAACACCTTTAATCCCCGACAGTAGACCGGCAACAGTTACATCTCCGGACCCGAGTTCAAGTTCCGCCATGAAGGTGGTCGGATGTCCCGGATCGTCCCCGGCAGAAGTATAACCATGACTGTAGCTGAAACGTGCACTCCGGATGTTCAATTGTTCCTTTATCTTCTGGTAGTCGGCATGTTCATCCGGATCGGGGGTATCCGTGTCTTTTCCCATGAAACGCATCAGATCGGAGGCGTGCAATTTAGTTTCTTCGCTTTGTTCCCAGAACAAATCCAGCGACCAGGCCTTTTGCCCGAGGTTACTCGCAGTTACCTGAAACTGTGCGTTCCCCATGTGCACACTTCCGGATATTCCGAGGCGAAAATCATGCGTTCCGGAGGTATTCCTGGTCAAATCCAACTGCAGCATCACAGTACCGTTCGTGAATGGTCCCAGTCCTGACTCCTGTGAAACGACAAGTTCCAGACTGAAATCATGCGTATGCGTATGAAAACTCATTCCGATGTTGTGAACCGTGAAATCCGGAATGTTCTCCGGTGGTGTAAAATGGAACAACTGTCCCAATTCAGTTACTACATCTTTCAGGTGGATCGCCTCTACAGCAGCCAATACAGAATTGAACTGCCATCCCGGCATGTCACCGGTGGAACGTACCGCTTCGAGCATAAAGTCCACTTTATTGAAGCG
>JBNKYR010000377.1:0-2858 GCA_050300995.1 Crocinitomicaceae bacterium | reverse complement strand
GGTAATCGACATCAATGTTTTCACCATTGAATGCAATCAAATTCTGACGGAACCATTGCTGTCTGTCGAAGAATAAAAATCGTGTGCTGAATTTTCCTTCTCCGATCATGTTAACAATGGTCAGGGAGGAATCAGCGCTAATTTTTCCTTTGTGAATAACACTTTTCACAATGCTGGTCGGAAATTCAATTCCAATGGCCTTCATTGCCGAACTTTGCATCGCTGAAAGACCATTTTCCATTTCAAGATCTTCATTCGAAGCTGAAATGTTTAACCAACGCATTCTGTTTTTTTGTAAATGCGAATAAAATGCCTTTCCGATGAAGCTTAAGGTGTAAACCGTATCTTCAACTAGTGAATCCACTGTTTCAAGCTCAATTATCTCCGGAATGTGGTTGGATAGCGTAATGATAATGTCCAGATCAATGTCCAGGTAAAACAGCTCTTCTTCAAGATCAAAGTAGTCAAGTGACCTTTTGGAATTCAATTGAAAACTATTCTCGGGCAACGCCGAAAAACTGTCATCGGTCAGGTAAGCCTTTACAACATCATTTCCTTGCTCGACCAGCCTCGCCCCCAATCCGTTGACCAGCTCCTTGTCTTCCCCGAAGATCAAAATTTTCCTTCCTGAGACAGTTTTATCATTACCGACAGAATCCAGCTTTACCAATTCAAGTTGATGGATCATTTGCCCGACCCTTTCTACACCTGCAGGTTCTGTATCCGTTTCAACCTTTTCCATTGCGGTATCTTTGAACCAACATCTTTCCAGGTTGAACGGGTAAGACGGAACATCATAAATAACGGAATGATGGCTGAACCACGAAGCATGATTCCACTTAATAGAAAGGCCTCCCAGATACAACTCGCTTAACATGTTCTGAACGTCTCCGAGAGAATTTCCTTTGCTGTAGTAGACCTTCATATTTGATCTCCCACTTTCCATATTACCCAATGATTCTGACAGGCCTCCCAGCTTACCAACTTCAATAAAATCCAAACGCTGCTGACCGTCAAAGCGGTCAACAAATTTTGCAAGTCGTTCATCAAGATCCGTGGCATCCGCCGCAGGTGTCAGCCCATTCAGTGCCTCCCGGAATGTTTTCTTTTCATTGATGTAATCTACCAATGCACTGCCATTTCCATCTGTCAGGATCTTCTCTGTATTGATCCCGGACTTGAAAAATAACTCCAGCCAGGCCAGTTTCACTACGAACGCTTTAGCCAGGTCGTTTTCTTGCAGAAGCGCATCTAATTCTTCCCCGGAGAGTCCGGTTTTCACCATTACCATTTGTCTGCACCATTCCGGTACATCTTCAGTCTCACCGAAATTTGACAACAACAAATAGCAGTCGGAAGCATTGATTTTTTTCACTACTTCTTCCCTTGCGTTTCCAAGATTTTGAATAAATGAATCTACATCGTGCGCAAACCACGAAAGTTTGTTATCGAATGCTGTTCTTGAAGACAACAACGACTTACTTAAAGAGGCCATATTTACCCCTGGATTTTCCTTAGCATACGCCTGCAAGTTCTTTCTGTAGGTCTCCAGGCCATCCTTGTGCCTTGTCGATACTGAGAAGAAATACGCTTCCAAATCGGAAGGAACGCTTTCAAGTTTTTCCTCTTCAAGTACGGCATGGCAATTGGTTCCCATCAAACCAAATGAACTCACCCCTGCCAATTTGGGACGATCCGAATTCCATTCGGTTAATTCCCTTGTTACGGTAAGGTTGGAGCGATCAAAATCAATTAATCTGTTCGGGGAGGTGAAATTAACACTTGGAAATAACTGCGATGTCTTAAATCCAAGCAGCACTTTTACGATTCCCGCGAGCCCTGCTACTTCATTTGTGTGACCGATATTGGATTTGACCGAGGATATGTGACATTCCTTCGGTACAACCCCAAAAGACTCAAATGCCAGATTAATTCCTTCTACTTCAATTGGGTCCCCAAGTTTTGTTGCCGTCCCATGGCATTCTATGAATGTAATTTGTTCCGGATCAATTCCCGCCTTTTGCCAGGCTTTTCGAATAACCTCACTTTGAGCTACAGGGTCAGGAGCAGTTATACTCGCCGATGAATTTGCATCCTGATTGATCGCTATCCCTCTAATTTTGCCGTAAATATGATCGTTGTCCTTTTTTGCCTGATCGTACTCTTTGAGCACGAGCGCGACAACAGCCTCACCAAGTCCCGTTCCAGTCGCATCGTCGGAAAAGGTATGGCACCTTCCATCCTCAGATTCGATTCCCATGGATCCTGTATTGCTTTTCAAATTGGGAAACAGATCAACACTCGATCCGCAAACCACCGAATAGTCCGCATCCCCGAACTGAATGTCCCTGCAACCTTGATACAAAGCCGCCAACCCGGAAGAACATGCCGTGTCAATCATCATCGCACCTCCTTTCAAATTGAACGTGCGCGAGATTCGTCCCGCTGACATTGAATTCAGATTTCCCGTGAAAAGTGTTATGTCAAATTCAGTTGCCTTCCGGTAATACTCCAATTCCGAATCCGCGACCATCACAGAAGTTAAAGTGCCGTTGAAATGCTCAACAGGATATCCGGTATTCTCAAGTGAATGATACACTGACTGAAGTAAAAGACGTTGCGTTGGATCCATGTTGATCGCTTCTGCTTTTGAGATCCCAAAAAAAGCGTGGTCAAACAGATCAATATCCTCCAGAAATCCCACTTCGGCATAAATCTGCTCCGGATCCAACCCTGTACTATCTCTTCTGGACTGACTCACTGAATGAATGCAATCAACTCCCATTTCCAGAATTTTTGTGATCTCCTTCAGGTTTTTTGCTTTGGGAAAAATTGCGCTCAGTCCAATTATTGCAACG
>JBNKYR010000376.1:0-2867 GCA_050300995.1 Crocinitomicaceae bacterium | reverse complement strand
TCACCTGGGTGTGAAAGGAAATATTTACAATTTATCATTCTCCTATCAAAAGAACCTCTACAATGATCATATAGATCAAGCCGAGGTGGCAATTCAATATTTACCGTGTGGGGAACAGGAGGATGACCTGACCATTCATTTACTCGAATATTCGGAAACAAAGGATCTTATCATTGCCTGGGATTATCGTACCGATGTATTTGAGGAATATGTAATTGATCAGTTGATGGAATCGTTCAACCTGCTTCTTATGCAGTTGTTGGACCGTGCAAATGACAGGATCGTTGATCTGGAATACATAAGTGAAGCGGATAAATCGAACGTAACGATCGGGTTCAATCCTCCAACGCAGGATTATCCGTTCAACAGATCAATTGTTCAGTTATTTGAAGAACAGGTTTCAAGAATACCGGATAAGACCGCAATTGATTTCAATGGGAAAACATTGTCGTATCTGGAATTGAATGATCAGGCCAATCGATTGGCAGATTTTTTACGGAACCGATATTCGATTGACCCCGGGGAGATAGTTGCAACATGTATTGATAGATCTGACAGGGCAATTATTGCGATCATGGCAATTTTAAAGACTGGAGCTGCCTATTTGCCGATCGATCCGAATACGCCGGAAGAGCGTTTCGATGCAATTATCCAAGACAGTCTGTGCAGGCTTGTCATTGATGAAAGGCAATTTGAGTTGTTTCAGTTGGAGTCGGAGACTTTTTCTGCAGATAACTATGATACCGGTGTACGGGGAAATCACCTGGCGTATGTAATGTACACTTCCGGGTCTACCGGCACACCAAAAGGTGTGATGGTAGAGCACCATAGTGTCAATCGGTTGGTACGGAACACAAATTACATCTCCATTGATGAGACCGACGTGATCCTAAGCCTTTCTAATTTCTCTTTCGACGGTTCTGTGTTTGATATATACGGAGCGTTATTGAACGGAGCAACGTTGGTCATTCCAGAGCGTGAGACGATGCTTGATATGGCGCTGGTTGGAAAAATGATCCATGAATCTGGCGTAACGGTATTCTTCATAACAACGGCTTTATTCAATGCGCTCGTTGATAGCGGATGTGACGGTATCGATAAATTGAAGCGAGTATTATTCGGGGGAGAGAAGGTTTCGATCGATCATGTCCGGAGGTTCCTTTTGCAATACCCGTCTGTAGAATTGGTTCACGTATACGGCCCAACCGAGAATACAACTTTTTCTACCTGGCACAAGATAGACGGAGTAAACGATAACCTGGGTACAGTGCCTATTGGCAGCGGGATCTCAAACACAGAGTGCTATATTCTGAATAGTGAAAATCTGGAAGTAGTTCCGATTGGTGTTGCAGGTGAGATCCATTTGGGAGGCGCAGGAGTTGCCCGAGGTTATTTGAACAGGCCGGAGCTGAATGAACGTGTGTTTATCGCTAACCCGTTTACCGGGAAAGGTAAACTATATAAAACAGGCGATTTTGGCAAATGGTTACCGGAAGGTGTTATTGAATTCATTGGTCGCCGGGACGGACAGGTCAAACTAAGAGGGTTCAGGATAGAATTGGGCGAAATTGAGAATGTGCTACGGGAACACCCACTTGTGCTGGATGCTGTGGTTATTGTCAACATTGACCTTGATAAATCTCTTGTTGCATACGTAACCGGAAAATCCGGATTGGACACTACAGTTCTGAAAAGCTTTTTAAAGGAAAGACTCCCGGCATACTCAGTACCATCATTTATCCTTCAGGTTACCGATTTCCCATTAACCGTAAACGGAAAAGTGGATAAAAAACGGTTGCCGGTGCCTTTATTGGATAGATCTTCCCTGGAAGAGAGTTTTGTTGAGCCGGAAAGCGATACGGAGCAGAAGCTTGCTGCTATCTGGAGAGAGATACTTGGTGTTGAACGGATAGGAGTCAGGGATGATTTCTTCATGTTGGGTGGGCACAGCATTAAGGTTTCGAACCTTGTAGCTGCTATAAATCATCGGTTTGAAGTCGACCTGAGAATTAGCGAGGTGTACAAGAATCCTACGATCGAGCAAATTGTCGTACTTATTGAAAATTCTACTGAAAAGGGTGGAAATAGCATTTCGGTGGCTCCGGAAATGGAATGTTACGATTTGTCAATGTCACAGTTGGGGATGTGGTTGACAACTCAAAAAAATGGAAGTTCGAATGCCTATAACATTCCGGCACAGGTTCATTTTTCGACCGATGTGGACCCGCTCCTCGTGGAAGCTGCAATTACAGAGTTAGTTAACCGTCATGAGGCACTTCGAACTTCGATTGAACTTGTTGAAGGTTATCCGAAGCAGGTCATTCACAACGTCGGAACTTTTACCTGGGGGCTGGAAATTGATCATCGGGAGCAAATTGACCCGTCCGCCCTGGAACAGATTATCATCGATGAAACCACGATGATCTTTGACCCGGATCAAAGAAGCTTATTCAGAGCTAAACTGGTGTGTACGTCCACAGGTGCCATATTATGTTTGACATTTCATCATATGATCGCGGACGGGTGGTCTGTGAAGGTGTTCGAAAGGGAACTGGTACAGGTATACAATCACCTTAAAACCGGAGAGCCGCTCAATCTGCCAGGGTTAGCTGTTCAGTATAAGGATTTTACGTATTGGCAAAATGACGCACTGAATTCATCCAGGTTCGATCAGAGCAAGGACTACTGGAGAAAACAATTGGAAGGTGTGGCCCCAACGTTGGATTTGCCGTATGATTACGACCTGAGAAACACTGCCGGGAATAAAGGAGCGCTCTACAGCACCGTAATTTCCGAAGACGTGTTCAGGCAAATCAAGGAATTTGAGTCTGTTCATCGTGTCGGACTGTTTACGATTCTCGTCGGGA
>JBNKYR010000375.1:0-2911 GCA_050300995.1 Crocinitomicaceae bacterium | reverse complement strand
GCAGAGATGAAACTTATCCTGGCTCAGGATCAGTACGACATCTACATCGAAAGACAAAAAGAAATAGTGGAAAAATATCCTGTCGTTTATTGATCAGGACCTGGCTTTCGCCTCACTCAATTTTTCCTCTTCCTGTTTGAATTTCTGATAAACTTCCTGCTGCTTCACACGATCACTTTCGATCGCCGCCTTCTCCTTGCTTTTCTCAGAAAGCATCACCTTCTTGTATTCTTTTTCTTTTTCGATCTCCTTGATCTCTTCACGGATGATCGTCTGGTTTTGACGTATCGCGAGAAATTGCTTTTGTTGAATTTCCGAGATGCGCTCCAGGTACTTACCCCGCTTGATCGCTTCGTAATAACTTTCAGCCGAAAAAAGGTACATCAGCTTTCCGTACTTGTTCCGGTGTTTATACGCGTACACCAGCAATTGACGGTACTGCTCCTTTAACTTGGCGATCTTCTCCTGCAAGTCAGTGATCTGCTGCTCCTTCTTTTGCACATTGAGTTCCGCGCCACGAATCTGGTTATCAAAGTTTCGCAACAACTGCTCGCGATAAGCAATCTGATTCTCGATCACTTTCAGTTCGTTCAGGGAAGACTCCGTATTCGACTGTGATTTACTGAGCAGAAGTTTCGTGTCCTCGATCTTACGTTCGAGTCTGAGCTGTTCCTTCTTCAGTTTTTCACTGGTGGATTGCGCGAACACAAGCGCCGGGCAAAGCGCTAACAGGCAGACGAGCAGCTTATTGACATTTTTCATAATTCTCAGGGATTACGAAATGAACTTCTTCAGGGCGATTGATGTGCGTTTTGCGATACTCCAGATCAATGTTGATCTGCTGCCTCGGTGCATTGATCACCACTTCAATGTGTTCGGGAAGCATGTATCCTTCAATCAGCTCACGTTGACGGTACTGCACCTCGATCATTGTACTGTCTTCCGGACTGAGAATCCGCATCGACTGCAGGTTACTTAAACTGTCATCCAGCGTGTAATAGGTAATGATCTCACGAACATTGTTGCGCTCGTTTTTCCTGATCTCCTTTTTCTTATGCGAACAAACCGTATATTCTCCGAGGCCCTGCTCGTGAATACGATAATATTCCTCATCCTTGTTGTAGCCCACCGGCTTTCCAAGAAATAACTCCTCGATATTCTCATAGGAAAAATCCACACCGAATTCCTCACGGAAAAACAGCAGATCGCGCTCGATGTAACACTTGTCCCTCCGATTGGTCACCCGAACCGAATCTGGAGTGATCAATGCGTTGACCATCGGGATACTGGCGTAAGTGATGATTGCATTGACAGCACTATCGTTGACAATACGCAATGATGTCTTGAAGGACACATTTTTTGAGCTATCCTGGTAACGCGTATTGATCTTTGAGTAGAAATTGCCTACCGAGACCTGCGAAAGACTGTCCAATACCTCCATCATCTGCTCCGGCTTCCGGCGGGGACCATGATCCTCGCCCACCAGCTCCTGAGTAGTTCCGCAGGCCACCATGAGCCCAGCCAAAAGGGTAAATCCCCACCATTTAGAACGTCGGATCATAGTACTTCTTATCGAGGATTTTTTTATCAAGTTGATCACTGCGGGAACCCAACTCTTTGGCCTTCTTCCACCACTTTACGGCTTCATCCTTATTGCCTTTCTTCATTTCAACATCGCCCAGGTGCTCCACGATCATTGCATCCTGATCGTTGAGGCTGTAGGCTTTTTGAAACTGCGTGAGCGCTTCCGCAAAGTTTCCCTTTTTGAACAACACCCAGCCATACACATCGATGAACTGTGGTTGTTCAGGAGCACCCTCCATTGCCTGTTTTGCAAGGGATTCTGCCAGTTCAAGATCGCGATTGGCCAGAGCCAGACGATAAGCAAAGTTACTCCGCAAAAGACTACTTCCCGGATCAAGCTCTATCGACGTACGGTAGGCATTCTCCGCAGCACTGTATTCTTTCATTCCGAAATACGCCTCACCGATCTGACCATAGAACTCGGCTTCCATTGGCTTGTCGTTCACGATCATCACTCGACCTGCTGACAAGGCATCCAAGGCTTCTTCAAATTTTTTCAGTTGATTGGCGCTTACCCCCTGCAAGAGGTAAACCGTTGGGATCGTCGGGAAAAGTTCGAGACATTTTTTGCTGTGCGTGTAAAGCGACTCGTAATCCGAAGACTGGTATTCCATAATCAGCACCTGATTCCAGATCGGATACTTTGTATCATCAAATTCAAGTGCCTTTCGGTAGGCTTCCAGTGCTTCTTCCTGTCGTTCGGCGTTGAGCATGTAATCTCCCTTGATGGAATACGCCTTTGCTTCTTTCGGGTACTTTTCCACCAGGATATCTACCAACTCAAAGGCTTCAGCAGGAATCTTAAAACTGGATTCCTGAATGCGCACAAGGATCTTCATTTGCGTATCGAGTTCAACTCCTTCTCCTCTAAAGGCCTTTTTCAGTTCCTCGTACATCTTTGCGTCGTTGCCCTTCTGCCGGTAAACATCTGCCAACGCGAGATGCGCTCTCCCGTTTTCAGGGTCCGCCTTCACCAGTTCTTCCAGTAAAGTGATCGCCTGATCCTCCTTCCCGGAACGGTAGTAATGATCCACCAGCGTAGCCAGCAATGAGAGTTCCTTCGGATAAACTTTTCGTGCCTTTTCAATCTCCGCAATGGCTTTCTCCTCATTGCGCATCCGCATATACATCTCGTACTTTCGAATCGACAATTCGGGATTCACTCCCAACTGATCTTCCATATGATTCAGTGCGTCAATGGCAGGCTGCAGTTTTCCTGCCTGTTCCAACGCACCGGCATAACCGAATTGCCAGTCCACGTTCCGGGGCTCGATCTCTACAAGTTTCTTGAAATTTTCAATGGATTTTTCAAAATTGCCCTGCTCAT
>JBNKYR010000374.1:0-2951 GCA_050300995.1 Crocinitomicaceae bacterium | reverse complement strand
GGTTTCTCCGATAATTGCGCTGTTTCCATTATCGCAATCCAGCCACTGGTAGGTGACGAGCGTTGCATTTGCGAACAGGAACTCTCCATTCTGTGTAACACCCGGATCAACATTGTTCACATTCAATGTGGTAGTAATGATACTGTCGCAACCGAATCCTGCAGTGGATAGGCTACTTGTATAAACCACCGTCGATGTAATATTACTTTGTGTTGTTCCGTCCGGAAAGGTATAATCCGTTCCGCTACAAATATTCACTGTTTCAGACAAATTATAGGTCTCCCCTACATTGATAGTGGTGATTACCGTACTGTCACAATTCAGCGAGCCCGGAACGAGCAGGCTATGGTGCATCACATCTCCGGTAATATTGGTTTGAGTCACACCATCCGGGAAGGTGTAGCTTCCGCCCGAACAAAGTTGCACGGATTCCAGTGTTACAAGGTTATTGATCTTGCGAATCACTGCGCTCGAACGTTCGGCAATGAGTAAATTTCCCTGATTGTCGAATAAGATGCCATAGGGTTGATTCATCTGTGCCGCGGTTGCGAGCCCACCATCACCGGAATATCCTGAGCTTGCATTTCCTCCTACTGTCGAAATAATACCGAAAGTGTTCACCTTCCGGATCACGTGTGAGGAACTTTCAGAAATGTACATATTCCCAACGGCGTCGAATCTCACATCCCTGGGGAAATTGAGTTGTGCATACGTGGCGAGACCGCAATCACCCGTATGTCCTGCTCCACCAGTCCCGGCGACTGTTGAAATAAATCCGAAAAGGTTGATTTTTCGAATCACATGGTTGTTCCCATCAGAAATGAACATCTCTCCGACATCATTGAAAGTCACACTTCTGCAACCGGCCAATTGAGCAAAAGATGCCGGTCCGCCATCTCCTGAATACCCAAAAGCTCCGGTTCCGGCGTAAGTAGATATGATTCCGGAAGTATTTACTTTTCGAATGATGCTATTGTCACGCTCTGCAATGAACAAATTCCCGGTTGCATCAAATGCAATTCCGTAAGGTCCGTTCAATTGAGCACCTGTAGCCAGCCCACCGTCACCCGAATAGCCCATCGAACCATTCCCGGCAACCGTCGTTATGTTATTTGTTCCCATATCGACTTTCCGAATGGTGTGATTGTTCAGTTCCGAGATATACAGGTCACCGTTCGCATCAAAGGCAACTCCATACGGACCATTTAATTGCGCACTGAGAGCCGGTCCGCCATCACCGGAATAACCGGAGCTTCCGTTTCCAGCAACGGTTGAAATAATTCCGTTCACATCTACCTTCCGCACAATATTATTATCGTATTCGGCAAAATACAGGTTTCCCTGACTGTCGTATGTCATCATACACGGTCCGGCAATCTGGGCTGCAGAAGCAAGGCCACCATCGCCGGAATACCCGGTTGTTGTACCGTAAATGGTTGAAATTGTCTGGGCAAAGGCAAATTGCATGCTTACTGCAAATAATAAAAAGAATACGATGGATTGAAACTTCATAATACCGGGATTAAATTGGTTAAGCAAATATACGCACGATCTGAATCTGCTGCCCACTCTATTTGGACAAACAAGGTTTGACTTGTTTGTCGTCGGCTGAGAAAAATTCTGGTTTTGATAGCGGATTTTTTTGTGCGTCAATTCATGATTAAAATCACGAGTAAATGTGATGATTGTTACGTTGGGGATAAATTACCCATCGTACATTTACGATAAACAATGAAAAGAACAATTAACGATATAGAAGTCGATCAGGAAACGGAGCAATTGGCATTATTTGCAAAGGCCTTATCGCATCCGACCAGAATTCTGATCTTAAAGCACCTGGAAAAGCAAAGTTGTTGTTTCACGGGTGATCTTGTGGATGTCTTACCTATCGCACAATCCACGGTATCGCAACACTTGAAAGAATTAAAGCTGGCCGGATTGATCCAGGGAGAAATAAAGCCTCCCCGAATTAAGTATTGTGTGAACAAGGAAAACTGGCTGAAAGCCAGACAAATGTTTAACGATCTGTTTGAATAAAAAAATTTACGAGCAATCATCGTCCATAGGCGATAGACAATTGAATAGAAGCATGAAAACAATAAAAATTTTAGGAACAGGATGCCCGAAGTGCAAACAAACGGAGGCAATCGTAAAAGAAGTTGTTGAACAAAACAGCATTGAAGCTGATATCATTAAAGTTGAAGATATTGCTGAGATCATGCAATACAATGTTTTGACGACGCCAGTATTGGTAATTGATGAAGACATCAAGATCAAAGGACGTGTACCAACAAGATCGGAAGTCGAAGAACTCTTGAAATAGCCCCGGATGGAAACAGCAAAAGAAATATGTCCGACAACAACAATGAAAAAACTTTCAGAAGGAGCTATTCTGGTTGATGTAAGAGAAAATGATGAAGTAAACGAGCTTAGCTATGATGTACCGCATCTGATCCATATTCCATTATCCGAATTCGAAGATCGGTTTAACGAAGTACCAAAGGATAAAGAAGTGATTCTGGTTTGCAGAAGTGGCGGAAGAAGCCTGAAAGCAACTTACTTTCTGATGAATCATGGTTGGACGAATGTTTACAATATGCAACATGGCTTGATCCGATGGGTGCAAAAAGGATTTCCTACGATAGGAAATACCGGGGCAGTTGCATCGACTGGCGGAGACAGCTGTTGTAGTAACGGATCATCAGGTTCTTCCTGTTGCTAGATGATAATTATGGAATATACAGTTATTGGAAAATCGGACAGTACCGGTAAAGCGGAGATCTCTGCGAAGTCGAACCGCTACGATTTTGGCATTAAAGCGGATCAAGCCGACAAAGCAGGCCCGGCAGAAATCCTCATGAGTGCGTTTGCGGCTTGCTGTCTCAAAAATGTGGAACGCTTTTCTTCGATTCTGAAATATTCATATGATTCAGCAGAAATCGAGGTAACAG
>JBNKYR010000373.1:0-2966 GCA_050300995.1 Crocinitomicaceae bacterium | reverse complement strand
CAGTTGGGCAGTCTCTGGCCTCCCCTCTGAAGCAAACCGACATCCAGTCGTGGCCGGCGCTGTTGACCGGGATGTTGCACCATGAGTCGGATGCCGCCCCAAATCCTCGACCACAATGAGCTAATGGTGGGGGTAATCATAAAATCGACCTGTGGGCAGATTCGTTGCATACGCTCACGATTTTCAATTACCTGCTCCCAGGACTGTCCGTTTCGCTGCAACTCACCACGCTTGCCATCATCATCAAGACTCGCGTGAATAAACACGTTGGGAAAATCTGCCCAAAGCTCGAAGACATCCTGTCCTTTGTAAACAGTTTGAGAGAAATTCGTGGAGTAACGGAGCTTGATGTGTGTTAAGTTCCGCATCCTTAGCTCATTCAGGACCCGGTAGTGCTCTTCCATGATCAGCGGTTCTCCGCCGGCGAAGTATATTTCTTCAACATCTGGCAAGACAAATTCGAGTTGCTTCAGCAATCGGTCAAAATCTTTCGGACCGTGATGCACTTTGGTTTCGTGCGATACCAGGTTCAAAGCTTTGGCGTCATTGTACCATTGTGAACTGGAATGGTGACCACAGATGCGGCATTTAAAATTGCAAAGGTTGGAAATACGCAGGTCCCAGAAAACGGGCTTTGCTTCCGGAGCGTAGCCATTGTTTTTTGTGGAACGGACCCAGTCCAGTTTGTTCAGGTAAAGCGCATTTGTCATTTTCCGCGTGCTTTTGAGCCCCATCTTTTCGCTTTCGTAACATTGTTTGCAACGAGCGTCGGGAAGATCTTTGAGCATTTTTGCGCGAAGGGCTTTCATTTCGACTCCGTTCCAGATCTCTTCCACACTTTGCCGGTTGATGTTGCCAAGAGCCTGACTTTCTTCCCAGGGAGCGAGACAGCATGGTGCTACAGTGCCGAAGTGGGAAACGAACAAATGAACCCAGGGCTTCATGCAGAAGGCCTTACTGGAGGCGAGGGATTCGAGATCACTGATTTTTCTGCGGCTCAGTAAGACTTTCAATTTATCCGATGATTGACTCATTCCTTCGGAGGTTGGGTTTTGATGGTTCGATTTCGTTTAATGATCACTGGATCTCTGTGGAAACATACAGGCGAAGTTCTTCTTCGCTTCCTTTGACTTTCACATAAATGGATTTGACCGTAAAGCCACTGAGATTTTTGGTGTCGAGGTGAAGAGTGATTTTTGCCATCTCTCCCGGTGCCAGCGTAGTTTTATCGCTTTCGGCAGTGGTGCACTCACAGGGAATTCGGAAGCCGTCCAGTTCGATCGTTTCACTTGAAGAATTCCGGACCGTGAAGATTTGGCTCAACTGATCTCCCTGTTTGGTATACCCCAGATCAATGACCGGTTTATCGGTGGTCAATGCGAATTCTTCTTCTTCGTCCAGGTAGCTCACGCTCTGAATCTCGATTTTCCGTTCGATGGCGGCCGCTCTTGAATACACGGAATTCTGAACGTCGTTCGGATTGTCACTGGTCAGTTGATTCGCCGTATATTCTCCGAAGGGAACCTGAGAGAAGATGACCTTGCCTCCGTTTTCAGCGGTTCCGTCCAGGTATTTGGCAAAAACGCCGCCGTTGTATTCACGCATGTAATTGATCAATGACCAGATTCGTCGTTTGGTAAGATTTACGTTGTAATCGGTTTTTGCCAGCGGACTTGCGAATCCTTTCACTGTGATGTTGATCTTTGCACCGCGGTCAAGTTCTTTCAGGAGCAGGTCCCGGAAAAGTTGAAGATCAGCGACTCCCTTGTCAACGTATTCAATAAAGAAGGTCTCAATATCCTCATGCGCTTCTTCCGCCCTCGTTCCGCTCAAACCTTTAGCGTATTCCTTCTTGTACTGATCCAGCATCGCCGTGTAATCGTTGTACGAGTTGATATAATTTACTGTAGTACTCGTATCGCGGGAACGTGGATTCGGAATATCATTATGGAAGTAGAGTGTTACAGGGAGTCGTTTGTTCAGATCGGCCAGGGTTTCCTCTGGTGTAGGCGGAATTATTTCCACAGGAGGGATCAGTGCGAAAATATCGCTGCAACAGGTTGGGTTCTTGCTGTAAAGTACCCCGATGCGGTTGGAGGTCATGTACGACGTGTCGCCTTTTCGGAAGAAGTAGAGGTCGTTTGCCGGACTGTTAACGGGTAGTCCTGCGTTTACTGGTTCTTCAAACTTCCCATTGTAATGCGAGTAGAAGACATCAAGTCCGCCAAAACCATTGTGCCAGGAGGACGAAAAATACAGTCGTTGCTGTTCAGCATCCCACCAGGGTGAAACTTCATTGTCAGGAGTATTGGCAGCTTTGATCGGTCGAACACGTCCGTACTGATTGCCATTCTTGATGGAGCTGTAATAAAGATCCAAACCTCCTTCGGAATCGGCGCGGTCGGACGCGAAGATCAGTGTTTCTTCACCGCCGATCTCGGCAATACAGGGCATCGTTGTGTTGGTTCCCGGTTCATTGATAATTTCTCCCAGTGAATCAATAAAAGTCCATTGATCGTTCGAGTACATGGCGACCATGATCCTGCAGCGGTAATTGTAACCATCCTCGGAACATTGGCTGAAGTAAAAACGATGACCGTCCAGTGAAAATGATCCGTTGCCAGAATTGAGTTTCTCTTTGAAAAGTGCTTCCAACCGTTCCGAAGCTTCAAACTCACCTTCCTTTTGTTTGCTGGTGTAGAGCGTGGTGTGGTATTCCGTACCATAGACTTCTTCCATTTCACTGATGGAATCGGCGCGCAGACTTGAGAAGTAAAGAGTGTTGCCGTAGATCCCATGGCCAAACTCGGAATTTCGGGTGTTGACTGTTTCCGGCAATCGTTCCAGGCGTACATCAGCGGTATCGATCAATGCCGATTGAACCCAGACCAGGCTTTCAATTTCGCGTTTGGCTTTCTGGTAGAGGTAGCCTTTTTTGTCTTTGTAATATTTCTTTTTGGCTTTTT
>JBNKYR010000372.1:0-2982 GCA_050300995.1 Crocinitomicaceae bacterium | reverse complement strand
GGGTTCGGATACACGGACACCTCCATATTTCCGCTCATTTGCGGCAATGCAGCCGTTTTCTCCTTTGTACTACCCGAAGCCGATTTGTTTGGCCAAGTACAATCTCCATCTATCCACCCTATGAAGGATTGTGTTGACGAGGCAGGAGAATACCAGTTATTGTCGCAGTACTTCTTAAATTCCCATTCTCCGCAGTAATTAAACCAGGGGCAATCCAACGATGTAGGGTCCGGGTGCACCCATTGCACAAAAGTACCTGTGAAATCAACACCACTTTCCAAAATGAACTCCTGATGTACAGGTGAAACACCGCATTGAGAATTCTTATAGATCCGGAGCCTTAATTTCTCAACTGCACCATATAAAATCAAATTGGAGGTATACATTGGAATTGCCTGGTTACTACCACCATTGGAATGATCCACCGCTGCCGGTTGTGGTCCGTCCGCATAGTGTACGGTGATCGGAATATCACGTGAACATGAAGGATCATATGGGTGCTCCAAATGCAGGTTATATGTTGCCCATCCGTAACTTGCTCCTGCCGGAGGACAGAACAAAGGGTTCGTGGCAAGATCAGAAAGGTAGCTCATTGCATTAGGATCGGGAGATCCGTCCTGCTGAGCGCTGACCACTGACCAGGAATAATTATAGTGACTATAGTTATTTGGTCCAAGATTATAGCATGAGCTCAGATCACAAATGACATCCGTTGGTTCATTAAGCACAACATCATCCATGGATATGCCGTATGCTGAAACAACGATCTCATCAGTCGCCGTCGCACAGCCGGTCACCGCATCAACTGCCGTTAAGGTGTACGTTACAGGATACGAATTGATTCCAGGGTCATAACAGACATCCGGGTTTGAAACAAGGTTATTTGACAGTCCAATTGACGGAGACCAAAAATAGAAAACACCCGGCTCCGGAGCCATCCCAATGGATCTGCAATTGTTACAATTCACATCCGTGAACAGGCTTAGGTCTTGTCCTGCATCAGCCACCGGAGGGGTAGATGGGGTTAACGTAATCGTCACCTGATCAAAATCAGGACTGCACGAAAACTCATTCACCCTTAAAGTGAACTGGATCTCCGTTAAGCCATTCAGCCATGCGGAACTGGGAACCGTCAGCGTTGGGTTACCGATCGCCGGATCATTTAACCAATCTACAGCGTTTGCAGGCACGGATTCCCACTGATAATCGTTCGGTGATACACAAACCCCACCGATAACAACAGGGCCGTCACCGCAGGACAACGCTATATCATCACCTGCATCAGCCGGTGCATAGGGCGGACATGCAGGTGATTCACAGGGTACGGGGGCAATAGAAGCAACGAAATTTCCGGAGGAGGCCGGTTTTGCTTCAAATCCCGGCTCCAGGGAAACATAATCTCCCGCCAAATAATTCAACTTAAATGATCCTCCTCCCGTAAAGACCGGACCATCCGTTTGCGTTGGGTCTACCGAAGTCCCTGCAGTAACCAAAGAGCTCGCTTCAACTGTTATAGGAATGGGAAACGATTGAGGATATGTATGGTTCTCAATGTAAATTTCCCGCGGACAAAAGTCAACCTCTGTCACGCTAACGTAGTCAACATAATATGACGATGACCGACCATTGGGATTGTCGGGAACGGCTGTATTCACGCGAATCCAGTCTACGTTCTGTACGCCTTTATAGTGTTCTTTGAACCAACCGATCGTCAGGAATTTTTCCCCGCCCTTTGCCTTATATGTGCCACAAATACGGGTCCAGTTTTCAGAATCTGTCAGAAAACCATCGTAGACAATTTGAGGACGTTGAAGTATCGCTCCCCTTCCCTGAAACGTATTTCCGTTGTATACAATGTCGGGCTGAGCAGGAGCAGTGTTTGTCAACAATGCGCCAAATTCACGCACCGCATAGTTCGTCCCGGCCGCATAATATCCTGTCGACTGATTTCTTGAAACATAAAACTCCACGTAATAACATTTACCTGCTACCAAGGGAGTTGTTAACTGGGTTTGGATGTATTCCCGATAATAGCCATCTACGTCATAGACAATTCCCGCATAAGACACGCCATCATAGGCAGGTTGGTAACCTCCTGACAGGTTATTGGGAACTCCGCAATCACCATTTGGGTTTGTACAACATGCCGTGTAAAGATCACTTGTGGTTTGCGAATTCGGAGCAATATCCCAGTAATCAACCAGGGGAAATTGACTTATTCCGGAAGGACACGATGAGAAGTTCTCAAAACTTCCATTCTGCACTAGGTTTTGGGCATGCATCTTAAAGGTCATCAGGATGGCCAAAACAATAAAGCCTTGTTTCTTCATCATAAACTCCTCGTTTTATTTATTATCAATTGCTGATAAAACAACCTTTGGTATATTGGCAGTATTGTTATTTCCTTTTCAATTCCTCAACGGCACTCTTCAGTTCTTCGAGTTCCTTTTTAAGTTGGATGTTGTAAAGTGTCAACTCCTCAATTTTTTCCAGTAATTTGGAATCCATCGTCGCTACATCGATCCCTGTTTCTTTGACTTCTTCAGCACTTGGAACACCCGGCAGGTGCCCTTCTGCGAGAATATAAGCTTCTACTTCTTCAATGGATCTCAGTTCATACCCTTCTTCGAAAACATAATCGGCCCAATCAGCAGAGTTTTCCAAAGCAACTTTTAACCTTTCAGTCAAAATTCCTTCTTTGACGAAAAGCATGTATGGCAATTCGCTATTATTCACATCATGGTTCATGAACATTGCCGAAGGGTCCAACCCAATTGAAACGCGTCCATTGTCTGCAATGAATAATTTGTAGTTTCCATTGGCGATGCCCGGCTTCCAGAAGTTCAACCCGCTTACGGAACCGCCGATGGATTCAATGCCCCAATCTCCGGTACCATTGGTTGTTCCGCCAAATACGATTTGCGGACCTCCGTATGAGTTCGAACCGGTAATGCGCATAAACCCGTTATGCAAGTGGAGTTT
>JBNKYR010000371.1:0-2986 GCA_050300995.1 Crocinitomicaceae bacterium | reverse complement strand
TGTGGGACGGCCGCAAACTGGAACCGGTGACCAAAAAGCAGTTGCGGGCGCTGGGGGCCGGCCTGACCACGGACGACATCGGCATGGTGGGCACGGCATCGTCCGGATTGATCAGCGAAAAACTTTTTCCCGGTTCACAGAAATAGCGGTTGTACTGTTCCACGAAGGCCTTGTTGCCGCACATCGGCTGGGCAAAGGTGTAGACTTTGAAATCGTTCTTTGAACTCACCTTCTTCTTTGCATGGAATTCCAGATAGGCGCGGGTCATAATAGCGAGTGCGCCTCCCTGGCTGTGACCGGTGATGTAGATCTGATAGATGCCCTGCTTGTTCAGGTGATCAATCTGCTCCAGCACTAGTTCGTGGAGGTAAGCCATGCTGAGCGCGTAACCACTGTGTACATTCGCTGCGGTATCAGTCGCGAAGGTGTAATCGAAAGCCTTGTCCTGTACTTCAATGGAGCCCTTTGCCGGGATCATGGCCGAATAGATATTTTCCAGCCAGCTTGATTTTTTGTCGGTGGAACCGCGGAAACTGATAACGCCTGTTTTTCCTTTGGTATAAACCTGGAACATGTTATCCATACCTACGACTGGAGAGGTATAGGTGCGGGTGTACCCTCTGGGAATGATGGCTTTGTCGTCGCCGTAGAGGTCGAGATAAGTATAACTGTTTCCAAGCGCCATCAACTCTTTTGCTTCCTGTGGTTTGAAGCCTGAGCTGTGCTGTCCGAAGGAAAATGTCAGACACAGGAAAACGGATGAAATGGTCAGGAGAAATTTCATGCGGTTTGTTTTTGGAGATATCTTAAAAACGTGGAAACCGTCTGATTATTTTGAGGATGTATCCTTCAGCTTCTCGTTGTTCTTGTGCCGGGTAGCATCGCGCTGGGTCTTCTTTTGCAGGTTTTTGGTCATGGCTTCTTCCAGATCTACGCCGGTCTGATTGGCAATACAGACAAGTACAAACAGCACGTCTGCGATCTCTTCAGCCAGATCTTTGTTCTTATCGCTTTCCTTTTCGCTTTGTTCTCCGTAACGACGTGCCATGATGCGGGCTACTTCACCCACTTCCTCCATCAGCATGGCGGTATTTGTCAGTTCGTCGAAATAACGAACGCCGTATTCCTTGATCCAGTCGTCGACCTGCGTTTGAACATCTTTGATAGTCATAGGATAAATGTAATAGAAACCGGATTTGTAATTAAATTTTCGAAAGAAATTCTCCCAGCTAGTAGCGTCCCATCCATAGGAAGGCTAAATTTAGGACATCTAACAATGAGTGAATTGTCATGAAGCGAGTTTTGATAGCAGGAGGTTTGGTAACCGTGTTGATGGGGTGTTCCTCAAAACAGGAGAGTTACACGGTTGAGAAAACGGATTTGATCGAGTCGGTCTATTCAAGTATCATCGTTGAACCTGCACAGAAGTATCTGATACAGTCAGGATCCAACGGGTATATTGATCTGATCGCGTTTCAGGAGGGAGACACGGTCACACCGGATGAAATTCTTTTCAAGCTTCGTGACGAGAATACGCTTGCAAATGCGGAAAACGCGCAATTGTCTTACAGTCTCGCGGAAGCCTACTACCGGGGAGAATTGAATCAATTGGAGGACATTGAGCTTGAATTGCAAACAGCAAAGTCGAAATATGAGCTGGATTCTGTCAATTTCTCGCGGATCAAAAAACTGAATCAGCGCAGTTTGTCCAGTGATCAGGAATTGGAAAATGCGCAACTCCAGCTGGATAATTCGCGGAATAAGTGGAAAATCGTTGTCAACCAGAGGAGACGTCTGCAACGCGAATTGCAAACGAAAATGCAGCAGGCCCGGAATACGGCGATTAACTCTTCCGCACGGTTGAATGACCTGTTCGTCCGCAGCCAGATTTCAGGAATGATCTACGAACTTTACAAGGAACAGGGCGAGTATGTAACCGTAAAAGAACCATTGGCAGTAGTCGGATCAAGCAACGATTTCACCCTGAAAATGAGGATCGACGAAGTGGATATCATGCGTGTAAAAGAAGGCCAGAATATTGTGGTAAGTCTGGAGTCATTTCCCGGAAAGGTTTTCGAAGCAGTGGTGACCCGGATCATCCCGAAACTGGAGGATCAGACACAAACGTTCGTGGTGGAAGGAAAATTTGCCGATCAACCGGACAAGTTGTATTACGGCCTGACAGGAGAGGGAAACATCATTGTGAGGAAGACCTCCGGTGTCCTGGTCGTTCCTTTGGAATACATCAACGCTAATGGTGAAGTCATTACGGAAAATGGTCCGAAAAAAGTGAAACTGGGCAATCAGAACCTGAGCGTGGTGGAGGTGCTGGAAGGCGTTCATGAGGGCATGAAGATCTTAAAACCTACCGAATGAATTTTAAGATCATCTTATCAATATCGAAGAAACATCTCCTGACGCGCCGGCGACAAACAACCGTGGCAGCGCTGGGGGTTACCTTCGGTATCAGTGCCTATATCATTCTGATGAGCTTCATGACCGGACTGAACGGTTTGTTGGATGACCTTATTCTCAACAGGACGCCTCATATCCACATTTTCAATGAGGTGGAAACCACTTCCGTACAGCCAATTGACCGTTCTCCCGAACACCAGTCAGGAACAAATGTGGTGTTATCGGTGAAACCCAAAAAGAAAACAGCACGGATCTACAACGCACTCGCGCTGACAAATGAATTGAACCAGCGTTCCGATGTTTTGAAAGCTTCCGTGATGGTGCAGGCGAATGCCTTTTATCTCGGTGGGACGGTGAAGCTCAACGGTTCCGTTGTTGGGATAAATGCCCGTGATGAAGTGGAGCTGTACAATCTGGACAGCTACATTATTGAAGGAGATGCACTCGATCTGCTGAAAAGTCATAACGGTATTTTGCTAGGTAAGGGAATTGCGGATAAACTTTCGCTGAAGAAAGGAGATCTGGTGCAAGTGTCAAACGTCAAAGGGGATCTCTACTCGCTTAAGATCAT
>JBNKYR010000370.1:0-2992 GCA_050300995.1 Crocinitomicaceae bacterium | reverse complement strand
AATTACACTCGAAAAAAAACCTACCTTTCATAGCTGCAAAACGACTATTGCTTTTGAAACGGAAGCAGGTACGGGATGTCGTTTACCGTAACTTCCAGAAAATAACGCCCCGCAGTCAATTTTCTCACATCAATTTTTTGCACTCCAACTGATGAAACCGATGTTACGGGAATGCGCCTTCCCGGACCGTCAATGACGCTGGGTGTTGTCACTTTCCAGTCGATCGGAAAATGCAATTCAAGATCTCCGGCCGTCGGATTCGGGAAAAGCCGGATATGTTCACGGATGATCTCGTCCAGTCCAACGTAGTTGATGGTAATTGGGATAATGGTCACGCAACCATTGGCATCAGTAACTGTTGCGGCGTAATTGCCGGTACACAGATTGGTGACCGCCGTTCCGGTTTGCGATTGCGGGTCGTTCCACACCACATCATAGGGTGCTGCACCGCCGCTCAGAAGCAGGTAAGCACTGCCATTACAGGTGCCATTCTCAGGATTAACAAAAGTGCTGTAGGAAAGTGAATCGGGTTGAGGAAGAAAGACGCAATAATCGTCCACTTCGCCGAGGGCATCGGTCACCTGTACACAGTAGGAGCCCGAAGCAAGACCGGTAGCTGTCGCAGTGGTTTGATTACCTGCATTGGCGTCCCAAAGGTAAGTGTACGGAGCCTGTCCATCGTTGGCAACGATCGTCAATTCGCCGTCGGAAGAACCGTAGCAGCTGACTCCCTGCACAACAGGGTAGAGGGCGAGTCCGTTGCTGGTAGGATAGGTCACTACGGTTTTCAGGGTCACGGGCATGTGGTCTGACATGTAATAGAGTGCACGTACTACGGAATCCGGATACATGGTGTTTACAGGAGAAGAGATCAGGCTGTTGTTGTAGTGATTGCCATCATTGCCGAGTGCAGCATACGATCCGACAAGGTACCGAAGGCTGTCGCTGCCCGTCATCACGTTGGAAGACACCAGAATGTGATCAAAACGGTCATCGATACCACCGGTGCTGCCGCAATCAAAGTTTCCGCTGGTACGTGTCGACTGGGTATGGATCGGAGCAAACGAGGCATTGCTGTTCCAGTTTCCCGGAGAGTTGATCGGATCCTGAAGAGCATAGGCTCCACTGGTTAATTGCAGATAACAGGTTTCCGATGATGTGTACACGTTGAGATCGCCGCACACGAAATGATTTCTGTCAGTGGGACGTGTGGCAATGTAATCCATCAACAATTGTGTCTGCTGAGCGCGCTCTGCTTTGTTCGCTGTTGAACTTCCGGCTTTAAGGTGGCACATGTACACTTCGATGAATGTGGTATCGAAGAATTGCCCGAGGTTCGGATCGTTGACATAAAGCACGTAATGGTCGATGTCGCGAACACTGGTCTGAATGTAATCCTGCCATTGAAGTGTCAGCTTGTCGGAGTTGTAGTACAGCATATTGTGGAGGTCCGAATTATTGCTGTTCAGATGGAAGTTGGCAGCAGCGAACGAATTCGTTCCGAAGACATTCAGTGAGCGGGTGAGAATGCTGTCGGCTCCGGCTTCCGTCTGGATCTCGCAGGCCACAAAAATATCGGGTTTTGCATAGCGAAGAATCTTTCGAAGTGTATCGGCGCGGTTCGGTACAACGGTATTACTACTTCCACAGTCATCGCGTCCTTCCGGAAAATTCAGAAGGTTGTAGGAGACGATGGTCAGGGTATCCGTCTGGGCATGTGCCAGGGAAACAAGAAACAGGAAGAGAATTGGTAAGAACCGCATACAACTAAGGGATGTTATTCTGATTTATTGAACCGAGCCGGTGACAAAGGAAATGATCCGGACGCTTTCCAGGAAGACCAGAAAGGGCCAGATCCAGGAAACAACGCCCAGGGCAGGACGGATGCCAATGGAAACAGTCATGAGTAAATAGGCAGGGAGCATCCAGAGAGGCTCCGAAAGTACAAGAGAAGTCACGAGAACAGCCAGGGCAATTCCCCCAAAGAGAAAGGCGGGCCATCGGTTTTGGGCAATCACGGTCCGGATCATCAATACGGCAAGTAAGACGTAGAATACAAGTAGCAGAAGATCCGGCCAGCCGCTGGTATAAAAGAGGGCCAGTCGTTCTTCCGAAAGAACGATCTCCCAAAAGGGAAAGCTGGTCAACAGGGCCACGATGCCAATTAGCGCGATGTGCAGGGCATTCAACAATTCCTTTCGGGATTGAAAAGCAAGTTGTGCCGTAATCACAAAGATCACAGCTTCATTCAACGGAAAAGGAAAGATGAACAGGCCTTTGGAGGTCCAGATGCTGAAAGCGTACAAGGTATAGGTAAGTACCGTCAGCAAAAGTAACCGTCCTTCCCTTGTCATGATTTTTTACTCAACGCTTCTTCAATATAGTCGAACGTGGAGAGGATTACCGGTTCCCCGTCAACAACGGCGATATCGTGCTCGAAATGGGCACTTGGCTGACCATCCGCAGTTACGATTGTCCAGTTGTCGTCCAGTTGTGCAACACGCTCCGTTCCCATATTGATCATTGGTTCGATGGCGATGGTCAGACCACTCTGAATCTTTTTTCCCTGACCACGTCGACCGTAGTTCGGTACTTGTGGATCTTCGTGCAGTTTTTTTCCGAGTCCGTGTCCGACAAGATCACGCACCACACTATATCCGTGGCTTTCTGCGTGCTGTTGAATGGCAAAACCAATGTCTCCGATTCTGTTGCCAATGCGTGCTTCCTTGATGCCGAGGTAGAGGCATTCACGGGTAACCTGAAGCAGTTTTTTTGTTTCCGGAGCAACTTCCCCGATTTCAAAAGTGTATGCATGATCGCCGTAGTAACCTTTCCAAACGGCGCCGCAATCAACAGAAACCACATCGCCTTCCTTGAACGGGATATCACTTGGCAAACCGTGAACAACTTGTTCATTCACAGAGATCAGCAAGGTGCTCGGACAACCGTAAAGTCCTTTAAAGCCGGGAACCGCTCCCTGCGAAATGAGGTA
>JBNKYR010000369.1:0-3014 GCA_050300995.1 Crocinitomicaceae bacterium | reverse complement strand
GGGATGCATCACTTGCTCTACATTATTTCGAAGTATTTACCACACTCGAAGACAGTCTGAAAAACAGGGAAAAACTGGAGGAAACGATACGTACGCAGGTTATGTTCGAGAGCGAGAAAAAACAACTTGAGGACAGCCTGAGAAATGAACGGCAACGCCTGGCGATGGAACGTGACCAAAACAAACTTGAATCGGAAGTCGCCAGACAAAACCTTTACATTGCGCTGGGACTTATCGTTGTCGTAGTGTTGATTGCCGTTACGTTGTTGCTCTACCTACGCTACCGTTCAAAAGCACGCCTGAATGACATCTCCCGAAAATCGCTCGCAGAAAAAGATCTGCTACTTAAAGAAATTCACCATCGTGTTAAGAACAACTTCCAGACCTTGTCCAGTCTTCTTGAACTGCAATCCTACGGTATGGACAACACTGAAGCGCGCCAAAAAATCGAGGAAGGTCAGGGACGCATCCGGTCCATGGCACTAATTCATCAGAAACTCTATCAGAACGATGATGTATCGGCTATTGATTTTACGGAATACGTACATATGCTCTGCGACCAGATATTGCTTGCTTACGACCTAAAGGACAAAACGGTGTTGCAGATTGAGATGGAACACCTGTCCCTTGACATCGACACCGCAATTCCATTGGGGCTTATTTTTAACGAACTCCTAACCAATGCCTGCAAATATGCGTTTACAACAGCGCGTGAAAACGCATTGCAGATTGCCATTTTGAAACGACACGATGATTACCTTCTGACGTTTCATGACAACGGTCCGGGTATGCAGAACAATATTGATCCGCAAAAAGACCGGACATTGGGAACAATGTTGATCAGGAGTCTGGTGAAACAGTTGCACGGCACTTTGGAAATGACAAACGACAATGGGTTGCGATACCACATTTCTTTCAAGGAAAGCTTCCAGCGAAAAACGGTCGATTGATCCCTGTCGAAAAACACTGAATACGTAATGGAACAAGTTAAAATACTGGTAGTTGAGGACGAAATGATCATCGCACAAAACCTTTGTATGGCGCTGGAACAACTGAATTACCTCCCTCTGGAACCCGCCATCAGTTTCGGAGAAGCCCTGGATCGTATTGAAAAGGAAAGCCCGGATCTTGTGATCCTGGACATCCAGCTCTCGGGCAAAAAAGATGGGATTGATCTCGCATGGACCATTCGTGAAGAGTATCACATTCCCTTTATTTTTCTGACCTCCAACTCAGATAAAATGACCATTGACCGGGCAAAACAGGTTGCTCCTCCTGCATTTCTGTTGAAGCCCTTCAGTAAAGAGGATCTCTATGCCTCAATCGAAATTGCCCTTTTCAATTATTCGCGTACGCGTATCGATGAGCAGAACCTGGTCATCAAAGACGCCCTGTTTATGAAAGTGAATCAACGTTATATCAAGGTTCGCTTCGCGGATATCTGCTTCATTAAAAGTGACCACGTATACCTCGAGATTCACGCAAAAGAAGAAAAATTTCTCATTAGGGGTAGTCTCACAGAATTCATCACCAAATTGCCGGATCACTTTCTTCGAATCCATCGGAGCTATGTCATCAATCTTGAACATCTGGACTCCATAGATTCCGATTCCGTAACGGTATCCCAGGAAAAAATCCCAGTCAGTAAAAACTACCGCAACGAACTTCTTCAAAAAGTGCGTACTACCTGAAACGTACCCCTGCACTAAATTTTGTTGATCAACTGTATCAGCTTTTCATTCTTTCAGAACATGTTTACGGAGCCCCGTAACAATCTGCGGATATGCGTCTGTACGCTCTGTACTTTCGCGCTGAATTCAAAACCCAACTATTGTGAAAAACAAAAAATTCGTAGTCCCCGTTATTGTTCTGTTGATGTTATTGAGCAGCGGGGCCTTTGCGCAAAGCGTCGCAATCTGGACATCGCCCACCACCGGAACCGTTGATGGTATCGGGTTTACTATTACCGGACTAAACGGATCCCAGTCAATCGGATCTCAATCCTTTAATACGGCTGACTTCAACCCGCCGCTCGGTGCAAATGAGTCTACATTGGAATATACTGCTTCGAGCACCTTTACAATCACCTTTGATCAACCGGTAGAAGAAGTTAAACTCTACTGTCGATACTGGCGTCAGGGGACTTACCAATTTCAGGAACCATTTACGTCCTCTTCAGGATTTGCTTCCGCCGGGGCGACAACAGGAACGGAAATCACCACCGTTACAACCTTTGACAATGGAATTCTCCATTTTACCGGAACCAATACCACAATCACCTGTATCGGTTCAACCGCTCCAAATGGAAATCAGGCTATAACGCTCACCGCCTCTGCAAGCCCCGCTCCAATTATTACTATAGATCCGGCCTCCTATACAGGGAACATTACTCTTTCCAATAACCGGTTCGTATCTGAACCCTTTTCTCCTGTTTCCTGCGCAAACATTGATCTCGGGTACCTTGGTGTTCATGTAGACGGCGCAAGTGTGGGTGGAGGAAGCGCCATCCTCGGGTTGTACGAAAACGGCATCCTTGTCCATCAGACCAATCCCCAGTCCATTGCCGGTAGTTTTGATCAAATCATTGGGGAAAGTGTTCCTTCCGGTACAGTAACGATTACACCAGGGAACAACTATGCTATTGGTGTTATTTACAGTGGGGGCAACTACCTGTATTTGAAAACGTCCAATAACCCGATATATAACAGTTTAACTACCTTTTCTTCACCCGCTTCGTTTTTCAATACCGGTACAACCTATCCGAACCTGCCAAATCCATACGCGGTTACCGGAGCCTGGGGGTTCAATATTGCTTTCATTATTGAAGGGTTCCCAAATATTGAATCAAGTTCCAGTACCATTGATATCACAGCTTGCGATAGCTATACAGTACCATCCGGAGATGAAACATATACTGCAAACGGAACGTATTACGATACTATTCCTAATGTCTCCGGTTGCGATTCCCTGATTACAATCAACCTGACGATTAATAGTTCAAATACAGGAACGGA
>JBNKYR010000368.1:0-3057 GCA_050300995.1 Crocinitomicaceae bacterium | reverse complement strand
AAGAACACGTCAAAACACATGACAATCAGGGTACAACAGCACGAATCCCCCTTTCGGAAACGTTCGTTTCACGTTGGGAAACTGGCATAAACATGCTCACATTTCCTGGCATACCTTTCCCCTACGTTCACCTAACACACGCAAAATGAAATTCTTCGCCACACTATTCGCCGGGATCCTTCCCTGCCTGCTCTTCGCCCAGACAGGTGGATCAGGAGATCCCTTTACCTCGCTTGACCAGGCAGCCGCCGCCAAAACAGCAGGAACTTACTATTTCAACCTTGGAGGCACTTCGTTCAATACGCATGTAGATGCGAATGGCTATGTCATGATCGCAATTGATTTTGGCAACGGCTCCGGGAACTTGCCACAGGGAACCAGTCTGACAACGTCTTCACGAGGTATTTTCAACACAACTGTACTGGCAGCTCTCACAGGGATTCAGGAAGTCCGAATTTCAAGCGGTTCGGCCACCATGGATGTCGTCACTACCAATGCGACGATCATCGCCAGAATTCAATCCAACAGTACCTTATCCAAAGGAGTCGCTGACAATGCCATCAACGATTACTGGACAGGTACGAATTCCGCAGCACTTACGGTAAATGCCGGTTGTACCACACCAGCAGGAACGACGCTCAACGCCAATATTTTTCATCCGTGTGGCGCGACTGCCGGGATGCATTGGATACCTGTAAACGGAACACAACGACTTACAAGTGCTTCGGGTGAAGTAGCTGATGCCGAATACTTTCAATTGTGGGTCAAGGGAAGCTATTCAGATAAAACGGGGCCTGCAGGCGTGGAAGCGGCAGATGGAAGCTCCGATTTGCAATTGTGGCTGAAAGCGGATGCCGGAACTTCCTCGACTACAGACGGTGGAGCCATTTCACAATGGAATGATCAGTCCGGCTACGGCGTCAATGTAAGCCAGGCAACAGGCTCCAAACAACCAACGTATGAGAACGATGGCACCAATGCCCTGAACGGAAACCCGGTTGTGCATTTCGATGGAGCGGATGAACTTATTAGCTCTGCCAGCACCTCGCTGAACATCGATAATGATTTCACGATCTTTCTTGTCAAGAATGACAACACTACGCAGCCGGCAGCAAATTCGAGCTATTTTTGTTTGAACACTGTTTCGGGAGAAGGAATTCGCGTTTACAGGGATAATACCAATGATAAGTTCATCGCCAAGGCGAGCGGAAATTATACCGAAGATTACATCTACACATCCGGCGTAACTAACAATGCTACGTACATTGGCGAATACAAGCGAAGTGGCACAACGATGTACATGAGTCGCTTTGGAGGAAGTTATTTTACGGACATTGGGACAACCGGGCCCATTGAATTCGGTACGACACCACAGGTGCAGATCGGTTATGATGATGGTCTATGGTATCTCCAGGGAAATATCGCGGAAGTGATCGCGTTCAATCGGGCTGTCAACACTGCAGAAAAGATCATTCTTGAAAACTATTTAGCAGCGAAATACGGAGCTTCACTCAGCAGCAATGACGTTTATACACAAGACAATAGCGGCAACGGAAATTACGACCATGATGTGGCCGGAATCGGACGTGTAGATGCTTCGAACATTCAGGATGATGCTCAGGGCAGCGGGATCATCCGAATACTGAATCCCGGAGGTCTCGGAGACAATGAATTCCTGATGTGGGGTCATGACAACGGAACACTGCAGGCAACCGAAACATCCGATATCAACACCGGCGATGGCGTCCAGGCAAGACTCGCCCGGGTTTGGCGAGTCAGCGAGGTCAATTCCTCCGGAACAGCTGTTGATGTGGGCAGTGTGGATATTCGCTTCGATCTGAGCGGCCTCGGAAACATTACTGCTTCGGATCTTCGTCTGATCGTTGACACGGACAACGATGGCAACTTTGCGGACGAAACGGCGATCTCCGGTGCCGTTGCACGGGTAAATAATGTCTACGCTTTTGAAGGAGTCACTGCGCTTAGCAACGGCCTGCGCTTCACATTGGGTACTATCAATACCTCCCAGACTCCTCTACCCATCGAATTGGTATCCTTCAACGCGGAAGCGGTGAGCACGCATACAGTAGAGCTCAATTGGGAAACAGCCGTAGAGATCAATAATGATTATTTCACCGTGGAGCGCTCTTCTGACGGTATCAACTGGAATGCTATCAGCGTGGTGTCCGGTGCCGGAAACTCTCAGGAATCGCAATTCTACAATGAAACAGATCGTACTGCACCAGATGGACTTTCCTATTATCGACTGAAGCAAACAGATTTCAATGATGCATCCACTTATTCAGAGATCCGAACTGTAGATCTGGACGCCTCCACAGATGAACTGCGCGTATATCCGAATCCCACATCCAATTCCCTCCATGTCAGCGATCCGAAATGCACGTCTTTTACGATCTTCAACCTTTCAGGACAGATGGTGTCGGAAGGATCTATGAATGGCCCTGTGGATGTCCGAATACTACCTTCCGGAATGTACATCCTGGAAGTATCGGGAGAAACGGTTGCACGTGTATTATTCAGGAAGGAATAGCCGATGATGTCTGCTATAATTAGTAAAAACAGAGGTTAGGGATCAGGTCTTAGGAGTTAGATGTCAGACATGATGAGCCCTGACTCTCAGAATTCGGAAAGGTCACACACCTTTGCTTCTGTGGTTAATCCCTGTCCCTGCGTTTCATTCGGGGACGCATACTGGACCACATACTCTTTAAATTCGCACTGCACCTGGGCATTTGATTCTTTTCGTTCCTCGTAGGTTTCCTGCTCGATAGATTCATTCACGGATCCGGGATAGTTCACACTGTTGTATGTATAAGCGGGCTCAGTAACAGTCGTTACGCAGGTACAGACGTACGTCTTTTTGCAGGAAGTAAATACGGCTAATACAGCCAAAGATGTAAGCAGATGGTTGGTTTTCATTGAGCTATTTTCTAAGCACTAAAGTATGAAATCTTTTTCTCCCATCCGTTACAGCCCCCGCATTAACGGTCATGCATCCCCTTCCCCGCCATGATCCACGGCACATACTTCTCGACA
>JBNKYR010000367.1:0-3098 GCA_050300995.1 Crocinitomicaceae bacterium | reverse complement strand
GTCAAATCCATTGAGTATCTCGTTCTCCTTCTGAGACTCGAACACAAAAAGCACATCAAACAACGCAGTTCGGCTCATGTCAATTCCCGGACTCAACTCCGTGACCACACGCTCAAACGGTGCTTCTGAGAATTCAATTGCTTCATCAAATACCTCTACGGATTGACGTAAAACGTGCTGAAAGCTCTTGTTGTGTTCAATGTGGTTGTTCAACACAATTAAATTCGCAACAGGGCCAATTATTTTTTGCAATTCGATCTGCTCTCTGTTAGCATAGTAATTTCCGATCACTATATCATCCAGTCCCGAATACTTGTGTAGCAGCAATATGTAAACCGCCCGAAAAAAACCAGACATATCCACCTTCTGGTCCTGACAAAACGATCGAATGCTATCGGACAAATCCACCGATAACACCTTGTTCAATGTTGCCCCCGAATACATGTGAATATGATCTCGGGGCCTATCAGAATCCAGGTACAAAACCTGTGCGCCTTTCAGCCTACGCGACCAATAATAAAGTATCGGTTCAAGATCATCATCGGATAAACTATTTTGCCATGCTTCAAAATCGAAATAGGTAAGAGCTTCGTCTGTGACATTCTTAAAATCGCTCGATCCATAACTCTCCAAAATGTCACTTACGACTAATTTCAGAGCATATCTATCGAGAATAATATGGTGTGCGACTACAAAAAGCAGGTTCCCGGAATGTTGCAATTGAGCAACATGGAACCGAATAAGTGGTTCCGAGTCGATGCTGAAAGAATACCGGGCAGCGTTGTTGCAATATGCCAGAACATCCTTATCATCAAGAACTCCCTCATACCTCTCGACAGCTATTTCAACGGGTAGATCAGGTTCGTAAATCTGGTTCGGCTTCTCATCAAAGGATGCGATCTTAACGTTCAGGACCTGATGTTTGCCAATTACACGTTCAATACTCTCCTCCAATCTCTCATAATTTAGCTCACCCTCTATTTTTACTGCAAGAGACAAATTATGATAGACCGGGCTACCCTCGTACAAGTTGTTTCTTTCGAACTTATCAATAAACCAAAGTCGTTTTTGATGTTCCGTGCAATTCCGCTTCATAATGCTCATTTCGCTATATCAATGATTGATCTGTTCATTTACTTCCCTTACATTTTTAAAGCTCCGATTTTCGGCAGTGCTTTTTTCTCAATTAACCGGACATCTTTGACCTTGATTTCGTCCGACCCAACGAGAGCTTTGAGACAGGTCAAATAGCGCTGGGCAAAAGACTTAATAAATTTCTGATCAAAGAATACCGTTCTGTATTCGAAAAGGAGATTAATACCATTGTTGTACTCTTCAACGTATATACTCAAAGGGAACTTATTCTTACTCCTTGTGATCGTATTGCTCATCCCCGTCAATTCATCCGGATTGATATCCCGCGAATTATTGATCACGTTGAGCACCACCTCAAACAGATTATTGGCATCAACATTTTCGTATCCACGTAACTTCTCCAATAATAAATCGAAAGGATACCCCATGTGTTCATACATTGCCATGTATTTATCTCTCACTGAGTCTACAAAATCAGACAACAATTGATCTTCGTCCACATTCATCCTCATCAACATCATATTCAGGAATAATCCGATTACATTCTCTGTGTCCGGATGATTCCTTGTGTTGACCGGTGCACCAATAATGATATCTGATGCCCCGGAGAGCTTATTTAATACCACGTACAACGCAGCTGAAAAGACTATGTTTATGCTCAGCTTGTTATCCAAAATATACCTGTTAAGACTTTCGAATAACTCCTGATCCAAATGGACGAATAAGTTTTCGCCATCATAGTTCATGATGTTAACCTCCGTCCCACTTTCAGATATTATGGCTTTTTCGACCGGCAGATCTCTGAACTCATTTAACCAGAATTGTTCACTTTCCCCGAATGATAAGTTTGCATTATCCAAACTCCATACTGCGTAATCCTTATATTGGATTTTAGGTGGTTCAGGCATTACCACTTCATCCTCTCCAAGTATGGTGTAAATGGTAAATAATTCATTTTTAATATTTTCCAGCGACCAGAAATCAATAAGAATATGGTGCACCGACATATCACAAGTAATGCTGTCTTTGTTCCTGATCAAATCAATTTTAAACAGCGGCCAATTTGCCAAATCAAATGGTTTCTGTTCAATATCAGACTGCTCGATAACGGGTTTCAAGCTATAATTTGTTTGATCCGCATTCAGGATAATTTGTTCCAGCTCCCCATCCTTATTTTGCCTGAAAACCGTCCTCAATACTTCTTGCCGATCTATTATCGCATTGATCGCCCTTTCAAATCGTACAAGGTCTACGTCTTCAGGCAATTGGAATTGCAATTCAATATTGTGCGCCAAAGAATTCTCCTCGTTTAGCGATGCCAGCCAAATACGATATTGTTCCCGGGAAGCAGGATATGAATCACTTTCAGGAGCCCTTCCGATTGGTTGATATCCCTTTGACTCAAGCCTTTCGATAAACCCGGCTTGATCTTGCAAGATCGGATACATAAAGGTGTGTTTCAACTCAACCTCTACATCAAACTCCTTAATAATTCTACTCACTAACCTGGTGGCCTTCAAACTATGCCCTCCCAATTCAAAGAAGTTGTCCTTAACGCTGATTTGTTCTTTGTTCAACAACTCAGACCAAATAGCAACCAGTTGCTTTTCGATTTCATTTCCCGGTGGAACATATTCTGTTCCTGTTCTCAAACCGGTACTGTCGAGACTTAAGAGTGCTTTCCTGTCAACCTTTCCATTTGAGGTCAACGGAATCTCATCCAATTGTACAAATACAGCCGGAATCATGTATTCCGGGATTTTGCCCAAAAGATATGCTCTCAATGCGCCTACCTCTTGTTCCCTCTCTGATGTCAGATAAACTGCAATATACTTCTCACCTTCAGGATCTGTTTGTACAATCGCTGCTATATTATCAATCTCAGGATAACTCTGCAAAGCACTTTCAATTTCTCCCAATTCAATGCGGTAGCCACGGATCTTCACCTGGTGATCCTTCCTGCCTATGAATTCAACAGTCCCATCCGGTAACCAACGGCCCAG
>JBNKYR010000366.1:0-3101 GCA_050300995.1 Crocinitomicaceae bacterium | reverse complement strand
GTTCTTCTTCCTGATGGGAAGTATCCTGCTTTTCAGAATTCGTAATCGCTGGACGAAATTCAGTCTGCTCACGCTGTTACTTTCCGGAGTTATCGGATTCTTTATCTGCCTGAGCATTGGTATGCGTACAGCACGTGACATGGCCATCGATGGGGAAATCGAACGTTCTGTGGGAGATGTCTATGCAGAAGAGCTGACTATTCTGCCGCAACTGGAACCGCTGACGGAAGATCAGACCTACCGCATTAAAAGTAACGGCCAGTTCGGATTGTTCACCCTTGAAGGCGATCATGTAAAAACTTACGGTGTTCGTTTCGAATTTGTGCGCTCTGCCGATTCACTGTATCACGTATACCAGAATCTCAGCAGCCGCAGCCACTCGCACAGTATGGCGGTAGCAAAAAGTAAACGCATCGATCACGGCATTCAGTTGATGGGAGACTCGCTGATCGTGGATACGGATTATACCTTCCCGAAATCGGATAAGATTCGCTGGCAGGACGTATTGATCACTGTCGAGATTCCGGAAGGAGGACGGGTTAAATGCAAAGACCAGTTCGTCTATCTAAGTCCGGAAGGAACTTCTCGAGAGATTGAACATCCTTACTATCACGAGCGAGGTTTCCTCCGCGGAGACGGTACTTACAGACACCGCAGCAGCTGGTTTTAAAAAAAGGTACAGTTCTTGTGTAACTTTTTTTAGAAACAGAAGTCTCATGGTTAGAGGTATTCAAAGAAGTGCATTTTAGTTTTAGTTTCAGTTTTAGTTTTAGAAAGTAACGCCTCGACCTAGCGGTTCCGATTCCTCGGAACCGCTTTTTTTATCCCCTTGATCTTTCGCCTGAAATAATTCCTATCTTTCAGGTAACAACTATGGAACTCACCATTTTATTTACGTTTCTCAGCCTGTACTTCACCACACAAACTGTTGAGCCAATGCCTGCATCCGAAAGCCGTACCATTGTCCTTATTCGTCACGCCAAATCCAGTTGGGATGATCCTACTCTGCGTGACTTTGACCGGCCTCTGAACGACCGTGGTTATTCGGATGCACCTTTCATGGGAAAACAACTTGCCATGCATGGTTTGCATTTCGATCGCGTGATCGCCAGTCCTTCCAAAAGAACCACCCAAACGCTTCAATACGTTTCCAAAGAAGCAGGCATCCGGGAATCGATTATTACATGGGACTCGACCGTATTTCACAGCACTGCGGAGAACCTACTTCGCCTTCTGGAAAATCTTGATCCGTCCGTTCACACGGTAGCAGTTGTCGGGCACAACCCGTCCATGACTCAACTGGCTAATCTCCTGCAAAGCGACACTCTGATCGACAATGTTCCAACCTGTGGAATGGTGGCCGTCAATTATCAACTGAGTTCATGGTCTGAATTGCGTAATTCCAAAGGAAAACTGGACTTCTACATTTATCCGAAACTTTTTAAAAACCGCTGATATGTCGCTTACCATGCTCTATTCACCGGATGAATACAAGGAAAACAGCCCGGATCAAGTGAAGATCGGCTTCTCAACATCATACGGAGGGTAATGAAAAATATTCTGTTTGTCTGCTCCGCAAATGTAGACCGTTCCAGGACGGCCGAAGATTTCTTTGGAGAACAATTGGACCGGTTTCATTTTACATCTGCCGGTACCAATGAAGAACTTTGCCGGAAAGAAGGCACTATCCATCTGACTCAGGCAATACTTAATGAGGCCGACCTTGTCCTTGTGATGGAAGACAAACATCTTCAATGGATTCGGGAGCATCTTGAAACTGAAAATAAACGCATTGAGGTTTTGCAGATTCCGGATCATTACCGATACTATTCCATGGACCTGATCGAACTTCTTCAGAAAGCCTGTCAGCCCTATTTCCATTGAAGAATTTGTATATTGACATCCCAACTCATGAACCATGCGCATTGATCACCAGACTGCTCTATTTGAAATCATCAAGCGTAAACTGGATGGAAAAGATTCACTCGGACATGTTCTCAGCGAAGTATTGAGCATCAGCCAGGATGCCGTATATCGTCGTTATCGCGGGGAAACACAGCTGACCATTTTCGAACTCGAAAAGTTATCCAAACACTTCGGCATTTCATTGGACAGCCTGTTCGAATTAAACAAGAATACGATTCTTTTCAACTTCCAACCCCTGGAAGTTTATGAATTCAGCATGGCGCGTTACCTGGAGAAGATCCTGGACGGGTTGAAACTGATCAAATCGCAAAAGAATCCGGAGCTGATCATCACCGTGAACAACATTCCGATGCTGCAACTGCTTAACTTCCCCCACCTTGTGCGCTTCAAACTCTATTTCTGGGCAAAGACACACCTCGAAATGAAAGAGTTCAAAGGTCAACCTTTCGCCTATGAGAAACTCCCGGAAGAAACCTTTGCCATCGGTCAGGAAGTGCTCCGACTTTACAATTCCATTCCTTCAAAAGAGCTATACGATGCCAGCTTCCTGCGGGGTTTTACGCGTGAGGTTTACTATTATTTCCATGCCCAGCATTTTGCGGATCCGGGCTACGCCATCTACCTGCTTGAATTGCTTGAACGTTTTGTTAACCACCTGGAGTCACAGGCCGCCATCGGTAAAAAATTCACTTTCGGAACCGAACCTCCGGCATCAGGAAATGATTTCGCCATGTTCCACAACGAAACGCTGAACGGCAACGGAGCCACTCTCTACAAAACGGATGAGCACACCGGTTTGTACATTACGCACAACCTCCTTAACTTCCTTCACACCACGGATGAAGTGTACGTGCAGGACAGCCTGAATGTGATGAACAAGCAAATGGCCAATTCGAGCGTGATCAGTGCTGTAAATGAAAAAGAACGGAACAGCTACTTCTTCAAGGTGAAAAACATGATTGCAAACACCCGCAAGAAGATGGAAATGGAACTCGCTGAAGAGTAAGCTTCACAGGCATCTCCACTTTTAAGGAAACCGGATTATAGTTATCTTTATACCGTGCATTACGCTATTGTAGATATTGAGACAACCGGTGGGAGCCCAAAAAGCTCAAAAATCACCGAAATAGCTATTTACAAGCACGACGGCAGGGAGATCATTGATGAGTACATCA
>JBNKYR010000365.1:0-3107 GCA_050300995.1 Crocinitomicaceae bacterium | reverse complement strand
ATAATTCAAGTGCTTCGACCACTTCAATTTTTACATCATTTGCAGGCTTTCCATTCTCATCAATGAAACAATTCTGCGGAAGGGATATGATTGTCCCATTGATACATTCTAAAATGGTGTCTCGCTTGTTGTTAATCGAAAAAACTTGAGGTTTTTGACTAAGGTTTTCTGTTACTTCTTTGTATTCAGTTTCTGCAACTAAATTCACTTCTTCAATTTCTATTGGTTCAATGCTTTCGATATTTCCATTACCACAAGATTGTAAAATGATTACTGCCGCAATCAATCTAATAATATAATCAGGTTTTTTCATCATTATTTAAATATTCAAGCAGCACTTCCTTTATTGAGCATAACTCACATATACACACTCCAAAATACAAATTTATCAGGCATAGCCTACCCAAATCAGGCGTATAGACGTAGCTCCAAATGATGTCTGTAATCGTTGTGTGTCAATTGCACCCGTTTATTTGTCGGGTCGGGTTAGGGACACAGCATACAGATGGACGAGCGGTGGTTGGTAATGATAATGTGGTTGAGGTCTTCCCCGACGACCTGGACCGGTCCGTTGGTATTGATTTCCCAGGTGGAACTCGAATAGCTGAATTCATCTCCCGAACGTTCAGCGGTGGGGAGGTATTGCCTTGCAATGGGGATATCGGTTTCGTTGAGAAAGCCGTAGGTTCCCGGTTCCAGATGAATACTGAAATGGCCATTCTCGTCGGTGGTGATCCATCCTGCATCTGTGGTTTTTGTCCCGTCGATCCGTACCACGCGCAAACGGTAATCAGGCAGCGGAAACACTTCTTTCCGGTTGTATTCGCGATAGGCCCCACCTTGTGAGTAGGAGATGAACAGCACGGAGCCGGATACCTTGTATTTTATGTTGAGATCCGCTTTTGATCCGGAAGGCGCATCCGTGAGTGGAGCGAAGAGCAGCGATAGAATAAGTAAGAGTTGCATTGCTGTTATTTTGGAAGAGGTACAGATAGGGGAGGAATGGGTTCAGTGTTCCCGCATATGCAGCTTTTGTATACCACTGACTTCGTCAAAAAGAAAAACCTCCGGTTTCCCGGAGGTCTCATGTGCAGATCAGTTTCCGTTTTATTTCCCTGAAAAGACCAGTACGAGTACTATGTTGTGCATCTTGATATTGCTGAACGCGGTCTCTTCCATCAGTCCCTTGACACCGAACGAATAGCGCAGCTCGGGTGAAACGTTGAAGCGGAAGATCGGGATATCTAGTCCGGCTCCGAGATCCAGTGCCACGTCTTTATTGGTCAGTGAACTCTTATTACTGCTGATCGGTACGCGCAGGTTCGGGCCGGCAAGGACGTACGGGCTGAAGCGTCCTTTGGCGAACTTGTACTTCAGGTGCCCGGCCAGTTCAAGGTTTACCGGGTTGAATTTGTAAGTGCTCTCCTGCCACTCGACGCGGGAGGCATTGAACGAGAGTTCGGCCTTCGGAGCCAGGGAAAAGTGATTACCAAAGCGAATGTTGGAGGTGAGTCCTGCCCGGTAACCGAGTCCGTTCGTGATGTCGCCCGTATTTCGGTCGTCGGTGCGCAGGGATAAATTGGAGCGGTTAATCCCGGCACTGAATCCGAAGGTGATGATACGGGGCTTTTCTTCTTTCTTAACTTTTTCCTGTCCGTACAACGGCGAAAGGGTCGTAGCGAATAAGGCAAAAACAACGACTTTTTTCATGATCTTTCTGGTTTTAGTGACACAAAATCATGACATCGGAGATAAGAGGGGAGTATGTTATTACTAACGCAGAAAACAGCACTTTATTTCAGAAAGAGGACTTGTTGATCCGGGGTGGTTTTGGCATCTTTGTAAAACAAACAACAGCACATGACCTTAGAAGAAACAATTGGAGCCGTAGCGAAATTTCATGACGCGTTCGGCATAGGAAATAATATGCAGCCTACCGTTGATCTGACGGAATCCGAGATCCTGCTTCGTTACAAGTTGATGCGTGAGGAAAACGAGGAATATCTCGAAGCGGCGCAGAACGGTGATCTCGTGGAAGTGGCGGATGCCCTGGGAGATATGTTGTACATTCTCTGCGGAACGATTCTTAAGCACGGAATGCAGGACAAGATCGTTGAAGTGTTTCAGGAGATCCAGCGTTCGAACATGAGCAAACTGGACAAGGACGGCAAGCCGATTTACCGCGAAGACGGAAAAGTGTTGAAGTCTGAGTTGTATTTCAAGCCGGATATCCAATCCATTCTGGCACGTTGAAGCGGTATAACCTTCGTGTATATGCTTTGTTGATCAACGACCGGCAGGAGTTGCTGGTGGCCGATGAACGTCGCTTCGGAAGAGCGTTTACCAAGTTTCCGGGCGGTGGACTGGAATGGGGAGAAGGATTGAAGGAAGGATTGCAGCGCGAACTGTACGAAGAACTCGGACTGGAGTGTTGGGTGGACGAATTGTTCTATGTGAATGATTTCTTCCAGCAATCTGCTTTCCGGGAGGACGACCAGTTGTTCAGTTTCTATTTTCATGCCCGAACGGATAACTGGGAAGACGTTCCTGTGAGTGAACACGAGGTGCCGTTGGAGGAGGAAGGCGAGAAATTTCGTTGGATCTCGTTGGACGATCTTTCAGAGAGGGATTTCACTTTTCCGATCGACAAGATCGTGGCGGATCGCTTGCGGATGTTACAAACCGAATGATTTCGGTTCGATCGCATCGTATTCGCCGGGAAAGTACTTGCGCAGGATTGCCGTGTAATAATTGTACGGCTTGTGGTTCTGACTCATCGACACCTTCTTGTACACACCCTTGTTCAGGAAAATTCCATGCTCATCACGGGGATGCTGGGCCATGAACACAGAATCCTGCAGCCAGCTGGAGTCTTTCAGTTCCAACGGGTATTCCGGCGGTGGAAGTTTGATGAGATTGCCTACCTGTGAGAAATTGATCTGGCCGGTTGGTTCGGGCAAACGGATCTGACCGAGTTCCTTTTGGATCTGTTTCGAAACCGATTCTCCGAATTTTTCGACGGTACCTTTGAGTTTGTCCTGGAAAAGAAGCATCAACCCATCACGGAACATTTTGCTTTTGTCAAATTCGCCGTCGCCGGAGAACAT
>JBNKYR010000364.1:0-3138 GCA_050300995.1 Crocinitomicaceae bacterium | reverse complement strand
GCTATTTTTCGACTATCCGAATCTGTTCTCGCTAAAATACTGGCCCGTCTCTATTTGGAAGTGATTCGAAACACGCCTCTTCTCGTGCAATTATTTTTCATCTATTTCGTTTTGGCTCCGGTGTTCGATTTCAGCCGCTCCATTTGGCGAGTCGAAAAATTCTGTATTCATACTTGTCTTATCAAGGTCGGTAGACACAAGATACGAAAACAAAAAAAGCGATCCGTTAAGATCGCTTTTTGGTGCCCTGGACTGGAGTCGAACCAGCACGAGCGTAGCTCACCACCCCCTCAAGATGGCGTGTCTACCAATTTCACCACCAGGGCATTTTGTAGTTGTTTGGTGTCAAAACGATCGGTCGTTACCGGATCAGACACCCGAATCTGCTTTTCAGACACGTCTGATTTGCAAATCGTGGCTGCAAATATAATGCATTCTTGCATTTCGCAAAGAAATTTCCGCAGGAAGTCTTATTCAACGATCAGTTTCTGCTGTCGCTGTGCAGTTCCGTTGCTGACAGTCACGGTGTAGATGCCTTTCGACCAATCCGTTACCGGGAGGAAAAGCGTGCCACTCACTGCTTCGGAATTGTATACTTGTTTGCCGTCAATGGAAATGATACTTACTGAAAAAGACTCGCCGTCCGGCAGGCCGATCCTGAATTGATCCGTCGCCGGATTCGGGTAGATGGCAAAGTCGGGTAGTGGGTTTTCGAAAATGCCTACACCTCCTCCCGAGAACTGGAGATTGTCCAGTTTCAGTGTCGAGCCCGGATTGTCTCCCGAATACACCAGGAATGCAATGGAATCTGGGGTTCCTGTGATCGTTAGGGCAGAAGCGAATGTTGTGTATGCCGCCTGATTGGAAAAGAGCTCGGTGTGAACACCAATCGGATTTCCTGCTTCGAAAAAAGTGATGCTGATCCCAGACTGGTCGTTGTTGCTTGCCTGAAACTTGTAAGCTCCCGAAAAAAGAGTAGGAGTGCCGTTGAAGGGCGCATTGCTGAATGGAATCGGGGAGAAGATGTCGATCGGCGCCATTGAAAGAATTCCGGCAATGGTGTCCGGTGCGGCATAAATCGTAGACAACTCCACAGCATAATTACCAGCATAGGCATCGGTTGTTTTGTTCACGTTCTCCAGCCCGAAATTACCGAGAAACCAGTTCAGGGAATACCAGTCGCTGGGATTTTCCACAGTTGATTCCGTCCAGGTTTCAAAGCTGTTATTCGGTAGCGGAGTGACCATGGAACTTCCTGCAAAGAGTTGAACGTTGTCGATGCGTGCCCATGCATTTGGAGAAGCACTTGCTCCACTATTTGGATTATCCAGCGTAAAGCCGATGAACAACTCCGTCTGCGGCGTATTTCCCACGTAAAGAAGGTTCGGGGTCCACACATTCGTTGTTCCGTAGGCAACAGGAACGGTTTTGTAATCGACCATGGTGCCGAAGTTATAGCGGATCAGGATCAGGAACAGGGTGTCTCCAGCCGGAAGGTCGCATTTGTATTGGACAGTTACCGCCTCAAAGGTGGTTGTATAGTTGATCCCTGCATAATTGGTGAGATCACCGTGAAAAACGTACCCGGATAGTGTATCCTGTGCTACGGAAACGGCACGTATTTCAGCTGAATAAGAGCCGTCCTGGGCATCCGTAGATTTAAAAACGGCCGGAGTTCCGTAGAATTCGATGGTATTGGTGCTTCCCCAGACCGTCGGTGTTTCGTACAGGGTGTCGTTCTGCCACGATTCGAAATCTCCGTTGTTGATCTGACCGAATTGCGCGTGCAGGGACAGCGCTGCCAGCGAACAGAGAAATGTGGAAAGGATACGTTTCATAGCTGATGAATTGATGCAGGGAAATTACGAAAAATGCATTTACAGTGCGGTTCTGAATCCGGTATAAATGGGGACCAACAGAATGGCTGCTTTGATGTCGTCCGGAACATTATCGAAATCAATGTCAATGCTCCAGCGTTCAAGGTCGTCGATGAAGGTAGCACGGATCTGGCCTTCCACATCGCCACTGATACGCCAGTTGGTGTGATCACCGCTAAAGGTGCTTTGCACCCTTACCTGCATGTTGTGCCCGGTGATTTCCCATTGGTCGAAGGAATTGTTAAAAACCGTTTTCAGGCGAACATCGTTGCCAACATTCCAGGTGTTCCAGTTGTTGGGGAAGGTCGTTCGGATCGTGAGGTCCTTGTAGCGCCATTGGTCGTAACTACCATTGAAAATAGCATAGAAGGTTTCTCCGTCAAATTGCCACCGTGAAAACTCATGGGAAAACGTGGTTTGCAACTGCTGAGCGTAACCGGAGTTTCCGATCAGCAATAGCAGCGCAACTAAAAGACCGCGAATTCCTGCTGATGTTTTACATGACCACATTGCCTTCTTTATCAAATCTTCTGTAAGATACGAAAACGGCGAGCATCGCCAATGCAGTCATCACGGCAAAACTCAGAATCAGTAACCAAACGTCGAGTGTTCCGGCAATCAGTTCTTTGGTTGCAAGAACCATGTTGACTACCGGAATGCAGGCTGTTATTGCGTTGAGTTCAATGCCCGGAAAGAACCCGATCATGGCCGGAAGGACCATCACAAGGTTCAGCGGAGTGATCATGCTTTGTGCCTCTTTGAAACTTTTTGCGTAAACGGCGAGTGGGATCATCACTCCTGCAAAGAACACGGTCAGCGGGAAGAGCAGCCCATACAGCATCAGCACAAATTTGACACTGAGAATGCTGTGGATGAGTTCCAGCAGTTCTTTGTCTTTCACGATGTCGAGCGCTTCAATGGAAATGAACAATCCTAAAAGGGCTGCAGATGCGGCAAGCAATCCGGAAAGCACGACTACGCCCATTTTACCGAAAAGAATCTGCCATCGGGCTACAGGTGTCGTGAGCAGGGTTTCGATGGTTCCACGCTCTTTTTCGCCGGTAAAGAGGTCAATGGCAGGATACATACACCCGAGGAAACCGAAAGCGATGAAAATGTAGGGGAGGATCCCACCGGCCATTTTTCCGATCATTTCTTTCGCGGAAGCCACGTTATTGTAAGATGCAGTGATGGGGGTAAGTTCTTTGGCTTCCAGTTTCATTTCCAGGTAGCGTTCCTGCTGGGCAATGTTTTGAATGGC
>JBNKYR010000363.1:0-3144 GCA_050300995.1 Crocinitomicaceae bacterium | reverse complement strand
GGTCATAGGTAAAAATGTTCATACAGAGGTCATCCGTATAATCCATGTAGTTTTCTACCATGTCATTCGGGTCACCATTCGGGTCCGTACAACTGTTTGTTGTAGGGCAGCCGAAGTTGGCAGCATCCGACAAAGGAGTATCCGCACAGTAGTCGTCCAACCCACAACCTCCATCTCCCCAAATGTGGCGAAGCCCCATCCAGTGACCAATTTCGTGCGTTGCAGTACGTCCTTCGTTGTAAGGGCCTGGGAAGCCGGTTACAGAACTTTTACCGATACTGCTCGTTGTAAATACAACTCCATCTGTAAAGACACTTTGTGTATTACAGTCCATCCCTCCTAATGAAGTTGTAGGAAACTGCGCGTAACCAAGAACCCCTCCGGAAAGCGGACAAATCCAAATATTCATATAAACAGCAGGACTCCACCCTCCGTACTGCGTCCCCGTACAATAAGGTTTGATTGTTGCATCTACATAAGCGGTAGAATACGCGGGAGCATTCCAACCGACAGTGTTTCGGTCGATTCGGTTGATACCATCTTCTCCACCTGGGAATGCAGAACCATCCGGACGTCTGCGGGCCATGCAGAATTCGATCTTCGTATCGGCCCCGTCAGGGTGCGTATTGTACCCATTCGTACCGAACATCTTACGGAAGTCTTCGTTCAGGACATCCAACTGCGACTGAATGATCGCCTGAGAAAGGTTATTCCCGGTTCCCACAGCATCATTATCGTGGATGACATGAAAAACGACCGGAATGGTGTACACTCCATCAATGACGAATCCTGTCTGATGGAGTTTTTCCTTTTCCTTGACCAGTTTATCGAGCCACTCTTCAAACTGTTCATGGCTTTCCATGGTCGGATCATTTGCACGTCGGACAGAGTCCACATACATCGTTGCACAGCGTGTATCCTGCGCAAACAATTGTCCTGAAATCAAAAAGAAAAATGCAAGCAAAGGCATGACCCTTTGCGCAAATCGGAGGAGGTTGCGTTTCATAGTCTATTATAGTTTAGCGAGACTAATATAGAGCATTCAGCGCGAAATTCCACGGTTATCGACTATAAATTGTGAATATTTTTACAGTTTTAGGAAAACAACAAATTACCAAACCGCTTTGAATACAAAAATTGTTTTCATTTCGGACGCAGTGAAGTACTTCACAACGTTCAGATTAGACCGTTAAAAATCCAATTGTTCCCTCCCCTTGAACTTAAGCAAACAAAAAGAGGGACAGCTAACTGCCCCTCTCGCCTACCGGATTACGGTATTTTATTGTTTTACTAAATGCTTGCGGGCAACACCGATGTTTGTTGTAATCTCCACCATGTACATTCCCGAACTCATTTGACTAAGATCAATCAAAAGTTCAGAATCCTGAGGTTCCGAACGATACACCAATCTACCGGCAGCATCGAACAGGCTAACCTTCTGAAGCTGATTCGCACCTGCCTGAATAGTCACACTATTGCTGGCCGGATTCGGATACATTCTGAAGCCCAGTTGCTGAATTTCCGCGAGTCCGGAACAATCATTCACCTGAATGTTATTCTGAGCAGTATTCGTACAACCGTTTCCATCCGTATAACTGTAGGTAATCACATGGGTTCCAACTCCGGCCACAGAAGGATCAAAAGTACCCGACGTAACTCCCGGACCTGAGTAAGTTCCTCCTGCAGGTGAACCACCCATCAGACTGAACGGATCGGCATAGCTACAGATATCCGAAAACGCTCCCAGGGTTACATTTGGCAACGCATTGACCGTAACCGTTATTGGTGATGAAGTCGCCGAGCAACCATTACCATCTGTATAGGTCACTGTATAAGAACCACTGCTGTTGACAGTAATCGTCTGAGTCGTTTCAGAAGTCGACCACAAATTTCCTGCAGCCTGCGATGACGTCAGATCCACAGAACCTCCCTGACAGAACGTTGTTGCACCGCTTGCCGAAACCGTCGGTGCCGATGGTAAGGCATTTACCGTTACTACTGTCGGAGCGGAAGTTGCTGAACATCCGTTGCCATCCGTATACGTCACAGTGTAAGAACCACTGGTGTTTACTGTAATCGTTTGTGTCGTTTCAGAAGTTGACCAGTTGTTGCCGCTTGTCTGCGAAGAGGACAGATCCACCGAGCCTCCTGAACAGAAAGTAGTGGAACCACTCGCAGAAATTGTAGGCGTGGTTGGTGTATTCACAGTTATCACCGTCGGAGCAGAAGTCGCTGAACATCCGTTTCCATCTGTATAGGTTACTGTGTAGGATCCGCTGTTGCTAACTGTAATTGTCTGCGAAGTAGCTGTTGTAGACCAACTGTTACCACTTACCTGCGAAGAAGTCAGGTCCACTGAGCCTCCTGAACAGAACGTTGTGGCACCACTCGCCGAAATGGTCGGAGCAGACGGATTCGCGTTCACCGTTACCACTGTTGGTGCAGAAGTCGCTGAACATCCGTTTCCATCTGTATACGTCACCGTGTAAGAACCGCTACTTGTCACGTTAATAGTCTGAGTATTTTCCGTTGTCGACCATGCATTGCCTGTTCCTTGCGATGAAGTCAGGTTCACTGAACCTCCTGCACAGAACGTTGTCGGACCACTCGCTGAGATCGTTGGTGTTGTCGGTGTATTCACTGTCACTACTGTAGGAGCAGAAGTTGCTGAACATCCGTTTCCATCCGTGTAAGTCACCGTGTACGATCCGGAACTATTTACCGAAATCGTTTGACTGGTTGCCGCTGTTGACCAGTCATTACCTGTTGCCTGAGACGAAGTCAGGTTGACTGATCCACCCGTACAGAAGGTTGTCGGACCACTAGCTGAAATCGTAGGCGCCGCCGGGTTCGCATTTACAGTTACTACTGTAGGAGCGGAAGTTGCAGAACACCCGTTACCATCCGTGTAAGTTACCGTATAAGAGCCGGTTGCAGAAGCTGTAATCGTTTGTGTTGTTGCCGTTGTTGACCAGGTGTTTCCTGAACCCTGAGAAGAAATCAGGTTCACCGATCCACCAGCACAGAAGGTTGTCGGACCACTCGCCGAAATTGTTGGTGCTGCAGGATTGCTGTTTACCGTAACGGTAATCGGTGCTGATGTCGAAGAACATCCGCTCCCATCCGTATACGTCACGCTATACA
>JBNKYR010000362.1:0-3219 GCA_050300995.1 Crocinitomicaceae bacterium | reverse complement strand
CAAATGCATCCTGATTATTTCCGGTGATCTTGGTTGAGTTTTCAAAGCGGTATTTCAGCATCAGACCGAAAAGCGTTTCGTAATGAGTTCCCTGAATAAACTGAACCACATTGGTTTCAAGTGCCAGAGGCCGACCTGAGAAATCCGTGGAAAATCCAATGTGCCCAACGTATTTACGATACAGGCGATCTATTGTTCCTGAAATGTACTTGAGCTTAGGCATGTTGACGTGGTACGCCGCGAAACCGATCTTGAGTTTCATATCGTTGTTTCGCGAAAACGTGTTCTTCCCTCCGTCATAGATGTAATAAATGCCCGCGGAAGCATCAATGTATGTGAACGAAGTATAGGTGTTTTGTTCACCACTGTTCAGCAAAGGGTTGAAAGTTGACGTGGAGTTGTCCCACTGACTGAAGAACGTCACGTTGGAAAGATCCGCCTTTCGCTGGCCCCAACCTCCCTGAACTCCGAGAGAGATCATGTGTCCCGAACCTCCCATCGGAAGAATTCCGGAAACCGTCAGGGTTCCTGTTTGATTTCCGAAACGGGAATCGCCACCGATATCATTGTAGAACTGAAGGGCCGCTCCCATGTGTGCACGATTGTTCAATTCGGATTTACCGAAATTGGCATCCGCAGAAATGGCTGTTGTCATGAATTGGGTAGTTGCTCCCAACCACTGATTTCGGTGATTAATAATCACCCGTTCCCAACCATCAAATACACCCGCTGCAGCCGGATTTATGAAAACCGGTGTTTGGGACGATTGTGCAAAGTGCATGTCCTGTGCCCGTACGCCCAGCCACGCACCAACTCCTATCAATACAAGTGCTACTCTCTTCATCTTATCTCACCAGGGTTATGTTGCCGGAACGCAATTCCGCTTCACCATTTACGTACACTGCCTCAAGAACGTAAGCATAAATGCCCGCGTTGCATGCCTGACCGTGATAGGTACCATCCCACTCAAAGCCTTTTTCATCTGTCTTCAGGATCAGGTTGCCCCATCGGTCGTAGATGGAGAACGTGAAGCTTAACACATCCTTACCAACAATGATTTGATAGGTATCGTTGTTGTTGTCCCCGTTCGGAGAGAACCCGGTTGGAATATGAATCCCGTTGACACAATCAATTCCGGATGCATTCGGATCACACGGATCGAAAGGATTCGTACCGTTACCTATCTCTACGGCATCGGTAATGCCATCACCGTCACAATCCGCACCTGAAGTAATTGGCTCCGTAATCTGTGAAATATTGTATGAGCATGGGTCATTCATATCCGTTCCTGCGGAAATCTCTCCCGCGTCTGTCACACCGTCACCATCCGTATCCATATGGCACAACGGATCGGAATCGTCAGGATCACATATATCACATGGATTGGATGTGCCTGCAGGAACGAGAGCTGTGGATGCATCATCGACACCTGTGATCTCTTCACCATCGGTCAGACCATCACCATCCGTATCCGCATTGAACGGATCGGTACAGCCGGCATTTTCATCGGTATTCAAAATACCATCGCCATCCGAATCACAAGTAGGCGAATTCGTATTAGGATCACATCCGTTACATGGATCAGAGCCTGCATTTACTTCATCGCCGTCATTAATTCCATCACCATCCGTATCCGGATTCAGCGGATCAAGACATCCAGTTTCGTCGACATTCAAAATTCCGTCGCCATCAAGATCCGGGTTAGTCGCTATAAATACTGCAACAATGCTGTCCGGAGCAGTGAGGATCACCCCGTTCGTGTCTTCGGTAATTGCATTGATCATCGGACCTACCGTATATTCCCAGTGATCAAATGTGTAACCGGTCAGCGGCTGCGCTTTCGTTAATGTCTCGATACCTCCGTAATACTGTGTGGTCCACGGATATGTTGGTGCCCATACGGAGTTCACTTTGATCGTTCCGGAAGATGGTGGTGTTACATCAAAAGTCACCGGATATGGTCCGTTCAAGCCGTAACAATCAATCAAACCTTGCTCCATCGCGATGCACCGTGCATCAATAAAATCGTGAATGTCCTGAATGTTTTGCTGCCATCCGGCAAGTGTTCCTCCCCATTTCGCACAATGGGCCGTCATTTCCGGCTGCATGAGGTTGGCCATACTGTCCAGAAGCTGGTTCATGTACGCACATGAGAATGTCGTGTTGATAAGGTCCGCATAGCGGGTGATATAGAATTGTTCAACCTCCGGATTCTCCGTCATGAGTTTAAGAAGGATTTCCGTGTGACCCTGGCCTCCAGGGTTCGGAAGGTTTTCCGCGTTACACGGGTCAGCATTTGGAGAAATGTCCGGAATTCCGGTGTAGTTGATGTAGTGTCCGAAAGTTGCGTCCAGATCCCACAGGGTGTAACGCCACTTTAATTTACTTCCGTTCGGATTCAGTCCATGCCACCAGGCTGTGTTCCAGTTCAGCCAGTCTTTGTTTACCGTGTACGAGTTGATGAAGAAATAATCCACCAAAGACTGCCACTTCAACTTGTTCTTTACATAATCAAAGTTCGGTCCCGGTGCCATATTGTTCCCCATGATAAAGGCACGCAAAGCATTCCATTCCGGCTGAGCATTCGGAGCACCATACTCTTCCCAGGTTCCTCCCCAGGTTTTCAGGTAGTGCAGGTTGAATTTGTCCTGACCCCAGTAATATTCCGTATAGTCGTGGTCGTCGCACTTTTCACGCAAATCATAAACTCCCCAGAATTCTCCGTTCAGGTAAACCACACATGGACGCCAGGTACGCTCATCGAGCAACAGGTCCGCACGAATGGAAAGCGTGTGCACAAAGGCATCGCGGATATGACCGCCATCCTCGAACGGATAGTTGTCGCTGGCCCCTGCCTTCAGGATCAGACGCTGGAAATCTTCACGATCGGTGTCATTCGGAAACAGGAGGTGATCAATATCGTCATTGTATCCGAACTGGTCGCGCATAACGAAGTCAAAACCACGCTGCGGATAAGCCCATGAGTCATTTCCGTGCTTGTTGAAATCTCCTTCTCCCTCGTCGATAAAGGTTCCGTCCTGCTCAAACAATTCGAACGCTCCCACTTTGTTTCCTCCCCACTGATTCCCGTTTGCAATCAGGTCATACACCGGTCCACTACAAACCGATACCACGGGTAAGGTATGCGTAACATTAATAAAGTACGTGTTTGTTGCTGTGAAACTCGGCTGATTCGTGCCAAAAGCTACGGCCCTCAGT
>JBNKYR010000361.1:0-3239 GCA_050300995.1 Crocinitomicaceae bacterium | reverse complement strand
GCACCAACGAAATCCTGACTTTCAAGCGTACCTCCGATGATAATGCCTCCATCCGACTGAAGTGCTGCACATCGGGCATCGAGGCTTGTAATACTGATGCTCAATCCATGTGTCACGTCGCCGTTTCCACTGAAGTTTCCGTCAGGTGATCCGGTAGCGTCTAATTGCATAGCGTAGATCTCTTTTGCTACCGTTCCGAGTTTGTATCCGGTGGTAATATAGCTTCCGTCTGTATTTTCGAAACCATTCATCAGGTACATGGCTGTTGTTGCTCCCGGATCGGATCCCTGCATTCCGTCTGAAGAGAAGGTATTGTCCAGTGTTCCGTCGTCGTTCAGTCGCATGACCAGTCCGTCAATGTCCGGAGCTGTTCCAGCGTCGCCAAACACCACAATCTTACCGTTCGAATCGATCAAAAGATCATTTGCTTCATTGAAGCCACTTCCAAGGTCGAATGTGTAGTACCCCGAACCGCCAAAAGTGGTAGGTGTTCCAAACGGTGTCAATTTAACGACTGCACCGCGCTGAACTCCCATGCTGTCGGAAATTCCCGCGAGGTACAAATCTCCGTTCGGTGCGATTTCGAAGGCATGCGTTTCATCGTTTTCTCCGTCAATATCGATCGACGCGTGCCCATTGCTCGCGAAGGTAGTATTCAGTCCACCTCCCTGGGTGAATTTAAAAATACACATGTCAGCCTGGCCACCCACGAGGCCTGATGCGCCTACGTAAATGTCGGAACCTACGGTACGGATTTCTACACCTACGCACAACACGTTATCTCCCATGTTGAAATTGGTTCTCCCCTGAGCGGTTGTACCGAAGCTGTTGTCCACGGTTCCGTCTTCGTTCAGGCGCATGATAAATCCATCGATGGAAGTAGGGCCCGTGATGTATCCGGTGATAAGTAATTTTCCGTCGCTCAGTTCGTGAGCACTCCAGGCCTCTTCATTCATCCCGAGTGAGGCATCCACGGAAAGGATTCCGTTTACACCGAAAGTGCTGTCAGGAATTCCATTCGCATGAAAACGTGAAACGAGGATGTCGTTGCTTGCATTGTCAACATATCCTACCATGAGGATTTTGTCGTTGGCAAGAGTGATAATGTCTGCGTATACTTCACCGGTATTGGCTACCTGATCCGTATATGTAAAACCGTTTGTTCCGAAGCTGAGATCGATTTCTCCGGATTGTGCGTGAGTAGTGGTTGCAAGAATGGATGTCAGAACAACACTACCAACTTGAAGTAAAAGCTTTTTCATTGTATTTGTTTTTGAGTGATTTGATGAGGCAAAGATGAAGAGACAGGCTTGAAGGATTTAACAGTTTTTATTTCGATGTTGACATAAATTAACTGCAGTGCGGATTGTGTTAAAGGCAGGCAATTTGTGTTAAGAGATTCTGTTCATTTTGAAAAAAGGGAATTTAATAGGAGACAATCCACATTTTGGCTACCGCTCATCTGGAATATTTTGTCCGTGAACAGCACTTTGGTCCATATATTGAATGACAGGTCGAAAATCCGAAGTTCTTCCTATTTTAACGTTTCGGATAATTCAGTCTTTTCAATATGAGCCGATTCATTCTCCTCTTTGTTCTTTTATTGCCATCTGGCCTTTTTGCACAATTTACACCGGACGATTCACTTCGTGGCAGCATCACTGCGGAACGGGCCTGGTGGAACCTGCTTCACTACGATTTGCATGTAAAAGTGGATCCGGATTCAAAATCCATTCGAGGGAAGAATACCATTCGTTTTGAGGTGCTGGAACCGCAGCAGGTGTTGCAGGTGGATCTTCAGCCGCCTTTGAAGGTAGATAGCATTGTCTATGGAGCCTCTCTTGTTCATGCGAAAAAGGCTGGGAGAAATGCCTACATGGTTGATCTCGGTTCGGTTCCGGCGTTGGGAAGCACACAGGAAATCACGGTTTTCTACAGCGGGTCTCCGAAGGAAGCCGTCAATGCACCCTGGGATGGCGGACTGGTGTGGTCGCACGACAAATCAGGAAAACATTTCGTGGCAACCGCCTGCCAGGGATTGGGCGCCAGTGTTTGGTGGCCGTGCAAAGATCACATGTATGATGAGCCGGAAAACGGGATGCGGATTTCAGTGAATACGCCGGGTGATCTTATGGATGTTTCCAATGGGCGCCCGATCGAAAACAGAATGGAAAGCGACGGCACACGAACGATGGTTTGGGAGGTGAAGAATCCGATCAACAATTATGGAGTAAACATGAATGTAGCGGATTATCGCCATTGGTCGGAAGTGTATCAGGGAGAGAAAGGGGAATTGACCATGGATTTTTACGTGCTTCCTGATGATCTGGAAAAAGCAAAAAATCACTTCAAGGACGCCGCACGGACCATGGAGTCGATGGAACACTGGTTCGGTCCTTATCCTTTTTACGAAGACGGATACAAGTTGGTGCAGGTACCTTACCTGGGGATGGAGCACCAAAGCTCTGTGACGTATGGAAATCAATTCAGGAAGGGGTATCTGGGAATGGACTTGTCCGGGAGTGGATGGGGCCTGAAATGGGACTACATCATTGTGCACGAAAGCGGTCATGAGTGGTTTGCCAACAACATTACCTACAAGGATGCGGCAGATATGTGGGTGCATGAGGGTTTTACCACCTATTCCGAGGGACTTTTTGTGGAATATTTTTACGGGAAGGAGGCAGGAGACGCCTATCAAAAGGGATTGCGTAAGAGTGTGTCAAACGATCGCCCGATTATCGGTACGTATAACTATAATCATGAGGGCTCAGGTGATATGTACTCGAAGGGAGCCTGTCTTTTGCATACGATTCGTCAGATTGTCAACGACGACGAAAAATGGCGAGGTATTCTGCGAGGACTGAATTCGACATTTTATCATCAAACAGTGACTACCGCGCAGATTGAAACATATATCAGTCGGGAGTCGGGAATTGATCTTTCGAAGGTATTTGATCAGTACTTGCGAACGATTCAAATTCCAAAGCTGGTGACAAAGAAAAGGGGACGGGAAGTCGTTTACTACTGGGAGAATGTGATTGAGGGGTTTGACATGCCCGTAGATGTTGAGGTTGACGAAGTTCCTATGCGTATTTTTCCCTCAGCGCAGGAACAGGTCATCAAAGGCCGGGGACTGACAGTGGATCCCAACTACTATATCATCACCAAATAAAGATTACTCCTTATACTGGTGTTTCCATTTCAGGTAATCGTATGAAGTGATGGTGTCCACGATT
>JBNKYR010000360.1:0-3260 GCA_050300995.1 Crocinitomicaceae bacterium | reverse complement strand
TTCGAAATTGTGACTTTCGTCACGTTTTATTCGGATCAGGCCCTCTACATTTGTAGTAATCGATAAAGAAATGATAGTAGGAAAAGGCTCAAAACTGTACAGCATCTTCCGCATGAAGTGTCCGCGCTGCCATGAAGGAGAATTTTTCGTGTCAAACCCTTACGATCTGAAGCACGCAGGGGAAATTCACGAAAAATGTTCGAAGTGTGGATTGAAGTACTCTAAAGAACCGGGATTCTATTACGGAGCTATGTATGTTTCGTATGCACTGGGTGTTGCGCTGTTCGTTACGCTCTGGGTTTCCATGAATTTGTTCTTCGATATTGAAAGTACGGGTGTACAAATTGGTGTCATTATTACCATTACTTTGGTATTGACTCCTTATCTTTACGCTCTGTCCAAAATTATTTGGGCCAATTTCTTTATCCGATATGATCAATTCGCAAACTCAAAGGGAGAACATCCGGGAACGGATCGGATTTCTGTTTGAAGAGGAACTGCTGGAAGAAATGATGGAACACGGCAAAATGCTGGAAGTTCCTGCTGATGATATCCTGGTGGACACCGGTGATAGCATGGACAGCATTCCTTTTGTTCTCAGCGGTACCCTGAAAATCTCCAGGGACCACGACAATGATGAATTATTACTGTACTACATCGAAACGGGGGATACCTGTACGATGACGCTTCAGGCCAGTACACGTTCACGAAAAAGTGAGATCAGGGCAACGGCACTGGAAGATTCCACCCTGCTGATGATCCCGCAGCATTTCATGGACGAGTGGATGGACAAATACCCGAGCTGGCGTCGCTACATTCTGGACAGTTACCACACGCGTATGCAGGAGCTCATGGAAACCATCGATGCCATTGCTTTTATGCGTCTGGATGAACGTCTTGAAAAATACCTGATCGATCAGGCAAAGCTCACCGGATCGCTGGAGATCAATCATACGCACCAGCAAATCGCAGAAGATCTGCATTCGTCTCGCGTGGTTATTTCACGTCTGCTGAAGCAACTGGAATTGAAAGGAAGGATTCGTCTTTTCAGGAACCGGATTGTGCTGAAGTCGATCTGAGAAGTTTACTTCGCTCGTCTGCTGACGTCCGGGCATTTTTTGCTTCGGAAGTCCTTTTGCTGACTGCTGAGGACGTTCTGTCGGTTCCCGCTGGAAAACATCCGGTGAAAACCGTAATTTTGTACTCCTTTAATTACGCGTATGTCTGAAATTATTGTTGTTACGGGATTACCCCGCTCAGGAACTTCATTGATGATGCAGCTGATGGATGCATCTTCTGTGGAAGTGCTGGTGGATGGTATCAGAGAGAAAGATCAGAACAACCCGGAAGGGTATTATGAACTGGAGGCCGTCAAAGGGATTGCTACGGACAATTCGTTTTTGGATCAGGCCGAAGGAAAGGCGGTGAAGATCGTCGCACCGATCATTACGTTTTGTAAACCGGAACTGAAATACCGGGTCATTTTTATGCGTCGCGAGATCGAAGAGATCCTGATGTCGCAGGAAAAAATGCTGGAAAAGGATCAAACTTCCGAGCGCGAAAAGTTCCGCACGATCTACGAGTTTCATTTGAAGAAAACCTACAAGTTTCTGGACACGAATAACATTCCGTACCTGGATGTATGGTACAGTAGTTTGATTACCGAACCGGAAAAGGAGATCGCTCGTTTGCTGGAATTTTTGTCCCTGGACGATGATCCGGCGGCATTGGTCAATGTGGTAAAACCCGAGTTACACAGGAATAAGGTGAAGTCATGAAAGAAGAAAAGAAAGTAGTCATCACGCTACAGGGAAAACCTTTCGAGGTGCCTCCGGGTGGAACCCTCGGCGTGCTGGCATTGGGAAATATCGGGATCCGTGCGTGGAGAGAAGCCCGTAAGCAATGGGAAAATAAGGAGAAGAAGGATGGCGAAAAAGAATAAGGTACTCTTTGTAGGCTGGGATGCCGCCGACTGGAAGATCATCGATAAGTTGATGGAGAACGGCTTGATGCCGGCGATGAAAAGTGTGGTAGACAATGGTGTTCGCGGACATCTTGCTACCCTTGATCCGCCTTTGTCGCCAATGTTGTGGACGTCCATGGCTACAGGGGTTCGACCGTTTGATCACGGCGTGCTTGGGTTCGTGGAGCATGACGGTGCAGGTGGAGTTCGTCCGGTATCATCGCATTCGCGAAAAGTAAAGGCGATCTGGAACATGCTGACGATGGAAGGCTACAAGTCGAACATCATCGGATGGTGGCCAAGTAATCCTGTGGAATCCATCAACGGATGCATGGTGTCCAATCTTTTTCAGCAGGAAAAGAAAGGAAAGGAGATCATGGACATGAACGATTGGGACATGGCCGAAGGAACCATCTATCCGGAGCGCATTGTGGAGCGTTTGAAAGCGCTGCGTGTACACCCGCACGAGATTACCGGAAACCTGATCATGCCTTTCGTTCCGCAAGCCGTAAAACTTGACAAGAAAGAAGATAAACGTCTCACCGTGATCCAGAAGTTCCTGGGACATGCTTCATCCATTCATGCAGCCTGCACCGAATTGATGGAAACGGAAGAATGGGATTTCACAGCCGTGTATCACGATGCGATCGACCACTTCTCGCATGCCTTCATGAAATTCCACCCGCCGAAAATGGAGGGCCTGGATGAAGAAGCATTTGAATTGTTCAAGGATGTGGTGATCGGCGCATATGTCTTCCACGACATGATGCTCGAGCGCCTGTTGAACATTATTGATGATGACACCACCATTGTGATCGCTTCCGATCACGGGTTCCATTCGGACCATCTACGTCCGACACATATTCCGCAGGTTCCTTCTGGACCGGCAGTGGAGCACGCACCGTTCGGCATATTCGTTGCGAAGGGTCCCGGAATCAAAAAAGGAGAGCGCATTTATGGTGCGAGTATTCTGGATATCACGCCAACCTTGCTAACGATGTTCGATCTTCCGGTCGGACGAAACATGCACGGAAAACCGCTGACAGATATTTACGAACAGCCGAAGGAAGTGAAGTACATCGATAGCTGGGAGAAAGTAGATAAGTTCGGAGGGGAGCTGGTGATGAAATCGAAGGTGGATGCAGCTACCAACGAAGCTGCACTTCAGCAGTTGGTAGACCTAGGCTACATCGACGACATGAAGGTGGAAGGCGATCCTGACAAAGATCAGGCAGCTTACCTGAAGGGCGTGATCGCAGAAAACAATTTCTACCTGGCAAAAGCCTACATCAACGGC
>JBNKYR010000359.1:0-3274 GCA_050300995.1 Crocinitomicaceae bacterium | reverse complement strand
TTACTTTCATCGGAAAACTTCTTCATTTTCTTAGAAATAATAAAACTTACCAACTGATCCAGAATACTTGGGTCAGCATCTGCACTGTTCGGGTCATCGGCATGCGTCCCGGATGAATCCGTACCAGGTGCTGCGTCTTCCTCATCTTCCTTGTCCTGATTGACAGCATCGTAAATATTGTATGAATCTCCGTTATTTTTTCTCAGTTCATAGTAGGCCCTTACACTCGCATACCAGCACTCGTACAACTCGTCGCAGACATAGTAAGGTCCGTACATATCCTCAGTAGCGTATGTCGGAATCAGGTTACCTGTGGTTGAATAAACCGGTGTTTCGGTACCACCCATATCCCAAACCCATTGGCTTGCGCCATTCTTGTATGCATTTCCCGTGAAATACTGATCGGTGAGCATGTGATAGATCATGCCATCCATTTGCGTCGTAAACGGATCCGCAGGATTATTGGGATCGCCCACCGTATTGATTGAGAAACCAGCTGAAGCATTCATCCAATCCGAATCATAAGATGGGATCAGGTTGGGATCTTCTCCCGCTTCAACAAGCGGTTCGTAGATGATTTCCTGATACAGTTGACTAAACAGATCGGAAAACAGAACATCCGCTTCTGTAAGATTACCTCCCTGCATGGCAGCTTCGATAGACTCACAAACCGGATATTTTTCTTTTTCAGGGAGAGTTACCCCAAGATTTTCACAGCAAGCAGCAGAAAAAACAATTTGACCGGGATCCGATCCGGAATTCGGGTCATTCGGATCCAGAAGTCCAAACGAAAGTGTATAGTCGGGATTAAAGACATAGTCATCCGGGAATCCGTATTCAGTCACCAGATTCTGGAAATAAGGCGTGTCAAAAACCGCCTGATATCCCGGAGAATCGAAGCTACCGGTAGCACTGCTGTGTGCATTTTCCAGGTTTGTGATCAAAGTGTTCAACATCAGCGTGAAATCATCCAATGCTGCCTCACTGGAAGCACCTGCCATCCAACCTGCAACCAGGTCAACAAGTGGTCCGAGATACAACTGACTTTCCGAAACGTCCGCTACCTGATTCAGGTTAACGCCGGATGCAATCACTTTTTGCACTTTCCAGTTACCTCTTGGCAGCGTCACCACATTTCCGTTGGTGTAGACAGCTCCAGGGATCACATCTGAAGTACCCCAGGTAAATTCAAGGGATGGAATCGGAGAAGAACACGGATATTGCGAGAGATTGGTAAATACGTTAGAAACAATCGTTTTTCCGGTTGCCAATTCTGAAATGATGAACTGCAACGAGAATTCACAATCACCTGCATCACATCCGCTTCCAAAACCCGAATTACAATCCGTAAAGTAATCGATCGTGATGTCAGTTGACTGTGGCAGGGCAAAGGTTTCACTGCTAATGATCTTCTGGTCCGCGTAAGTGTTTACGGTAGCCACACTTTTCACGTTCATCGCCAATGTGCCATTATTTCCCGGATTGTCAATTGGCTGGAGGTTCGTCGGAGTGACTGAACTCACCGCCGTGGCAATGGTAACCCCCTCAATTGTTGTATAAGCGATATTCGCCGTACCATTCGGATCAATCGAAATGGTCTTCAGAATGTTTTCCGCCTGAGGAGCCTCATCTCCAAAAATGGCGATCAACTCATCATCCGAAGGGGTCGCATAGAAAATCTTACTCGTCTTGTCAGTGCCAATGGCATGCATTGCACCAACGCCGGATGCTTCTACAACACGTCCCGATCCATCCGGCAGATATTTTGTGCGCGTGTACGGATATCCTTGTGCATCCGGAATATTTTCCTGTGGGTTTGACGATGAGTAGTACGAAAACGCAGAAGTCGATTGTTCTGCCAGCGATGGGTTGTCAAAATTCAGATCGTTATCAAAATCGTCGGCAGTATAAAGCCCGCTTGAAGCATTCAGGAAGAACTGATCCTCATACCCGTCCAGTCCACCGTTTGATTTCGGAACCGGAAGCGTAGAAAGCGATGGCCGACCTAAATAGTCCATGACCGTTTGTGAGATCAGTGATTTTCCGGTCGTAGAAGAATACGCCTGCGACTGCACGGTTTGCAACAATCCATTCGCATAGACCATTCCTTCGCCGGTTTTATTGTCCTCAACAATTACCCGATTGTACATCCAGTTCTTCTCATCATCCGGATCGTACAGGAAGAAGAAGTATGGCACTGAAGAACCAAGGTTCAGATTAATCGGGTTTCCGGAATTCTCAAGTGCGTTCCAGGTCGATGCATCGGACCATTGTCCCCAGTTGCGCGCATCTGAAAAACCACCATCGTAGTAATTCCCGATCGGGCGCACCCGCCAGATATAGAATCCTGTTCCTTCCGCAACCGTAATGGTCAGTGATGTGGCATCCTTTGTCGTCTCGATTTTCAATGCACGATCCCAATCCACATTCGCCGTGATTGCTTCTTCCACCACGTTTGCCGGATTGATGTTCTCCAACTTCAACAATTGGATTTCATAATTGGGATAGTTGTAAGCAGGAGTCCACTGGAAAGACTTGATCCGTGAATTGACTGTTACTGAAGCCGGAGGAACCACCGCCGGACCTGAAGTCATTGTCACGCTGGCACCGATCTCTGTCCTTACATCCACACCATAATTGCAGAAATAATCCAATGAAAGAATTTGCTTTTCAGAAATGTAGGTGGCAAGCTCAGGAAGGGCATTCACAACCGGAGCGCTGTTCACATCCACGCGGATCAGATCAATATCCTGATTCGCAACCGCATTGGTAAGATCAATGTTTACCATGGCATAAGCCTCCTCCGAGCTCACGGTAAGCGTGTGCGTTTGGGTAAGTGAAGTCACCGGGCTACCGCCATTGTAGGCCGTAAATGTGACATCTACCGTTAATTCATCCAATGGCAAGCCACCTGTTCCGTCATCCCCCAACTTGAACAGTTCATCCACCGTCAGTGAGATTTGTGCCCTTGCATTCAATACCCTCTTCCGTAATGGATCGATTGTCGGGTTATCAACCAATGGCATTGGAATAAAAGCCCCGCCGAAAAGTCCGCTCCCCTCCAGGTTATCGGAGATACTTTGCTGGTCCACCTGACCGAATCCGGTGGCCGCAAAAAGTATAAGGCATGCAATTGTCGATAGAATTCTGTTCATCTTACTCTGTAATTAATTGGTATCCTGAATATTTCGACTTGAGTTTCCCCCTTGAATCAAGGAACATGTCATACAACCGCTTTGGAAACTTGTATGAACTGTTAAGATTGATACTGTTG
>JBNKYR010000358.1:0-3282 GCA_050300995.1 Crocinitomicaceae bacterium | reverse complement strand
TATCCAGCAGGCGAAGCGAAAAACCAGCGGATGAACCAAATCCCGGAACTGCAGGCGGTTCGAAGAATTCAATGACCCCCTGAGGTATTTCCTTAGCCTTCTCTTCCAGTTCTTCCATAATCTCATGCACGGACTGGCTGCGTTCAGACCAATTCTTGAGATTGATCAAGCAGGTTCCGGCGTTGGAGCCGCGACCTTCGGTCATGATCTCATATCCGGCCAGTGAAGACACGGACTCGATCCCGTCAATGTGCTCACAGATATCCTGCAGCTCACGTGAAACCTGGTTGGTTCGCTCCAGGGTCGCTCCCGGAGGTGTTTGAATGATCGCATAGATCGTTCCCTGATCTTCACCCGGGATAAACCCTGATGGAACCACCTTGTTCTCAAATACAATTCCCAATCCGAAAACCAGAAGTATCAGGAAGGTAACGATACGTCGGTTCACGATCCGCCTCAACAGACTAACATACCTTCCGGTCAGCTTATCAAATCTGCGGTTGAACCAATCGATGAACATATTCACCGGCGTTCTTCTTCGCTTTTTGCCATGATTGTTTTTCAGGATCATTGCGCACAATACCGGTGTAAGGGTAAGGGCGATAATTGCTGAGAGAATGATCGAACTCGCCATGGTAATGGAGAACTGACGATAGAACGTACCGACAGGACCTGACATGAAGGCAATTGGCACGAATACCGATACCATGACCAGCGTAATTGCGATAATCGCACCGCTGATCTCACTCATTACTTTCTTCACCGCATTGTAAGGCGACAGATGTTCCGTTTCCATTTTTGCGTGAACGGCTTCCACCACCACGATCGCATCATCGACTACAATACCGATTGCCAATACCAGCGCGAAGAGGGTGATCAGGTTAATGGACAACCCAAACATTTGCATCACGAAGAATGCACCGATCAATGACACCGGAACCGCGAGGATCGGGATCAGCGTTGACCTCCAGTCGCCCAGAAAGATGAACACAACCAACGCTACCAGAATGAAGGCATCCCGTAAGGTATGCAACACCTGCTCAATGGAAGCATCGAGGAACTGAGATACGTCATAACTGATCTTGTAGTCAATTCCCGGAGGAAAATCCTCTTTCATCTCCTCCAGTTTTTCCTTGATATTCTCAATGACTTCTGTTGCATTACTTCCATAGTTCTGCTTCAATACGATTGCGGCAGAAGCATGGCCGTCAAGGTTGGAGTAGATATCAAAGAATTCACTTCCCAACTCTACATGGGCAATATCTCCGAGATGAATACTTTCCCCTTCGGCATTTGCCCGAATAATGATATTGTCTTCGTATTCCTCCGGTTCACTGAATCGGCCTTTGTATGTCAACACATATTCCAGCGATTGGGCAGCAATACCGGAACTTTGCCCGATACGACCGGGCCTACCGATGATACTCTGCTCACCCATCGCATCCATCACTTCATCGATCGAAATGTTGTAAGCACGCATCCGATCAGGCTTCAGCCATACACGCATCGCATAGGTACGGCTACCAAGAATCTGCGAACGCGCCACACCCGTGATCCGGTTGATCTCGGGAATCATTTTTACGTTGGCGTAATTGTACAGGAATTTTTCATCCAGATTTTTATCGGTGCTGTACAGGTTGACATACATCAACATACTCGGCTGGATCGGTGTAATAATTACCCCTTCCCTTTGCACCAGATCCGGCAAAAGCGGCATTACCTGGTCGACCCTTACCTTGACCCTCATCGTTGCGACGTTCGGATCGGTTCCAGGCTCAAAAATAACCCTGATCGTAGCCTCACCGGCACTGGTCGCGTCTGTCGCAATGTAGCGCATGCCCTGCACCCCATTAAGGGCATTTTCCAGGGTAATCAGCGTCGATTTCACCAATACATCCGCACTCGATCCAGGATAGGCAATGAAGATGTTAACGGTAGTCGGCGCAATTTGCGGGAACTGCGAGGTGGGCAATTGCTTAATTGCCAACGTTCCCGTAAAGACAATGATAACCGAAATCACAATGGCCAATACTGGCCTGTGTATAATATTTCTAAACATGATCTGAGTTTTTTCTATTATTCGGCGTACAATTCCAAATGATTGATAACCGACTTCGGATCCTGAAATTCGTATTGTATTTTTTCTCCGGCCTTTACTTTACGTATTCCCTCCAGAAGAATCTTGTCTCCTTCTTTAAGTCCTTTTCTGACCTCGAACAGGTGTGGCAATTCTTCACCAATGACAATATGTCTGGTTCTTACGATATTGTCTTTGTCGATTACGAAAACATAGACCTTATCAAGTACTTCAAACGTGGATTTTTGCGGGATCAGCAAAGCGTCCTTAAGTTGCGTTTCAATCTTAACACTACCCGTTTCACCATGTCGCAATAAACCTTCAGGGTTCGGGAATGTTGCCCTGAACGCAATGTTACCGGTTTCATTGTTGAAATCCGCCTCAATCGTTCTCACCTCTCCTGTGTGCTTAAACAACTTATTGTTGGCCATCAACAGTTTCACTTTCATAGTGCTGTCCGAATGTTTACTACTCATATAGTTTAGGTACTCCGCCTCGGGCACGTTGAAATACACCCACATTTCGGAGTTGTCCGAAAGAGTTGTCAGCAGATCCCCTTCGTCGAGAAGACTTCCCTGTCGTACCTGAAAACGGTCCATGATCCCATCAAACGGTGCATGAATCTCAGTAAACCCAAGGTGTACCTGAGCCAGTGACAATTCCGCCTTCGCCTTGTCGTATTTTGCCTTCACCAGGGCCAATTCATTTTCGGAAATGATGTTCTTCTCCGCCAGTGACTTCGCATTCTGGTACTCGATCTCCGCGAATTTAGCCTCCGCTTCTGCTTTTTGCTTTTCCGCGTTGTAGAGCATTGGCATGATCTGGAACATCATCTGCCCTTTCTTCACACGCTGACCTTCATCTACATAGATTTTTTCCAGGTAACCCTTTTCAAGGGCTCGCAGCTCAATATGTTGTATTGAGTGAATCTGGCACACATAATCCCTTGTTACGAGCGTGTCTTTTTTAATAGGACTGGTTACCAAAAATTTGGTTTCCTCTGCCTTTTCATGATTCTTTGATTCACAACTTGAATGCAGCATCAGTGCACCCAAACCAATGAGTAAGAAAACTCTTCTCATAATTCTACTTTTTAAAACAATCGGTTTTATTGATTTTTGAGTTGTGTGCAAGCACACGCGGCCTACCCTCCCTACATTCGTTGCAGGAAATAAGATAGAAAGCCAGACAACAGAACGTTACCT
>JBNKYR010000357.1:0-3284 GCA_050300995.1 Crocinitomicaceae bacterium | reverse complement strand
ACTTCACGACTTCTGTTTTGTCTGGCCGTAGTGCTGACATTTTCTTTTCAGGCGATGAGCCAGATTTCCAAAAGCGAGGTGCAGTCCTTTATTTCCGCACATGCTCCTTCTTCCGCACAGAAAGTGTTTGTTACCCGAAAAATTGACTACAATGCATCGGCAAACGATTTTGCAAAAGATAATGTGAATTTCGATGCAGCGACGACTACACTTACGGCCATGGAACACTCCCTGCGTATCAAGGATGGATCGGGTCTGGATATGTTTATCCCTTATACAAGCATTAAAGAATTGATGTATCAGCCCGAAACGGAAAAATTCTATTCGGGGATCAGTGTGTTGGTGCAGTAGAATTTTGGCTGCATGAAAACTTTATCCATCATTTTCCTTTGTTTCATCGCGACATTTGTCGTCCGGTGTACTTCCGGTGTTCGGGAGGATCAACCTTTGGCGATGGAAGAAGTTTATCCCGATATTCGGATAGCCGGGGCGATGAAAAATGTGATGTGGAAAGGAGAGCTGGGGGGCGTTATTCGTCTGGATACGATTTCCGGGATGAAGGGTCAGTACGGATTGGGCCCGGTGAGTTTTTTGACCGGAGAGATTCTGATCAATGACGGCAAGATCTTCGTTTCGAAGGTCCTGTCTGATTCCACCATGGAAGTCAGTGAGGTCCCTTCGGTAGAGGCGCCGTTCTTTGTTTACGGAAGTGTGACCACATGGAAAACTTCCGACCTTCCCGCAACGGTGAAAGACCTCAAAGACCTGGAGGCCTACATCGACGGGGAAACGAAAGATTGGAAACGGCCTTTTGCATTCAAACTTACAGGAATGATTCCGGCGGCTGAGATCCACATCCAGAACCTGCCGGAGGGAACAAAGGTCAGTTCTCCCCAGGAAGCCCATCAGGGTCAGACCAATTATGCTTTGGAAGATGAAACCGTGGAAATCATTGGTTTTTTCTCCACGGACCATCAGGGAGTGTTTACACATCACGATTCTTTTCTGCACATGCACCTGATCACCGCCGATCACTCGAAGATGGGGCACCTGGATCAGGCAACATTCGAACCCGGAGGAATGAAGCTTCATCTGCCGGTTAAATAGCTGATAGTCCGTTGTTCCTAAATCCCGTCCGCAGGTAGAACGTAAATGCGGGCAATCCACCTTTTCCGTAACTTATACGTCTATACTGTTGGAAACGGTCTATGAACAACCGCTTGAAAATCACTGGCCTCATGGTGCTCCAGATGCTGTCGTTTGGCAGTAGGGCGCAAACGTTTGTGAATGGCGACATGAACGGCACAGTTGATTTTACCAGCATTCCTTTTGGCTGGGAGGCCATTCCGTTCACCGATCCGGCTTGTACTGCAACTGCAGCTATTCAGGCCACGGTCGACATTGCAGATGCTACTTCACCGAGCATGACGGATGGAATTGCAGGGGTCCCTTATTCGGGAACCACATTTTGTACAGGCTTACACGCGGGATTCAGTGGCGGAAATCCCTTGATCTGGCACGAGGGAATTCAGCAGGAAGTAACGGGCTTTACGCCTGGTGAAGTTTACCAGATCGGGTTTTACCAGTGTGTGGTGCAACAGAAAAACTGCATAGATCCGAAGGGTTCGTGGAAGGTTTACGTGGATAACGTGCTGCTGACAACCACCTTGCCGAGTACGTCGACCATTGCCTACAACAGTACTTTGCTGGAGTGGGAGTTTCGGAAAGTTCCTTTTGTGGCAACGGCGACTACCCATACGATCAAGTTCATTCCATACGATGATGATGCAAACATTGAGACATCGGAAATTGATGCAACAGGTGCTTTGCGAATGGGAATCGACAGTATTCATTTTGTAGATCCTTTACCACCGGAAGTTGATCTCGGCCCCGATTTCACGATCTGCGAAGGTGATACGGTAACACTGAACGCTTACTATCCGGGGTCAAATTACCTGTGGCAGGACGGTTCTACGGATTCTGTCTATTACGCCACACAGGCGGGGATTTATTGGGTGGAAGTAAGCAATGCCTGGGGTACGGCTACAGATACAATTGGAATCAGCATACTCGGAGCACCCTACGTGAACCTAGGGCCGGATCGTACTTTATGTGCCGGTATCGGTACGAAACTGTACCCAAGTGACGTCGGGCAGTACCTCTGGCAGGACGGCTCAACGGATTTTTCCTACACAGCCTCTGCATCAGGTGTCTATACGCTACAAATCACGAATGCCTGCGGATCGGGCATCGATTCGATGGAAGTCATCTTTGAAGATTGTTCTCCACGTCTGAAAATGCCCAATGTATTTACGCCGAACGGTGATCAGACCAATGATCTTTTCTTTCCCTGGGAAGCGATCGGGATCAAAGAATATGAACTGATTGTATTTAACCGTTGGGGTGAACGAATGTTTACAGCCTCTGACCCGGGTTCGGGATGGGACGGAACCGTAAACGGTACAAAATGTCCGGAAGGAACCTACTTCTGGAAAGTGATCTACGACGATATTTCGGGGAAAGAAGCCGTGGAATTACACGGCTTCGTGCAGCTTGTTCGCTAAAGTGCCGTACGGAAAACCCGTTTTACGGTTCCATCTTCATACACATACAAAAGCGGTTGACTCGGACATGTTTCCGGTTTCACTTCACGTCCGGTCAGATCCGTGATTCTGATCAGTTTTGCCGGAGTATTTGACAGGTCTTCCAAACCGAGTCCGGCGTAGGTTATTGTAACACGAAGGTAGGGATCGTTCGCAAATGGAAGATTATCGACCTGGTTAATGATCGACGACCCTGAATAATCCACCAGAAAGGTATTCACGCCACCGGAATTATAACTGGCCGGATTGAGTGTCCATGTGAGGAGAGAACCTGTTGCGCAGTTCACAGCGGCTCCGGAATTTACCATGTTGTTGGCTGTGCCGTTCAACGTGGTGGGGTAGTCCGCCGGATTGTCCGAAATGGAAAACATCAGTTGCACTTCCACACTTACGGCTGTTCCCGGATTGATGCTGGTCCATGTACCACCCCAGGAATTCCCGATGGAAGTTTGTTTGGCCTCTTCCGTGGTAAACGGCGCCGTGCAGATATCACCGCTGGTCAGCGAAAGCCCGATGGTTGAATCAATCGGAATGTCGTAGGTAATTGTTTGTGCGGAAATCGAGCCGATAAAAAATAGAAAAAGGGGGAGTAGAATTTTGTTCATAGCAGTTGTTTTGCTTCAAGTTACGAAAAACCATGCTTTCCTCAAATTCCGTACGCACCGGTAATCTGACACGGTC
>JBNKYR010000356.1:0-3287 GCA_050300995.1 Crocinitomicaceae bacterium | reverse complement strand
CACGTAGAATGCTGGAGACTCCGGTGATGTTTCCCCTGTCATCGATGAGTGGAAAGACCGACATATTGACGGCCACTAATTCACCGTTCTTTCGTATTTGAAAAGTCTCGTAGCCTTCCTCCTTTCTTCCGGTGTAGATTTCTTTTAGTAATTCCATGTGTTCTTCACGGAGTGATTCGGGACCGAGTTCACTGATATGGTGTCCAATGATCTCTTCAGGGGAGTATCCGAATAGTTGTTCCGCTCCGGAATTCCAGCTGGCAATGATTCCGTCCGGATCGGAACTGAAAATAGCATCACTCGAATGCAGTACGATATCTGAATATTTTCGGGCGATTTTTTCCGCTTCTCTCTTTTCAAGAGCATTCTTTCTGGCTTCGATGAGTGTTGCGCATGTAGAAAGAAAGGGGGCAAGCAATTCGATGTCTTGCTGATTATACCCGCCCGGTTTGTTGGCGATTCCAACCATCCCGAGTAAATTTTCTCCCTGGAAAAAAGGAAGCCCTAAAAAACAACTCATTGCAGGGTGGTTTTTTGGCAACCCGCCACTTCTGGGATCGTTCGCAGGCTGGTTGGCGATGACGGGCTTTCCTGTGGTGATCACCTTGCCAAACAGTGTTTTCATGTTTCTGAATTCGAGACCATCTGCGGCGTGCTTATCATAAAACTCGGAAGTCTCTTTGTCCCAGGCAATATTGGAAATGACATGTGTTTTCAAATAAGGGCCATTCTCGTCATTCAGAATTTCTCCGATAAATCCGTATTCACTCCATGTTACTTCAAGAAGGGTTTCCAGCATTTCTTCAAAAGCTGCCTCAGAATTTTTCTCTGCGATAAAATTTTCCTGAATGGTGGTCAGCGAGCTCAAGATCTTTTGTGATTTCACCTGATCAGTGATGTCTTTTCCTGCAGCAAAGATCTGTTTGGTTCTGGGGTCGACGACAGCACCCCACATCAGCCATTTGTATGAATTGTCTTTGCATCGGTATCGGTTAATGAAGTTTTTGATAGGGATCCCTTTGGAAAGTTTATCAACTTCATTAGCCGTACTGATATGATCGTCTTTGTGTACAAATTGCAGAAGAGGGGTGGAAAGTAGTTCTTCTTCCGGGTAACCTAATTCCTCAATAAATACATGATTGACTTTTTTGAAAAAACCGTCCATGCTGGCAATGCAGAGAAAATCGGAAGAAATATTAAAAAAGCTCTCGAATTTGGCGATTTCATATTCATTTTTCTGTCGCTCCATTAAGCGCCCGATTTGAGAGCCAATGAGTTTTAACAGTTCAAAATCCTGGTCCGTAAAGTATTTCGCTTTTTCGAAATCCTGAGCAGCTAATACACCAATGGCCTGACCTTCGGAAAGCACCGGAACACCCATCCATGATTTGGCTGCGGAGCCATAGATTTCCAACTTGTTCTTTTTGTGAAATTCAAGAAGCTCTTCACCGCTAAGGCGCAGCCCTTTTTTGCTTTCAATAACTTGTTCCGACAATCCTTTTCCGGATTTTCTGGATTTGGGTGGTTGCTCAACTATTTTGTGATCTTTTGCATAGAAAAGAAAATGCAGTTCCGAAGTTTCCTTGTCGAATAAGGAGAGATACAGATTCGCAAAAGGTTTTAACCGCTGAAGTTCATTGTAAACGAATTTACAAAAGCTTTCAACTGTAATCGTCAAATTGATTTCATTGGAAACTGTTTTGACAATCGTGTCCTTTATTTCGTGGCTTCGTTGTTCGGTAATATCAAGAGTGGCACCGAACAGGGTTGTGGGCTTTCCGTTTTTTTCCTTTTCTGTCCGAACCCATGATTTTATAAGACGTTGTCGCCCATCTGGGAGGGTGATGCGGTATTCGGAAATGGATTCCTTTTTCTTCCCGCTCAACAGATCGGTAACCCCCTGTCGTATTTTTTTTACATCTTCGGGATGAACGGTTGAGAGCCATGTCTCCTTAGTGGGTTTGTGGTTTTTTTTATCCACGCCAAAAATGGCGCATGCCTCATCGGACCAAACCATAAAATCTCTGGAAATATCCCAGTACCAACTTCCGAAATGTGCAAGCTTTTCCGTTTTGGTCAACAGTTCATTCATGAGTAACAACTCATCTTCCATTGCCTTTTGCTGGGTGATGTCTCTCAATACGATTTGCAATCGTTTTTTACCGTTGATATTGATCGGAGATATGTGAAATTCGACATAAATTGGTTCTCCGCTTTTTTTCGCGCAAAGGCAGACAGGGACAAAAACAGGTGTTCCTTTCTTTAGCTTTTTATATGTTTCGGTTATAATCAATGGATCATCATGAAACAGCAGTTCCATTGGGTTTTTACCAATGATTTCTGTTTTTGAATCATAGCCGAACATCTGCAAAAAAGCCTCGTTTGCATTGGAGATGTGGTCAAAATCGTGAATGATTGTAGCATCCGGAGAATTCTCAAAGAACCTCTCGTAGTAGTTTTCGAGGAGTTTTGCTTCTTTGCTTTCGGCAAGCAATACAGTTAATTCACCGATTGCCTGATTGATTTTGGCTTCCTTTTCTTCGGAAGTCAACGATTTATCAGTTTTGTATTCAGAAAGAAGTTGTAGGACCTGACCTATTTGATTGGCGTTCAATTTGGTGTAGTTTGTAAGTAGCAATGGTCTTTCGACAGTCTTGACGTGTAAAGTGCAAGAATCGTGGGTTTACTTGTGTAACTTAGGTTACATAAGCGACAGATTTATAGCGCTAATGGTGCAAAGGAATTCCCGGATTTTAATACGGATGGCCCGATATGAAAGGGGAAAGTGTACAAAACAAAAGAGGCTACCCAGTAAGGTAGCCTCTTTCATTGTCTTCAAAGAATTACTTCTTCTTCGAACAACATGAAGATTGTGTGGTAGAATGAGAAGAACCTGAGCAAGACCCTGACTGAGCTGCTGATTTCTCGGAAGAGCAGCATGAACCTTTCTTCTTCTTGTCCTTCTTTTTCTTCTTATCCTTATCTTTCTTTACCAATTCGGTAGCAGACGTTGAAGTCGTGGCTGCATAGCTGTTAGCTACGGTTCCTGCCATCATTGTCAACGCCAGAGCAAATAATACCTTTTTCATTTTATCTGTTCGATTGATTGTTGTTCTTCGAAATTAAAAATTTTATACCAGTTCTCCCAATTTTGTGAGCCTTCCTTTTACCTTGTCACCGATTTTAACATTTATTTGGCTATCAATAGGAACGATCACGTCCACTCGTGATCCAAACTTTATAAACCCGAATTCCTGCGCAGTTTCGGCTTTTTGATTCGGCTGAAC
>JBNKYR010000355.1:0-3289 GCA_050300995.1 Crocinitomicaceae bacterium | reverse complement strand
GACTTTACCCTGACGGAGATCGCCTTCCGCGTCAACTACAGCAGCGCGGCCCATCTTTCCACGCAATTCAAAAAGATCACCGGATTGACACCTTCCTATTACAGACAACTCAAACAGGCGAAATCGAAAAACCTGGAAAACCTGTGATATATGTATGAATCTTCCCACGGCATGTAATACGTTGCCTTCCTTTAGAAGGTACCTTGCGTGAATGACGGCTATTTCAGCCAAATAAACAAACATACATGTCGAAAAAGAAACAAGGCAAATCAGGTAGCGGGAAAACGCCCCCTCAATCGAACCTGAAGGAAAAGCGTGCAGCCAAAGCCGCCAAAAAGAGCGAAAAACTTAATTCAAGTATTGATTCATGAAAGATCCGGAAGGTAAGTACAAAGTGGGCACAACGGTTTTTGCCAGAGCAATCCCGGATGAACTGCTGATCATCCGCAGATTTGTAGCCAATATATACTACTGCAAACTCGTGGATGATTCTGACGCCACGGAACTGGTGTATTTCGAAAGAGAACTCATGTCTATCCAGGAAAAAAGGGAACTCGGATGATGCCTGACGGATCTGGCGAAGCCGCCCTGATCTATTGTGAAGGCGAGTTTGGCCGCACCGACGGGAAAGTAGCCCATGGACTCATCCGGCACTCCGAACGATTTACGATACTCGGTATCATTGACAGTCACCGACAGGGTCAGGATTCGGGAACGGTTCTTGACGGAACACCCAACGGAATTGGCATCTACGAGAATTTAAATGAAGCCGTACGTTTTTCAACGGAACCTCCTACCTGCCTGATTTTCGGAATTGCCTCCAGTGGCTTTCTCAGCCTGAACGAACGGGCCATGATCATTTCCGCCATCAGTTTCGGACTGGACATCGTTTCCGGGCTGACGGAGTTTCTTTCCGACGACACGGAACTTAAATCATTGGCCAGAACCTTTGGCGTCCGACTCATCGACGTCCGGAAACCACCGGCCCGCAGACATCTTCATTCTTTTTCGGGTAAAATTCTAAAAGTAACCGTACCCGTTGTTGTGGTTCTTGGGACCGGATGTGCTTCAGGAAAGAGAACCACTGCAGTTCAACTAGTGCGCGAATTAAAAGAAGAAGGAGTTAAAGCCGTTTTTATTGCCACCGGACAAACAGGGTTGCTCCAGGGCGCCCGGCATGGGGTGGCCGTAGACATGCTCAGTTCCGGACATGCATCGGGGGAAGTGGAACATGCCATTTACAATGCCTTTATCAGTGAAGATCCGGATATCATTGTTGTGGAGGGACAAGGTTCTCTGAGCCACCCGTCCTACACTTCATCCTGTGCAATTGTCAAAGGAGCACTCCCGGACATGATCATTCTGCAGCATCCTCCAAAACGAATGCTCCACGGCGACTTCCCGGAATTTGTCATGCCCACCATATCCGAAGAGATCGCTCTGATCGAATTGTTCTCCGGAAGTAAAGTGATGGCGGTTACCCTCAACCACGAGCGCATGAGCTCTTCAGAAGTAGATGCCACCATCGAAGCATATGAAAAACTGCTTCTGGTTCCGGTTACTGATGTACTTACCATGGGCTGCTCAAAAATTATCCGAACCCTGTACGCAACCTTTCCCGGGCTTCAGCGCAAGCAACTTGGGGCCTGAGACAATTAAATCCCACTACCTTTTCTATGAAAGCTCAATCAGCAATAGACTATTGCCTGGCTGTAAAAGATGAAAGCCTGCTGCGCGAAAAACGCATGTTCAAAATGCCCGTAAAGGATGATAACTCTTCCCTCGTGCGGTTGAACGAAACCGATGCTCAATTTGTCTACGAACCATCCTTCTTCGAAGGGTATGAATTTCTTGTACGTGAGGAAGTCGCCGCGAAACTGCACCGGATCAACGACACACTATTGTCGCAGGAAATGGCGCTTTACATCCGATCCGGCTGGCGTTCACATGAACATCAGCGACAATTGCGGGAAAACCGGCGTGAACTTCTGGTCCGCCAACACCCCGAAAAAACAGAGGCGCAAATCAACGCAATCATCTCCCATTTCGTAGCGTCCGAAAAACAATCGATGCATTCCACCGGGGGCGCAGTTGACGTTTTGATCTACGATCACCACACAAAAAAAATCCTCGATTTCGGGGTCAACGATGGCGAAAGTATTGAGCTGGGAGTAGAATGTTACCCGTTCCATCCCAACATCAGTAAGGAAGCCCGTATGAACCGGGAACTCCTTCTTCTCCTCTTCGAACGGGAAGATTTTGTGGTCAGCCTGAAAGAGTTCTGGCACTTCGATTACGGCAACGTTGCCTGGGCGGTTGGCAAGAACCGGGAATTCGCCATTTACGGCCCGATTTTTAATTAAGCCTGCCAGTTAATAGACACGCTATGAAATTCGCGCGGATTGCAAATCGGCGCTACGCTGAATCGGCTGATGCCTCGACGGCCGGGATGACCTGCTGCACTGCCAAAGCGAGAAGAAGATCGTTTTGACAAAGCAATTTGTTCTTCAACAGCAGATGACCATAACCGGGCTGTTGTACACCAAACATCACACTCTGTACCAGTACGTCAACGGCGACGTCGTGCGAAAAAGATAAAACGTGCTGTATTTCGAGCAATCGGAAATCAGGTATTTATACCCGGTAGATCGGGTATTTATTCAATACCCGGCCTCTTTTGATTTGGGTACATTTGGGAAGTCAGGTATCAGGTATCAGGAATTAGGAATCAGGTATTAGACTGTTAGACATTAGACCTGACGCTTACTTAAAGAACCACACACATGAAAAAAGGACCTTCAAAAAACAAGGCGGCCAAATCAAAGGCCGCAGCCAAACCTGTATCCGTGGCATCTGTCGGCAAACCTTCTGCGAACAATGTTCCCTGTTGGGAAGGAGATGGAAACATGGAACTCATAACCAAACGTCTCCGTGAAATGTTTGTCGAGATGGGACAAAAGACCCGCATCGAAATGGGACAGCAACCTGCTCAGCGTGCCGTATTCCGAAAACAGCACGGCATTGCCTACGGAACATTCACTGTAAACAAGGACATTGATCCGGCTTTTAAAGTCGGCATTTTTGCAGGCGATTCGTACGAATGCGTTGCCCGTTTCTCCAGCGATACCACTCCCACTTCCCCTGACCTGCACACCACGCTTGGCGTAGGACTAAAGCTCTTTGGGGTGGAAGGTCCGAAACTGATCGGTGAAGGTGACAACTGTGATTTCATCTTTCAGAACATCGATCGCTTTTTTGCACGCGATGCCGAGCAAATGTGTGCATTTAC
>JBNKYR010000354.1:0-3295 GCA_050300995.1 Crocinitomicaceae bacterium | reverse complement strand
GGGTTCGAAGTCTCGTGTATCGATAAGGTTTCGGAGGCGATCGTAAGAATCCATAACAAATCAGGTTTGTTGAATGCAAATTACAACATAAAGAACCCGAACCTTCTGCGAATTGGAACCTTCATTGAGGGGGCAGTAAGCAAAGGGTACAAGTTGAAGGAAGTGAGCTATCCTGAGTTTATGGAACATCTTCTGGACCATTATGACAAAAACAAGGAGGTCGTGAGCAGGTTGGCGCTGCAATACGAACTGCTCGAAAACAATGGGCAGAAGTTATCTTACATTCCATCAAGTATCAAAACGGATTTGATCCTGTCCAGATTAGGGTTCAGTTGGAATACAATTGGCGTTAAAGAGGTGAACGCATTGATCGAATATGGCGAGTCGGTTGAATTTTTCAGCCAAAATTGAATTTTAAAGTATGGAAATAAAAAAAGACAGTACGGTTTTAGTGACGGGAGGTAGTGGTTATCTGGCTTCCTGGATTGTTAAATATCTTCTGGAAGGAGGGGTTAAAGTGAAGACTACTGTTCGCGATAAATCCAGGATGGACAAAATGGGGCACCTGTTGGAATTGGGGAAAACTCATGATGGGAAACTGGAAATTATTGAAGCAGATCTGCTGAACAAAGGAGTGTTTGATGAGGCGATGAGCAATTGCGAAATAGTGATTCATACAGCTTCACCTTTTCAGACGATCGGGATCACCGATGTCCGGAAGGAACTGGTAGATCCTGCTGTTGAGGGAACGAAGAATGTTTTGGAGGCGGTAAATAATACACCCGGAGTAGAACGCGTAGTTTTAACTTCAAGTTGCGCAAGTATCTATGATGGTACAAATGCTCTGGAAACAGTAGTTTCACCGCCAAATGAAGAGACATGGAACCAAAGAAGCACATTGGAAAATGATGCGTATTCATATTCGAAACGAAAAGCGGAAGAGTTGGCATGGCAAATGGCAAAGGAGCAAAACCGTTGGGATCTGGTGGTGATAAATCCTGCTTTCATGCTCGGACCTTCGGTATCTGATCGAAATGATTCGGTAAGTGTTGGCTTTATGATGTCCATGCTGAATGGAACGCAACAATTAGGTGTATACCCTGTTTCCGTTCCGGTTGTCGATGTACGTGATGCTGCCAGGGCTCACATAAACGGCGCTTTTATTAAAGAAGCAAAAGGAAGACATATTCTATGCCTTGATAAGTCTCCTTTTTATTTGGAAATTGCCGATATTTTACGGCAAAAACTGGGCGATATCTATCCGATCCCAACCAAAAGCTTCTCAAAACGAAGTTTGATCCTGAAACAACCGTTCAATAAACGAAACAGAATGTTCCTCAAACACAATGCAGGGATCCGGCATACATTCGACAATTCGTATGCAAAAAAGGATTTAAAAATGAATTATTTACCACTTGAAGTGACCATCATTGATCATGCGACGCAAATCATTAGCGATGGTTTGATTGGACAGGGAAACGGAACAGAAGTATGAAAAAACAGAAGCTTTTTATTTTGCACTTTGCGGGAGGAAATAAATACTCATTTCAACCGATTATCCGTTCGTTCGAAAGGTTTGATTATGAGGTGTTGGAATTACCGGGAAGGGGCAAGCGCATGGGAGAAAAGTTACTTTATTCTCAGAAAGAGGCCGTAGACGATTTATATGCGCAGATCCAACAAAAATACCAGGAAGATAATTTTCTGATATACGGTCATAGCATGGGAGCCTCTCTGGGATTAAGACTTTGTTCAAAGTTGATCCGGAATCAAATGCATCCGAAGGCACTTTTTGTGACAGGGAATCCCGGACCTGGTGTCACCCGGGAAGAAAAAAGATACGATTTGCCGAAGCCTGAGTTTATTGAGGAACTTAGAAAATTGGGTGGAATTCCGGAGGAGGTTTATGAATCGGATGAATTATTTGGCTTTTTTGAGCCCATTCTCCGCGCAGATTTTCAAGTGGTTGAATTGGGAGACAACGAGTTGACTCCGCCGGTAAACATCCCTATTTATGCTGTTATGGGAGAAGCGGAAAAGTACGCTGACCAAATTGATAACTGGAGAAAATATACAACGGCCGATTTTAGCAGTGAAGTATGGGAAGGAAATCACTTTTTCATTATGGAAAATGGTGATCGACTTGCAGATAGAATTGAATTATTAGCGAAACGATAATGGCCGGAGTATATTATTCATGGATATTACCTGAGCAACTTGATGAGATGCATTGCATGTTGTCAGCTTCTCTCCCCGAAAGCATTGTGAGTTCGGGCCCCAGGTTCTACCATCTGAATGATACCGTACGCCATTTGATGGGTAGGTGGCTCTTATTTACTGCGCTGCGTTTGGAAGGAGAATCCATAGATAAAGGGCTGATCCATCTTGACAAGTATAACAGGCCCTTCATCGAAGGAGGTATGGATTTTAATATTTCCCATTCCGGAAATTGCGTGGTATGCGCCGTATCCAGGACTTCAAGAGTAGGAATTGATGTGGAGGAAGTAGTCAAAGTGAATATCGAGGATTTCCGATCGACTTTAACGAATGTTGACATTTCGGTGTTAGAGAAAAGCAGTGATCTTGAATTGGATTTTTTTAAAATCTGGACTAAGAAAGAAGCAGTTGCCAAAGCAAATGGAAAGGGAATTGCCTTACCTCTCGACAAGATGGATATTCACCAGGATTGGGTGAATTGCGAGGAACAGGACTGGAAAGTGATGGAACTGAATTTTGGCAATAAATACGTTGGGCACATAGCCTACAATGGAAATGAAAACCTTAGAATTCATCGGGTCGATCCGTTGAGTTCGGAAGTTGCGACTAAAATCTGATAGAGTGAGTATTATTCGGTTTTTCTACAGATATAATAAACGGTTCAGCATAACATTTGTGCTGCTGACAATCGTAAGCGGGGTATTGAATGGTTTGATCATAGCTTTCATTAATGCGCAAATCGTAAAAATGGATCAGCCCTCCTATGCTTTTCACGCGCAGGATCTGATGATTTTTGTTGGATTGTTGGCTGCTTATTTATCACTGAGGTGGTTGGTTTCAGCCGGAGTAACAAAATACTCTATTCGCATGATCCATAATTTACGGATGCAGATCATCGAGAAGCTACGAAGCATCGAATACAGGGAATTTGAAAAGATTGGCGAAGAGCACATTTTCACTATTCTGATAAGAGACTCAACGACGATTAGCAATGCGGCATCTTCGTTTGTTTATTTCTTCTCTTCTATCATTACAGTGATTTTTTGTCTTGGGTATATGCTATGGCTGTTTCCAATTG